>NZ_CP089985.1:4955000-5285000 GCF_021390155.1 Pseudomonas sp. HN11
CACTGAAAGCGGACCTGGCAGCGACCGAAGCGAAGATCCAGGTCATGGTTGACCACGCAGACAAGGGTGAGCACTACGACCAACTGATCGCTGCCGGTAACGATGCCGGCAACCAGATCGTACGTGACGCCATCGCCGCCCTGGTCAAGCAGACCGGTTCGATCGAAGCGGCGGCGGGCAAGCTGGGCATCAGCGACCTGAACCCGGACAGCGCTGATCACGAATTCTGATCAGTACCGAGTTCAATGAGGCGACCTTAGGGTCGCCTTTTTCATGGACGGTTTACATGCCCCGCACCCCAGGTAGAATGGCGCCTCTGCCCTATCTCGAGCGAATTTCATGGCGTTGCCGACCCTGCGCATCATCGGTTTCATCATCGGCATCTTCCTGATCACCCTCGCGATCGCGATGGTCGTGCCCATGGCAACCCTGGTGATCTTCGAACGCACCAGCGACCTGCCCTCGTTCCTGTGGGCCAGCATGATCACTTTTATCGCCGGCCTGGCGCTGGTCATCCCCGGCCGTCCCGAGCATGTGCACCTGCGCCCGCGGGACATGTACCTGCTCACAGTTACAAGCTGGGTGGTGGTGTGTATCTTCGCCGCGCTGCCGTTTCTGCTGACCCAGCACATCAGCTACACCGACTCATTCTTTGAAAGCATGTCCGGCATTACCGCCACTGGTTCCACGGTATTGAGCGGCCTGGATGCCATGTCGCCGGGCATCCTGATGTGGCGTTCGCTGCTGCACTGGCTGGGCGGCATCGGCTTCATCGGCATGGCGGTGGCGATTTTGCCGCTGCTGCGCATTGGTGGCATGCGCCTGTTCCAGACCGAATCCTCGGACCGTTCGGAAAAAGTCATGCCCCGCTCACACATGGTGGCGCGGCTGATCGTGGCGGCCTACGTGGGCATTACCATCTTTGGCAGCCTGGCGTTCTGGTGGGCCGGGATGGGACTGTTCGACGCGATCAACCACGCGATGTCGGCAATTTCCACCGGTGGGTTCTCGACTTCAGATGAGTCCCTGGCGCACTGGAAACAGCCGGCGGTGCACTGGGTGGCGGTGGTGGTGATGATCCTCGGCAGCTTGCCGTTCGCGCTGTATGTCGCCACGTTGCGTGGCAACCGCAAGGCGTTGATCAAGGATCAGCAGGTGCAGGGGTTGCTCGGCTTGCTGATCGTGACCTGGCTGGTGCTTGGCACCTGGTACTGGTGGACCACCAACCTGCATTGGCTGGACGCGCTGCGCCATGTGGCACTGAACGTCACTTCGGTGGTGACGACGACTGGTTTTGCATTGGGGGACTACAGCCTGTGGGGCAACTTCTCACTGATGCTGTTCTTCTACCTCGGCTTCATCGGTGGCTGCTCGGGCTCCACGGCGGGCGGGATCAAGATCTTCCGCTTCCAGGTCGCCTATATCCTGCTCAAGGCCAACTTGAACCAGTTGATTCACCCGCGCGCGGTGATCAAGCAGAAGTACAACGGCCACCGTCTTGACGAAGAAATCGTACGCTCGATTCTGACCTTTTCGTTCTTCTTCGCCATCACCATCTGCGCCATTGCCCTGGCCTTGTCGCTGCTCGGCCTGGACTGGATGACTGCCTTGACCGGTGCCGCGAGTACCGTCTCGGGCGTGGGCCCGGGCCTGGGCGAGACCATTGGCCCGGCGGGCAATTTCGCCAGCCTGCCGGATGCGGCCAAGTGGATCCTGTCGCTGGGCATGCTGCTCGGCCGGCTGGAGATCATCACGGTCTTTGTTCTGTGTATCCCGGCGTTTTGGCGCCACTGACGCTCGACACTTCAAGCAATCGCGTCCGGTACTCACCGGGCGTGGCATCAAACCAGCGGCGAAACGCGCGGAAAAAGTTGCTCGGGTCGGCAAAACCCAGCAGGTAGGCAATTTCCAACAACGTCATGCTCGGCTGCGCCAGGTACTGCTCGGCCAATTCGCGTCGGGTGTCGTCGAGCAGGGTCTGAAAACTGGTGCCCTCCTCCTGTAATCGCCGCTGCAAGGTGCGCTGGGACAAGTGCAACGTCTGGGCCACCACCTCACGCTTGGGCTCGCCCTGGGGCAACAGGCGGCACAACACCTGCCGCGCTTTGTGGGTCACGCGGCTTTCAGAGAAACGCGCCAGGTATTCACCGGCAAATCGATCATGCAACAGCGCCATGGCCTCGTTCGCCGTGGGCAGCGGCGCATCCATGTCAGCCCGCTCGAAGATCAGCGCGTCATAAGGCGCGTTGAATTCCAGCGGCGCATGGAAGGCTTGTCTGTAGGGGGCCAGGTCTGCCGGTTGCTCACCTTGCAACACGACCTTGCGTGGCTGCAACGTGCGCCCGGTCAGCCATCCGCACAGCGCCAGGGCACTGGCCAACGAGGCTTCGGCGCTTTGCCGGGTGGGGGGCAAGTGATCGCCGTGCACCGTCAGAATCAGCGCATAACCTTCGGGGATCAGTCGGAAACTCAGGTCGGCACTTTCGGCGATGATCCGCTGATAGCGCACCAAACGCATAAAGCCTTCAGCCAGCGTGTTGCTGGACATCAGTGCATAACCGGCCACATGAAACGATGCCGGGCGCACCACTTTGCCCATGTTCAGGCCGATCGCCGGGTTGCCCGACAACTCTACCGCCCGCTGCCACAGCCGGGTCATGGAGTCTTGCGGAAACCGCGCATCAGGATCATCCAGGGCGGCGTAGTCCAGGCCGAGCTGCTTGAACAGCGCGCGGCAATCCAGGCCGTCCATTTCCAATGCCTTGACTATCCCCTTCGCCCAGCTTGCAGAAGTTGTTCGTTCGCTCATGGCGTCTTCTTAATAAAGCAGGCTCAAACAGCAGCCAGGAAGCCAAGGATACTAAAGTGGCATCTATTGTCACTGGCTGTTACCACTGATCACTCTAGACTCAAATAAGCTCCCCGCCGAACATCTGTTGGGCGGCACAACAATCAAAGGGCCGGTCACTGTGGAAAACGTCAAGCGATTCAACAGCTTTGCTGAGTTTTACCCTTACTACCTGGCTGAACACGCCAACAGCACGTGCCGACGCCTGCACTTTATCGGCACCACGCTGGTGATTGGTATTTTGGCGTACGCCATCGGCAGAGGTTCGCTGGTCTTGTTGATCGCCTTGCCGATTGCCGGTTACAGCTTTGCCTGGATCGGCCATTTCTTCTTCGAAAAGAACCGCCCGGCAACGTTTCAGCACCCGTTCTACAGCCTTTTGGGGGATTTTGTGATGTATCGAGACATGATTCTGGGCAAGGTGCCGTTTTAGCCAAACGACCGTTTAAACGATGAAAGTTCATCCACCTGTCGACATTAAAATCTTTTTGTCATTTGCAGTGCTGTATCCTGCCAAGGCTTTTTGAGAGCGCGGAATCACCTGCGATTGAAAAAACAGACCTTGCGAGGAGCGACGACGATGCACGAGATACCTAATCTCCCCTTCCCAAGCCTGCACCCTACAGAGCAGCCAACACCGCAGCAGGCCAGCGACAAACAGCCTGAGGCCAAAGAAGCAAAACCAGTCGACAGCGAAAGCCAGGACTGACGCCGTACCAGACCGTGTGGAAAGCGCAGCTTTGAGCGCTTTCCACACTGCCTGAATGAATCGAGATCCCCACCATGACCCACACCCCGGATACCGCCGTACTCGATGCAGCCCTGCAGATGGTCGACGTATGGAACCGTCTCAGCGCCGACAAACAAGCCCTGCTGCTCAAGCGTTTCGGCACCCAGGAAAACGCCCTCGCGGCCCTGGTCACTACCCAATTGCTCGTCCCCCCGAAAGCCTGACGTCTTCTTGATCTGAGGTTTTTGCGTTTTACCGCCCTTCCCAAGCCAAACCACCGGTATCATTAGCAGCCTATCTTTACCTGCCGCGACAGTGGACCTCTCCCATGCCAGATACCCAGCGCCCCGTGGCGGTCACGCTGCAAGTTGTTTCCATCGTGTTGTTCACCTTCATCGGCTACCTGAATATCGGCATTCCCTTGGCCGTGTTGCCCGGCTATGTCCACAGTGAGCTGGGCTACGGCGCGGTGATTGCCGGCCTGGTGATCAGCGTGCAATACCTGGCCACCCTGCTGAGCCGCCCGTATGCGGGCAAAATCATCGATAACCTGGGCAGTAAGCGCGCCGTGCTGATCGGCTTGGTCGGCTGCGGCCTGAGCGGTGTATTCATGCTGCTCGCGGCATGGTTTTCCAGCCTGCCGGCCTTGAGCCTGGGCAGCCTGTTGATCGGTCGCCTGGTGCTGGGCAGCGCAGAAAGCCTGGTAGGCTCAGGCGCCATCGGCTGGGGCATCGGTCGAGTCGGCGCGCAGAACACCGCCAAAGTCATTTCCTGGAACGGCATCGCCAGCTATGGCGCCCTGGCTATCGGCGCGCCATTGGGCGTGTTGCTGGTCAGAAATTTCGGACTTTGGAGCATGGGCGTCAGCATCATTCTGCTGGCAATCGTTGGCCTGTTGCTGGCCTGGAACAAAGTTGCCGCGCCGATTGTAGCCGGTGTGCGCCTGCCCTTCATGAATGTGCTGGGCCGGGTGCTGCCCCATGGCTGCGCGCTGGCCTTGGGCTCCATTGGCTTTGGCACCATTGCCACCTTCATCACCTTGTACTACACCACCCAGCATTGGGATAACGCGGTGTGGGCCCTGAGCCTGTTCGGCGCCAGCTTTATCGGCGCGCGGTTGTTGTTCGGCAACCTGATCAACCGGATCGGCGGTTTTCGCGTGGCGATTGCCTGCCTGTCGGTGGAGATTCTCGGTCTGCTACTGCTGTGGCTGGCGCCGGATGCCAATCTGGCCCTGGCTGGCGCAGCGTTAAGCGGTTTTGGTTTTTCCCTGGTGTTCCCGGCGTTGGGGGTTGAGGCCGTCAACCTGGTGCCCGCGTCCAGCCGCGGCTCGGCGGTGGGCGCCTACTCGCTGTTTATCGACCTGTCACTGGGCATCACCGGACCACTCGCCGGGGCCGTGGCAGCCGGCTTCGGCTTTGCGTCGATCTTTCTGTTCGCCGCCCTTGCCGCCCTCGGTGGTCTGTTGCTGAGCGTATACCTGTACCGTCAGGCACCCAAGGCCCGTGAGGCGCGTGGCGACTAGAAGTCGACCTTGCCGCGCCCGGCCTTGATACTGCCGCGCTTGGTCTTGGATTCGAGACGACGCTTTTTCGAGCCCAGGGTCGGCTTGGTTGGGCGACGCTTCTTCTCCACCTTGATGGCGCTGAGGATCAACTCCACCAGACGTTCCAACGCATCCGCACGATTCTGCTCCTGGGTCCGGTATTGCTGGGCCTTGAGCACCAGCACGCCTTCACTGGTGATCCGACTGTCGCGCAGTGCCAGCAGCCGCTCCTTATAAAACTCCGGCAGCGAAGACGCGGGGATATCAAATCGCAGGTGCACGGCACTCGACACCTTGTTGACGTTCTGCCCACCGGCGCCCTGGGCGCGAATGGCGGTCAGCTCGATCTCGGCGTCAGGCAGGTGGACGTTGTTGGAAATCACCAGCATGGGCAGCGGGATCCTCTGTGGGGGCAACCAAGGATACGCGAATGCGCGCGCCCATTCCTGAAACAACAAACCCGGCGCATGGCCGGGTTTGGTTCATCTCACGCACGCCTCACTTCACTGCTGAAGCAGCCACTTCCAAGGTTCGCTGCGCACTACGCTTGTTCTTGATGCGGTAACACACCCACATAAACGCCACCCACACCGGGATCGCATAAACCGACACCTGAATCCCCGGAATCATCAGCATGATCACCAGGATAAACACCACGAACGCCAGGCAGACATAGTTGCCATACGGATACCACAGCGCCTTGAACAGCGGCACCTGGCCGGTGCGGTTCATGTGCTGGCGGAACTTGAAGTGCGAGAAGCTGATCATTGCCCAGTTGATCACCAATGTGGCCACCACCAGAGACATCAGCAGTTCCAGCGCGTGTTGCGGGATCAGGTAGTTCATCAGCACCGCCACCAGGGTGATCGCCGCCGAGGCCAGGATAGAGCGCACCGGTACGCCGCGCTTGTCGATTTTCGCCAATGCTTCAGGCGCATCGCCCTGCTCGGCCATGCCCAAGAGCATGCGGCTGTTGCAGTAAGTGCCGCTGTTGTACACCGACAGCGCCGCGGTCAGCACCACGAAGTTGAGGATATGCGCGGCGGTGTTGCTGCCCAGCATCGAGAACACCTGCACGAACGGGCTGCCGCTGTAGGCGTCACCGGAGGCGTTGAGGGTCACCAGCAGGCTGTCCCAAGGGGTCAGCGACAGCAGCACGACCAGAGCACCGATGTAGAAGATCAGGATGCGGTAGATCACTTGGTTGATCGCTTTCGGGATCACAGTGCGTGGCTGGTCGGCTTCGGCTGCGGTAAAGCCAAGCATCTCCAGGCCGCCGAAGGAGAACATGATGATTGCCATGGCCATCACCAATCCACCCACGCCGTGGGGGAAGAAACCGCCGTGTTCCCACAGGTTGGTCACCGAGGCCTGCGGCCCGCCACTGCCGCTGACCAGCAGGTAGCTGCCCAGGGCAATCATGCCGACGATGGCCACCACCTTGATGATCGCGAACCAGAACTCGGCCTCACCAAACACTTTGACGTTGGCCAGGTTGATCAGGTTGATCAGCACGAAAAACGCCGCGGCCGAGACCCAGGTCGGAATCTGCGGCCACCAGTAGTGCACGTATTTGCCGACAGCGGTCAGCTCCGACATGCCCACCAGGATGTACAGGATCCAGCAGTTCCAACCTGACAGGAAGCCGGCGAAACCGCCCCAGTACTTGTGGGCAAAGTGGCTGAAGGAACCGGCGACCGGCTCTTCGACGATCATTTCACCGAGCTGGCGCATGATCATGAAGGCAATGAAGCCGCAGATGGCATAGCCCAGGATCATCGACGGGCCGGCGGACTTCAGTACCCCGGCCGAGCCAAGAAACAGACCGGTGCCGATGGCGCCACCCAGGGCGATCAACTGGATATGCCGGTTTTTCAGGCCGCGTTTCAGCTCACCTGAAGAGGAAGGGGGAACACTCATGAAAAGGCTCTCACGCAAGGTTTGATGATGTTGAATGCAGGTTGCTGCCTTGAATTACCGACTCAAGCAGCGCCGCTCAAACCCCAGCGCAGGCACCAGGAGTACAGCGTCTTTCTAATGGTCATGCGTCACCTGTTTGTTTTTATCTGTGACGAAATCGAACCCGTCCGGCTCGTGGCCAGGCGGAGTGATCAGGATGGGTAAACCCTGAGGTCTTGGCCTTTTGCGTGGTTACGCAAGGGAGTCACAGTAAAACGCGGCGGATTGTACACCGCTCGACAGCTTGGGGGCGCCCTCGAAAGACGTGTGCGACGTTCTGTCAGATAAACCTTACAGGGCAGAAACAGCCAGGAATCTCGCCATTTACACGTAAATTAATCGTTACAGCACGGAAAAATAACGTTACAGCCGTGATCTGAAGAAAAATTGTCGGTCAGAAATTTCTGACGGTTTAGCCTTCGCAGCCACCTGAATTTCCTCAAGAAAAAATCAAACCGAAAAAACAGAACAAAAAATCCAAATGAAACCGTGTCAATAAATTTTTTGCATTCTGAAACACTCTCTTCTAGGTTCTTCCCACTTGCCCGCGAAGCCCGTTGGCAAGCCGTTCTCAAACACCGTCCTCTAGGAGATACACCATGCAAGCACTGGAAAAAGACCTGGAAACCGAACTGCAACTTGACGATTGGTTTGAAGCGCCGACCCATGAGGCCGCCGTTGAAATGATGCAAGCCGACGCCGTTGTGCCGTTCGGCACCGCGATGTGGCCGTTCTAAAACCGGCAGGCATCCGGCAGGTGCCGTGCACGGCACCTGCCTCCTTACCCAAGGCACAGAAGGAAACACGTCATGGACAAGGCCCGCGCCGTCGAACACTTTCTCTACTACCTCGCGCACCATCCGGCCCTCAACGGCCTGAACTGCCCTACCGTATTGCTGGGCCATACCGAGCGCTACGACGCCATCGCCCAGGCGATCACCCACAGCAGCGCCGCCCGTTTCAACTTCCAGGTGCAGCGCCTGGACCTGGCCGCCAGCGACAGCTTGGCCGAGGCCATCGAAGCCTGCGATCTGTACCTGTTTCTCTACGACTCCTCCACCTTGCCCAACCCACGCGCCGAAGGCCCGGACTTTATCCGTGCACTGCAAGGCGTGATGGCCGAACACTGGAAAAAATCCCTACTGTTCAAGGATTACGGCGACTACTTCTACGACACCTTCAGCGTCGAGCCCCAGCGCATTGCCGACCTCAATGCCACGCTGATCCGGCACATGTCCCAAGCCACGGTGCTGAGCTTTACCGACAAGCACGGCTCACGCCTGGAAGCGCCGATGAGCAGCATCAAGAAGTGGACCAATATCAACGGAGTCGGCAACCATGACCTGGCGCCCGGCGAGATCGCCACCCACAGTGAGGCCATCAATGGCCAGGTTCGGTTTGTCGGTACATTTCTCAGCACCATTCCGTTCGCGCGCAAATATGGAGTGCTGCAGTCGCCGCTGGAGCTATGGATCGAGAACTCGACTGTCTGCAGCGTAGCCAGCGATGTGCCGGGGCTGGCGGATGATTTCAACAAGTACCTGAATGCCAATCCTTCGAACCGTCGAGTCGAGGAGCTGGGGATTGGCACTAACGAAGGGGTGAAAGATCTGTATGCGCGCAACGCCGGGTTCGAGGAGCGCCATTGCGGGTTGCACCTGGGCCTGGGTGGTGGGCAGAAAGGCAGCCATCATCTGGACCTGATCTTTGCCAGTGGGACTTTGGCCCTAGACGACAAACCGGTTTTTGATGGGAGATTTGCGTTTTAGGGCCAGCTACAAGTCGTAAGCCATAAGCTTCAAGCAAAAAAAAGCGCCAACCTGTCAGGGTCGACGCTTTTCTCTTGCAGCTTGCAGTTAAAAACTCGCCGCTGTTCTCAAGGCTTCTTGCGACCAAAACCAGGACGCTGCCCCGAACCGGCCGGTGCGCCACGACGCTTGCCCGACGGCTCGTCCGCGACCAGTTTCGGCCCAGGGCGCTTGTTCGCCGCCGGCTTGGCTGGACGCTTGGTACTGGCGTTGTCAGCAGGGCGATCGGCTTCACCCCGGTTGCTGCGACCACCGGCCGGGGCCGGACGCGGTGTACGTGGCGCACGCTCACCTTCCTGGCGCGACGGCGCGGTTGGGCGACGCTCACCTTCGATCTGCGGCTCACGGGAGATACGACCGCCGGTTGCCGGTGCATTCAGCGCCGGGCGCAGGGTGCGGGCAACACGCTCGGTACGCGCCACAGGACGCGACGATTTGCGCTGCATACGCTCAAGCTTGTCTTTGCTCTTGGCGTTCATCTGCGGCATCGCAACCGGCGTCAGGCCGACCTCGGCGCTGAGGATATCGACTTCGTACTGGCTCATTTCGCGCCAGCGGCCCATCGGCAGGTCGGAGTTCAGGAACACCGGGCCGAAACGCACGCGCTTCAGGCGGCTGACCACCAGGCCCTGGGATTCCCACAGACGCCGTACTTCACGGTTACGGCCTTCCATCACCACGCAGTGGTACCAGTGGTTGAAACCTTCACCACCCGGCGCTTGCTTGATGTCGGTGAACTTGGCTGGGCCGTCTTCCAGCACCACGCCAGCCTTCAGGCGCTCGATCATCTCGTCATCGACTTCACCGCGTACACGCACGGCGTACTCGCGGTCCATCTCATACGAAGGGTGCATCAGGCGGTTGGCCAGTTCGCCGTCGGTGGTGAACATCAGCAAGCCGGTGGTGTTGATGTCCAGACGACCGATGTTGATCCAGCGGCCTTCTTTCGGCTTTGGCATCTTGTCGAACACGGTCGGACGGCCTTCCGGGTCGTCACGGGTGCAGATCTCGCCGTCGGGCTTGTTGTACATGATCACGCGGCGCACCGATTCGGCGGCCTCTTCACGCTTGATGACCTTGCCATCAATGGTGATTGCATCGTGCAGGTCGACGCGCTGGCCGAGGGTGGCCTCGACGCCGTTGACCTTGATGCGCTTCTGGGTGATCCAGGCTTCGACGTCGCGGCGCGAGCCCACGCCGATACGCGCCAGCACCTTTTGCAGTTTTTCGCCTGCAGGGCCGATTTCCTGGCTGTCGTTCTGGTCTTTGTCGTTCATCTTAAGCACCTCCCGGTGGGTCGATTCAGGCGTGGCCTGAAGAGTGTTGAAAGCGGGGCTTTGGCCGAATAGGTCGGCAAAGGGTCGCGAATCATACGCGCATGGCGGGTGTTGTGCATCAGAGACTAGTCGATAACGCCCTAATCATTTGCTTTTCCGCCGACCGGTGGCGCCCAAGGCCAGCAATCGCAGCTCGGCCTTAGCCAGGACGCTACGCTTGTCGGCTTTGTCGAATTTCTTCCAGGCGCGGATCTCACGCTTGCTGCGGCCGCAACCGACGCAGATGTCATCGCTGAATTTACAGAGGCTAATGCACGGGTCTTTGGTGGAGCTCATGGTTTCTCCCAGACAATGGAGATCAAATGTGGGAGCGTCAATCTTCGAACTGGCGGCGTTCGGCTTCGATGGCTTCGGCCAGGGCTCGGGCTTCGTCTTCTTCGTCGCTCAGTGGCGGCTGTTCGAGGGCGGCGACGGCGGCCAGGAGTTTTTCCCGGGCTTCGGCTACGCCGAGGATGTCTTCCTCGGGCTCAGATTCTGTTTCGATTTCAGACTCAACCTCAACGTTCGGTTGAGCTTCAGGTTCAGCGGCGCCATCACGCAGCAAGTCATCAAAGTCGGTCTTGATGCCCTGCTCCATGTCGTCCAATTCCAGCAACAACGTATGGAAACTGGTCTCGTCCTTCGGCTCTTCCGGCTCGGCGGTGGCGTCGGCCAATTCCTGCAAACTCGCGGGAACCGGTGCGTCGTCGAAATCGAGTACCGGCTCGGCTTCCATTTCGCGCAGTTCGGCCAGCGGCGGCAAATCGTCGAGGTTCTTCAGGTTGAAGTGGTCGAGAAACACCTTGGTGGTGGCAAACATCGCCGGTTTGCCGGGCACATCACGGTAACCGACGATGCGGATCCACTCGCGCTCCAGCAACGTCTTGACGATATGGCTGTTGACCGCCACGCCACGCACGTCCTCAATCTCACCCCGGGTGATCGGCTGGCGATAGGCGATCAACGCCATGGTCTCCAGCATCGCCCGCGAATAACGCTGCGGGCGCTCTTCCCACAAGCGGCCAACCCACGGGGAAAATTTCTCACGGATCTGCAGGCGATAACCCGACGCCACTTCGCGCAATTCGAAGGCACGGCCGTCGCAAGACTTGCGCAAGATCTCCAGCGCCTTCTTGAACACCGGCGGCTCAGGGCGCTCGGCTTCTTCAAAGAGTTCGAACAGGCGCTCCAGGGATTGCGGTTTACCCGAGGCCAGGAGGAAAGCTTCCAACAACGGCGCCAGTTCGCGGGGTTCAGTCAGATTCATCGATTCAGCTCTTTATTCGGCTCGCGCCCGCACGTGGATAGCCGCAAAAGGCTCATTCTGGACCAGCTCGACCAAGGACTCCTTGACCAATTCGAGGATCGCCATAAAGGTCACCACCACCCCCAAGCGTCCTTCTTCGGCGGTGAACAGCTCGACAAAGGGCACGAATCCGCCGCCCTTTAGACGCTCCAGCACGTCGCTCATGCGCTCACGGGTCGACAACGCCTCGCGGCTGACCTGGTGGCTTTCAAACATATCGCCACGGCGCAGCACCTCGGCCATGGACATCAACAATTCTTCCAGGCTCACATCCGGCAGCAACTTGCGTGCGCGGGCTTCAGGCGCATCGAGCTTGGGCACTACGACGTCTCGGCCCACGCGGCTCAAGCCGTCGATGCCTTCGGCGGCTGCCTTGAAGCGTTCGTACTCTTGCAGACGGCGAATCAGTTCGGCGCGCGGATCGTCTTCTTCGGCTTCCACCGTTTCCGAGCGCGGCAGCAGCATGCGCGACTTGATCTCGGCGAGCATGGCCGCCATCACCAGATACTCGGCGGCCAGTTCCAGGCGCACCGACTGCATCAGTTCGACATAACCCATGTACTGGCGGGTGATTTCCGCCACCGGGATGTCGAGGATGTTGATGTTCTGTTTGCGGATCAGGTACAGCAGCAAGTCCAGCGGGCCTTCGAAGGCTTCAAGGAAGACTTCCAGGGCGTCAGGTGGAATGTACAGGTCCAGGGGCATTTCCATGACAGCCTGGCCATACACCATGGCAAATGGCAGTTCCTGCTGGGCGCCTGCCTGGCTATCGACAGTTTCCACGGCAGACATTCAGGCCTCGACCATGAACGGGGCCGGGTCGCCGCACCCCACGCGGATCACTTCGGGCTCGCCGTCTGCCAGGTTGATCACGGTGGAGGCTTTATTGCCGCCGTAGCCGCCGTCGATGATCAGGTCGACATGCTTTTCCAGCAGGCGGCGCATTTCGTAAGGGTCGTACAACGGCTCATCTTCGCCCGGCATGATCAGCGACACGCTCATCAAGGGCTCACCCAGCTCTTCGAGCAGCGCCAGGGCAATGGGATGTTCCGGCACCCGCAGGCCGATGGTGCGCTTCTTGGGGTGCAGCAGCAGGCGTGGCACTTCGCGGGTGGCGTTGAGAATAAAGGTGTAGGGGCCCGGCGTGTGGGCCTTGAGCAGGCGAAAGGTGCCGGTGTCGACCTTGGCGAACAGCCCCAACTGGGACAGGTCGCTGCAGATCAGCGCGAAGTTGTGCTTGTCGTCCAACTGACGCAGGCGTCTTACCCGCTCGACTGCGCCCTTGTCGCCGATCTGGCAACCGATGGCGTAAGACGAATCCGTTGGATAGATCACCACGCCGCCGGCGCGAATGATCTCGACGGCCTGTTTAATCAGGCGCGCCTGGGGATTTTCCGGATGAATCTGGAAGAATTGACTCACGTGTTCTACCTGTTCAGACGGTGGCAATAATGGGGTCATGCTTGAATCGCCCCCACAAAAGCGGCAAATCTTCCGGGACCTGGCGATACTCGCCGATCTCGGACCAGCCGCCTGGACCATGAAAGTCACTGCCGGCGCTGACCAGCAGACCAAATTCGCGGGCAAGAATCGCCAGGCTGCCGACCTGGTCGGCAGGTTGATGCCCATTAACCACTTCAATCGCGTGGCCGCCCGCTCCAATATAGTCGCTGATCAGCTTACGGCGCTTGCTGCGGGTGAAATCATAATGCCAGGGATGCGCCAGGCTGACCCAGGCCCCGGCGGACCGCAGTGTCGCGACGGTGTCTTCCAGGGTCGGCCAATGTTGCTTCACATCCCCCAGCTTGCCGGCGCCCAGCCATTTGCGAAAGGCTTCGGCACGGTCTTTTACAAAACCTTCACGCACCATCCAGTCGGCAAAGTGCGGCCGGGCCGGCGCATTGCCGCTGTCGCCCAGCTCCTGCTGGATGGCGCGAGCGCCGTCGAGGGCGTTGGGCATACCTTTGAGGCCGAGCTTGCGGCTTATTTCTTCGGACCGCAGCCAGCGGCCATCGTGCAAATCGGCGATGGCCTGCACCAGCGGCGGGGCTTGCTGGTCGAAACCGTAGCCGAGCACATGAATGGTGGCGCCGCCCCAGGTGCAGGACAATTCCACGCCATTAACCAGTTGCATGCCTAGACCGTGGGCCGCGACCCGGGCTTCGTCGAGGCCTTCGAGGGTGTCGTGGTCGGTCAACGCCAGGACTCGCACGCCTTTTTCAAACGCACGCGCAACCAGTACCGCGGGCGCCAGGGCGCCGTCGGAGGCCGTGCTGTGGCAGTGCAAATCAACATTCACGGGGATGTGTAACCTCAAGTCAGCTGGCGCTTTCGCTACCAAGGATGTTTGTTATTATGCCGCCACATCCAGCTTCTGGCTCTTACTGTGAAACAATTCATCGACTTCATCCCGCTGTTGCTGTTTTTCATCGTTTACAAACTCGACCCCAGGGTCATCGATCTGGCCGGCCATGAGCTGACGTTCGGGGGCATCTACAGCGCTACCGCCGTGCTTATCATCAGCTCCGTCGTGGTCTATGGCGCTATCTTCATCTCCCAGCGCAAGCTGGAAAAAAGCCAATGGTTGACCCTGGTCGCATGCCTGGTGTTCGGCAGCCTGACATTGGCCTTCCACAGTGAGACCTTTCTTAAATGGAAAGCCCCGGTGGTGAACTGGCTGTTCGCCCTGGCGTTCATCGGCAGCCATTTCATCGGTGATCGCCTGCTGATCAAGCGGATCATGGGCCATGCGCTGACCCTGCCGGAGCCGGTCTGGGCACGCCTGAACGTGGCCTGGATCGTGTTTTTCCTGTTCTGCGGTGCCGCCAATCTGTTCGTGGCGTTCACCTTCCAGGAATACTGGGTCGACTTCAAAGTCTTCGGCAGCCTGGGCATGACCGTACTGTTCCTGGTGGCCCAGGGTATCTACCTGTCACGCTACCTGCATGACACCGACCCTACATCGCCAAAAACCGAGGACTGACATGCTCTACGCCATCATTGCTACCGACGTTGCCAATTCGCTGGAAAAACGCCTGTCCGTGCGCCCGGCCCACGTCGAGCGCCTGAAACAGCTGCAAGCCGAAGGCCGTATAGTGCTGGCCGGCCCACACCCGGCGGTGGACAGCAACGACCCGGGCGATGCCGGTTTCACCGGTAGCCTTATCGTCGCCGAATTCGCCTCCCTGGCCGATGCCCAGAACTGGGCCAAAGCTGACCCTTATGTCGCGGCGGGCGTCTACGCCGATGTCGTGATCAAGCCGTTCAAGCAAGTCCTGCCTTGACTCCGGTCGCGCCGAACCATTTCAGTCCGGCACGCTCCTAATTGCTCATTATTCCCGGTAACCTGCCGACAACGTTCTGAATATTCGTGTGGAATCAGGAGTTCCGATGCGCTTACGTCAGTTGTGTCTGTTGGCAGTGGTCATGATCGGGGCTACGGCCCACGCTGAAGAAACCTCGAACACCGGCAGTTCCACGCCCCTGTCCTTGAGTGTCGGCGCCCAGATCACCGAGTTGCAGCAACGTTTGAAAGAAAGCGAACGCCAGCGTGAAGAATTGAGCAAGCAACTGCAGACTGCGGAGGCTACCCGCGAAAGCGCTCAATTGAGCCGCCTTCGCCAAGAGAACCAACGCCTGGCCCAGCAACTCAAAGAGACACAGGGCGGTGCCTTGACCCGATGGCTGACCGAGCAACAGCAGTGGTTTGTCACCGGCGGGGCCGTCGCACTGATCGCCTTGCTGTGCGGAATCTTCGCCAGCGGGGGGCACCGTCGCCGTCGACAATGGCTAAATTGAGTGAGTCATGAGCGAGCTGTTACTGATAGATGATGACCAGGAGCTCTGCGAGCTGCTGACCAGTTGGTTGAGCCAGGAAGGCTTCCAGGTGCGCGCCTGCCATGATGGCTTGAGCGCTCGCAAAGCCTTGGCCGACAGCGCACCGGCAGCGGTGGTGCTTGACGTGATGCTGCCAGACGGCAGTGGCCTTGAGTTGCTCAAGCAATTGCGCAACGACCACCCGGAGTTGCCGGTGCTGATGCTCTCGGCCCGTGGCGAACCGCTGGACCGCATCCTCGGCCTGGAACTGGGCGCCGACGATTACCTGGCCAAGCCCTGCGACCCGCGCGAGCTGACCGCCCGCCTGCGTGCCGTATTGCGCCGCAGCCATCCGACAGCCGTGTCGACCCAACTCGAACTGGGCGACCTGTGCTTCAGCCCGGTGCGCGGCGTGGTCAGCATCGATGAACAGGAATTCAGCCTTACCGTCTCCGAAAGCCGCCTGCTCGAAGCCCTGCTGCGCCAGCCCGGCGAACCGCTGGATAAACAAGAACTGGCGCAGATCGCCCTGGGTCGCAAGCTGACCCTTTATGATCGCAGCCTGGATATGCACGTCAGCAACCTGCGCAAAAAGATCGGCCCGCATCCGGATGGCCGGCCAAGGATCGTGGCGTTGCGTAGCCGGGGTTATTACTACAGCCTTTGAGGCAACTGTCAGTTTTCAGCTCCAAGCGGCAAGTCAAAAGCTCTTCACTTGAAGCTTGCGGCTCGCCACTTGAAGCTGCCGCCCTCGCCCTTACCAAACCTTTACCCTCCCCTGACGGCGGCTGACCTTGATCTCCGTAATCTACTCACATCCGGACTCACCGGAATAGAGACAGGAGAATCACCATGCGCAAGACCCTTATCGCTTTGATGTTCGCCGCTGCCCTGCCAACCGTTGCCATGGCGGCAATGCCCGAAGGCCCAGGCCCGATGGGCGGCCCGGAAGGTCACATGATGGGTGGCCCGGGCCACGGCGGTGAACACGGTCCACGTGGCAAAGGCGGTCCCTTCAGCCAACTGGACCTGAGCAAGGAACAGCGCGAGCAGATCGGCAAGTTGATGGGCGACCAATGGCACGCTCGCAAAGACCTGACCAAGAAGTACCTGGACAAACTGCCCGCCGCTGACCAGAAAGCCATGCAGGACGAAATCGCCGCCGGCAAGCAGAAAACCCGGGCGGACATCCGTGCGGTCCTCAAGCCTGACCAGCAGAAGAAGTTCGACGAGATCGTCAAGCAGCAAGAACAGCGCCGCGCCGAATGGAAGGAATTCCAGGCCTGGAAAGCGCAACAGCCGCAAAAAGCGCAATAATGCCCACGCGTTAACACTCCCAGCCCAGTGGCTCGCGCCGCTGGGCTTTTCCTGTTTGAGGGTTTCCTGTGCGTTCATTGTTCTGGCGCATCCTGGCCAGTTTCTGGCTGGCCATCGCCTTGGTTGCCGGGTTGTCGATCCTGCTGGGGCATATGCTTAATCAAGATGCCTGGATTCTCAGCCGTCACCCCGGCCTCAATAACCTGGCCGAAGAGTGGACCCAACTCTACGAAGCCCAGGGCGAGGACGCTGCCCAGGATTTGCTGCAACAGCGCAAACGCCAGTACCACATCGACGTGCAAGTGCTGAATGAAAGCGGCGAGCCGGTGGTGCGCGGTACCTTTCCGCGCCGCGCCGCCGCCTTCGAAGCACGCCAGAATGACAGCCAGGACGGCCACCTGCCCTGGCGGCGCCTGACCGCCGAGTACACCAGCGAAAAAACCGGCAACACCTACCTGCTGATCTACCGCATTCCTCACCCGGAGCTCGACGCCTGGCACCGCAGCAGCCTGCTCTGGCCCCTGAGTGCATTGGCGATTGCATTGGTGGTGCTGACCCTGTTCAGCCTCTTGGTGACACTGTCCATCACTCGTCCACTCAGCCGTTTGCGCGGCGCGGTGCATGACCTCGGCCAGACCACTTACCAGCAGAACAGCCTGGCGCGCCTGGCCAACCGTCGTGATGAATTCGGCGTGCTGGCCACCGATTTCAACCGCATGGGCGCACGCCTGCAAAGCCTGATCGGCAGTCAGCGCCAGTTGCTGCGCGATGTGTCCCACGAATTGCGCTCGCCCCTGGCGCGCTTGCGCATCGCCCTGGCCTTGGCCGAGCGCGCCAGCCCCGAAGAGCGCGAAAAACTCTGGCCCCGCCTGACCCTCGAATGCGACCGACTGGAAGCGTTGATCAGCGAGATCCTGGTACTGGCCCGCGTCGATGCCGACAACGCCAGTGCCGAAGAGGTCGATCTCAACACCTTGCTCAAAACCCTGCAGAAGGACGCCCAACTGAGCGCGCCCGACCAAGTGGTGCAACTGAGCACCGAAACCGACCTGCACCTCAAAGGCTGGCCGACCATGATCGAGCGCGCGGTGGACAACCTGCTGCGTAATGCCCAGCGCTTCAATCCACAAAACCAGGCGATTGAATTGCAGGCCCAGCGTCTGGGCGAACGCATCCTGATCAGCGTGCGCGACCACGGCCCCGGCGTTGAGACCGAACACTTGAGCCAGCTGGGCGAACCCTTCTACCGCGCCCCCGGCCAGACCGCACAAGGCCACGGCCTGGGCCTGGCGATTGCACGTCGCGCCGCCGAACGCCATGGCGGCAGCCTGATCCTGGCCAACCACCCCGACGGCGGCTTTATCGCCAGCATTGACCTGCCGTTGGAGCCTGGGGTTGCCACACCGGCCTGATGATCTTCTATAGTGGCCCTTCTCTTACGGAGGGCCTTTGATGACTGACCTGCTGACCCCCATCCAAGCCGCACTCGATCTACCGCAAACGCCGCTGACCTTTGCCGAAGCCGGCGCCCTGCCTTCGACCTTCGCCGTGACCGACCTGGCCAGCGCCAGCATCGGGGCCGCCGGGCAGGCCGTGGCACAGCTGATCCAGCAACAGACCGGGCGCCTGCCCAGCGTCACTGTGGACCGACGCCTCGCGTCCTTCTGGTTCTCGTCTTCGATGCGTCCAGTGGGCTGGCAAGTACCGCCCCTGTGGGACCCGGTGGCCGGCGACTACGCCAGCGCCGATGGCTGGATTCGCCTGCACACCAACGCGCCCCATCACCGTGCGGCCGCGGAACGAGTGTTGGGAAAGGTGACCGACCGAGCCGAAATGGCCGCCAAGGTCGCTAAATGGAACGCCGCCGAACTGGAACAGGCGATTGTCGATGAGGGCGGTTGCGCCGCGCAGATGCGTGACTGGCAAGCGTGGCAGGCACACCCCCAAGGTTTGGCGGTGAATGCCGAGAAACTGGTGCAGCGCCAAACTTTTGTGACAACCACCGACAAGCCTTGGCTCGGCTCGGTTGCGCGGCCATTGGCGGGCCTCAAGGTATTGGACCTGACCCGCGTGTTGGCCGGCCCGGTAGCCAGCCGCTTTCTCGCAGGCCTGGGCGCTGACGTGCTACGCATCGACTCACCCACCTGGAACGAACCCGGCGTGGTGCCGGAAATGACCCTGGGCAAACGCTGCGCCCGCCTGGATTTGAAAAGCCGGGAAGGTCGAAAGGTTTTCGAAACTCTCCTCAAGGAGGCCGACATCCTGTTCCACGGCTACCGCGCCGATGCCTTGGAACAGCTGGGCTACACCGCCGACGCATTGCAAACCCTCGCGCCCGGCCTGATTGACGTGAGCCTTAACGCCTATGGCTGGAGCGGCCCGTGGCGCAATCGCCGGGGTTTCGACAGCCTGGTGCAGATGAGCAGCGGGATCGCCGCCGCAGGCATGGCCTGGAAACAGGCGGACAAACCGGTGCCCCTGCCGTTGCAGGCGTTGGATCACGCCACCGGGTACTTGATGGCGGCCAGTGCGATCCAGGCGGTCAGCGAACGGTTGAAGTCCGGCCGGGGTGGTTCGGCGCGGTTGTCATTGGCGCGTACGGCGACCTTGTTGGTGGAGGCTGGACAAGTGCCGAAACAGCCAGCGTTACGCGCCGAGGAACCTACTGATCAAGGCTTGGTCGTGGAGCAGACAGCCTGGGGCCAGGCGCATCGATTATTACCGCCGGTGACCATCAGCGGCACGCCGTTGCAGTGGGATCTACCCGCAGGGGAATTGGGGTCACACCGGCCTCAGTGGTGACATTAAGTCCGCATTCGCGAGCAAGCCCGCTCCCACATTCGACCGCATTCCATGGATGTACTCGGTCAAAATGTGGGGGCTTGCTCGCGAAGAGGCCAGTACAGGCACTCTTAATCTGCCCGCTGCAACGACGTCCACAAATGCTGCGCCGCATAAGCCCGAAGCGGTCGCCAAGCCTCGGCCCGCATCAGCAACTGTCGCGCGGAAACCGACCCACCTTCCAACGCCGCCAGCGCATTGATCAACCCGATATCCCCCGAGGCAAACGCATCCGCCTCACGCATCTGGCGCATGGCGATGTACTGCGCCGTCCAGTCGCCAATCCCCGGCAACGCCACCAACCGCGCCACGGACTCCTTGAGGCTGGCCTGGGGTTCGAACAATCGGGGATCATCCAGAAATGCCTGGGCGACACCCGACAACGTGCGCCCACGTGCCTTGGGCATGCCCAGCGTCGCCAGGTCCGCCGCCGCCAACACCTCGGCGGTGGGGAACACATGGGTGATACCGGCATGCGGCGTTGCCAATGGCTGCCCGTATTGCGTCACCAACCTGCCCGCCAGACGAATCGCGGCCACCACAGTGATTTGCTGGCCCAACACCGCGCGAATCGCCAGCTCCAGGCCATCCCAGGTGCCCGGTACACGCAAGCCCGGGCGCGCTGCAACCAGTTGCGCCATCAACGGGTCCGCCGCCAATTGCGGGTTGATCAACTGGGGCTGTGCGTCCAGATCGAACATGTTGCGCAGGCGCCGTTCGATCTCAGGCAACGCCGCCGTTTCTGGAAAATCCACCACCACGTCCAACCCATCGCCGGCACTCATTGCCACGCTGATCCAGCCATGCTGCCCGCCTAGGCTGATACTGCGGCGATACACGCCAACCTCGACCGTCTCCATCCCGGAGATCGCCCGCGCCGACAGAAAACCCACCATCGCCGCCCAGTCATACGGCGGTTGATACGCCAGTCTCACAACGACAACGCTCCGCTGTACAACCCATACGCCGCCAGCCCTGCGCCAGCGCTCACGCAGCTGAAAATGCCTTTTTCCATGGGGGTGAACAATGGCTGACCCTGCTCACGCTTGGCGAGGGCAAACAGGATCACGCCCGGCGCATACAACAGCGCCGACAACAGCAAGTACTTCAAGCCCCCGGCGTAGAGCAGCCATACGGCGTAGCTGAGAGCAATCAGGGCCACCAGCAAGTCCCTCATGCGCTGGCCACGGGCGCCCATGTAGGTTTCGCCACGTCCGCTCAACAGCACCGCATAGGCCGCCGACCACAGGTAGGGCACCAGGATCATCGAGGAAGCCAGGTAGATCAGGGTGGTGTAGGTACTGTGGGAAAACAGCGTGATCACCAGAAAGAGCTGGATCATCACATTAGTCAGCCACAACGCATTGACCGGCACCTGGTTAGCGTTTTCCTTTTCCAGGAAGGCCGGCATGGTCTTGTCATGGGCGGTGGCGTAGAGGATTTCCGCGCAGAGCAACGCCCAGGACAACAAGGCACCGAGCAGCGACACCGCCAGGCCGATGCTGATCGCCATCGCGCCCCAGGGGCCGACGATATGCTCCAGCACACCGGTCAGCGACGGATTTTGCAATTGCGCAAGTTCCGGCTGGCTCATGATCCCCAGGGACAGCACGTTCACCAGCACCAGCAACGCCAGCACACCGAGAAAACCGATCACTGTGGCGCGGCCTACATCCGAGCGTTTCTCGGCCCGCGCCGAGTACACACTGGCGCCTTCGATGCCGATGAACACAAATACGGTGACCAACATCATGTTGCGCACCTGGTCCACCACACTGCCGATCTTCGGGTTGCCCAGGCCCCAGATGTCCCGGGTAAAAATATCCGCCTTGAACGCCACGGCGGCGATCACGATGAACATCAGCAACGGCACAATCTTGGCGACCGTAGTGATCTGGTTGATGAACGCTGCCTCTTTGATCCCACGCAGTACCAGGAAATGCACGGCCCACAGCAGCAACGACGCGCAACCGATGGCCACCGGCGTGTTGCCCTGGCCGAACGCCGGGAAAAAATAGCCGAGGGTACTGAATAGCAACACGAAGTAACCAACGTTGCCCATCCACGCGCTGATCCAGTAACCCCAGGCGGACGAGAAGCCCATGTAATCGCCAAAACCCGCCTTGGCATAGGCATACACACCTGAATCCAATTCGGGTTTGCGATTGGCCAGGGTCTGGAACACGAACGCGAGGGTCAGCATACCCACGGCGGTGATCGCCCAGCCGATCAACACGGCACCGACTTCGGCGCGCGCGGCCATGTTTTGCGGCAAGGAAAAAATTCCCCCACCGATCATGGAGCCCACCACCAGGGCGATCAGGGCGCTGAGTCGAAGTTTCTGGGCCGGCTGGGACATTAACACTCCTGGGTAAATACAATGTGAGATGACAACCGTGCACTCAACTAATCAACTCTGCGAGTTTAGCGTTTATTAGAGACCGCGATAAAACCGCCAGGCTCATAACGTAATGGCATGTTTAGGCTTATTTAGAATTTAAATAGTGCACTTGCATTAATGTTTATAGTGCTTTTGTTAAGCCGTGGTCAAAAAGTTTGCACATCCGTAAAAACGGTCTAGTTTCAAACGTCCATGGCGTCGACTAAATGATTAACCAAAAACGGGAGAGACGGCTCTGCAAAGCGTCTTTCCGAGGACTTTCATCGCCCACGAGTTTCCAATCTGAATCATTAATTCACAATGGAATGTGCCAATGAAGTGATCTGAGTCAGCTGTTTGAATAGCGCACGGAATTATTCTGTGGTCTCTCTTCTCCTGCATTGGAGTTATGCAATGTCTGAATCTCCCGGAAAACTTCGACTCGGCGCACTGGTTGCGCTTGTCGTGGGCTCGATGATTGGCGGCGGGATCTTCTCACTGCCGCAAAATATGGCCGCCAGTGCCGATGTCGGCGCCGTGTTGATCGGCTGGGTGATTACCGCCATCGGCATGTTGACCCTCGCGTTCGTGTTCCAGACCCTGGCCAACCGCAAGCCCGACCTGGACGGCGGGGTATACGCCTACGCCAAGGCCGGTTTCGGCGACTACATGGGTTTCTCGTCCGCCTGGGGCTACTGGATCAGTGCCTGGCTGGGCAACGTGGGCTACTTCGTACTCTTGTTCAGCACCCTCGGTTACTTCTTCCCGCTATTTGGGGAGGGCAATACCCCTGCCGCGGTGATTGGCGCCTCGGTGCTGCTATGGGCCGTGCATTTCCTGGTGCTGCGCGGCATCAAGGAAGCCGCGTTCATCAATCTGGTGACCACCGTCGCCAAGGTCGTGCCGCTGGTGCTGTTCGTGTTGATCGCGCTGTTTGCATTCAAGCTGGAGATCTTCACCGCTGACATCTGGGGCGTGAAAAACCCGTACCTGGGCAGTGTGATGAACCAGGTGCGCAACATGATGTTGGTCACCGTGTGGGTGTTCATCGGCATCGAAGGCGCGAGTATCTTCTCGTCCCGTGCGGAAAAACGCTCCGACGTGGGCAAGGCCACCGTCATCGGTTTTATCACCGTACTGCTGTTCCTGATGCTGGTGAACGTGTTGTCCCTGGGGATCATGACTCAGCCGGAGCTGGCCAAGCTGCAGAACCCGTCGATGGCCGCCGTGCTGGAGCATGTGGTGGGCCACTGGGGTGCGATGCTGATCAGCGTCGGCCTGATCATCTCGCTGCTGGGGGCGTTGCTGTCGTGGGTGCTGCTGTGTGCGGAGATCATGTTCGCCGCCGCCAAGGACCACACCATGCCGGAGTTCCTGCGCAAGGAAAACGCCAACCACGTGCCGGTCAATGCCCTCTGGCTGACCAACGCCATGGTGCAACTGTTCCTGGTGATCACGCTGTTCTCGGCCAGTACCTACCTGTCGCTGATCTACCTCGCCACCTCAATGATCCTGGTGCCTTACCTGTGGTCGGCGGCTTACGCGCTGCTGCTGGCGGTGCGTGGCGAGACCTACGAAAACGCCCTGAAAGAGCGCAAGAAAGACCTGTTCATCGGCACGATCGCCCTGGTGTACGCGATCTGGCTGCTCTACGCCGGTGGCACCAAATACCTGCTGCTCTCCGCCCTGCTCTACGCCCCCGGCGCAATCCTGTTCGCCAAGGCCAAGCGTGAACTGGGCAAACCGATTTTCACCAATGTCGAGAAGTTGATTTTCGCCGCAGTGGTCATTGGCGCCCTGGTGGCAGCCTATGGGCTCTACGACGGCTTCCTGACCTTGTAACTTGTGTTTAACGGAGGATCTGTAATGACCACGGAAAAAGTGAAGTACGGCGTACATTCCGAAGCCGGCAAACTGCGCAAAGTCATGGTGTGCTCCCCAGGCTTGGCCCACCAGCGGCTGACCCCCAACAACTGCGATGAACTGCTGTTCGATGACGTGCTATGGGTGGCCCAGGCCAAGCGCGATCATTTCGACTTCGTCACCAAGATGCGTGAGCGGGATATTGATGTGCTGGAAATGCACAACCTGCTGACCGACATCGTCGCCATCCCCGAAGCGCTGGATTGGATCCTGCAGCGCAAGATCACCGCCAACACCGTCGGCCTGGGCCTGGCGGATGAAGTCAGCTCCTGGCTGCGCAGCCTGGAGCCGCGCAAAATCAGCGAGTTCCTGATTGGGGGCGTGTCCGCCGATGACCTGCCGAGCAGCTTCGGTGGCAAGACCCTCGAGATGTTCCGCGATTTCCTAGGGCATTCGAGTTTCATCCTGCCGCCACTGCCCAACACTCAGTTCACTCGCGACACCACCTGCTGGATCTACGGCGGCGTGACGCTCAACCCGATGTACTGGCCGGCGCGACGCCAAGAGACTCTGCTGACCACCGCCATCTACAAATTCCACCCGGAGTTCACCAACGCCGACTTCCAGATCTGGTACGGCGACCCGGACCAGGAGCACGGCGCTTCCACCCTGGAAGGCGGCGACGTGATGCCGATTGGCAACGGCGTGGTCCTGATCGGCATGGGCGAGCGTTCGTCCCATCAGGCGATCGGCCAACTGGCGCGCAACCTGTTCAAGAACAAGGCGGTGGAGAAAGTCATCGTTGCCGGCCTGCCAAAATCCCGCGCGGCGATGCACCTGGACACCGTGTTCAGCTTCTGCGACCGCGACCTGGTCACTATCTTTCCCGAAGTGGTCAACCAGATCGTGCCGTTCACCCTGCGCCCGGATGAAAGCAAGCCACATGGCATTGACATCCAACGCGAGAAAACCAACTTCCTCGACACCGTCGCCGCCGCCCTCGGCCTCAAGGCCCTGCGCGTCGTCGAAACCGGCGGTAACAGCTTCGCCGCCGAACGCGAGCAGTGGGACGACGGCAACAACGTGGTGGCCGTGGAGCCGGGCGTGGTGATCGGTTACGACCGCAACACTTCCACCAACACCCTGCTGCGCAAGGCCGGCGTGGAAGTCATCACCATCAGCGCCGGTGAACTGGGCCGTGGCCGTGGCGGCGGCCACTGCATGACCTGCCCGATCATCCGCGACCCTATTGACTATTAAGGAGATCCATCATGGCTTTCAACATGCGCAACCGCAGCCTGCTGTCGCTGATGCACCACACCACCCGCGAGCTGCACTACCTGCTGGACCTGTCCCGCGACTTCAAGCGCGCCAAATACACCGGCACCGAGTGTCCGCACCTGAAGGGCAAGAACATCGCACTGATCTTCGAAAAAACGTCGACCCGTACCCGTTGCGCCTTCGAAGTCGCGGCCCATGACCAGGGCGCGCACGTCACCTACATCGATCCGGTGTCGTCGCAGATCGGCCACAAAGAGAGCATGAAAGACACCGCCCGCGTGCTCGGGCGCATGTTCGACGCGATTGAATACCGTGGCTTCGAGCAGGAAATCGTCGAAGAACTGGCCAAGTTCGCCGGCGTGCCGGTGTTCAACGGCCTCACTGCGGAATTCCACCCGACACAGATGATCGCCGACACCCTGACCATGCGCGAACACAGCGACAAGCCGCTGCATGACATCAGCTACGCCTACCTCGGCGATGCGCGCTACAACATGGGCAACTCGCTGCTGATGATCGGCGCCAAGCTGGGCATGGACGTGCGCATCGGCGCGCCGAAAGCGCTGTGGCCGCACGAAGATTTCATCAAGCAATGCCAGGCGTTTGCCGAGGAAAGCGGCGCGCGCATCACCATCACCGAAGACCCGAAAGAAGCAGTCAAAGGCGTGGACTTCATCCACACCGATATCTGGGTGTCCATGGGT
This sequence comes from Pseudomonas sp. HN11, assembly GCF_021390155.1. NCBI lineage: Bacteria > Pseudomonadati > Pseudomonadota > Gammaproteobacteria > Pseudomonadales > Pseudomonadaceae > Pseudomonas > Pseudomonas sp. HN11. The sequence continues at coordinate 4,980,716 of NZ_CP089985.1, forward strand.
GAACCCGTAGAAGCGTGGGACGAGCGTATCGAGCAACTGCTGCCGTACCAGGTCAACGCCAAGATGATGAAAGCCTCGGGCAACCCGCGCGTGAAATTCATGCACTGCCTGCCGGCGTTCCACAACAGCGAAACCAAGGTAGGCAAGGATATCGCCGCGCGTTACCCGCACCTGGCCAATGGCGTGGAAGTGACCGAAGAGGTGTTCGAGTCACCGGCCAACATCGCATTCGAGCAGGCGGAAAACCGCATGCATACCATCAAGGCGATTCTGGTGTCGGCGTTGGCGGATATCTAAAGGCTACACGGTCAAATGTGGGAGGGGGCAAATCCCCTCCCACGCTAACCGCGTTCACAACGATGAATTTCAGAAGGACATTTTGTATGCGCATCGTCGTAGCCCTGGGCGGCAACGCCCTCCTGCGCCGTGGTGAACCCATGACGGCGGACAACCAACGCGCCAATATCCGGATTGCCACCGAACAGATCGCCAAGATCCACCCCGGCAACGAGCTGGTGATCGCCCACGGCAATGGCCCGCAGGTCGGCCTGCTGTCATTGCAGGCGGCGGCCTACACCCAGGTGTCGCCGTACCCGCTGGACGTGCTCGGCGCCGAGACCGAAGGCATGATCGGCTATATCATCGAACAGGAACTGGGCAATCTGCTGGACTTTGAAGTGCCTTTGGCCACCCTGCTCACCCAGGTCGAAGTGGACGCCAAGGACCCGGCTTTCAAGAACCCGACCAAGCCTATCGGCCCGGTGTATTCCAAGGCCGAAGCGGAAAAGCTCGCGGCTGACAAAGGCTGGGCCATTGCGCCGGATGGCGACAAGTACCGTCGCGTGGTCGCCAGCCCACGGCCCAAACGCATCTTTGAGATCCGCCCGATCAAGTGGCTGTTGGAAAAGAGTGCCATCGTGATCTGCGCCGGTGGTGGTGGCATTCCAACCATGTACGGGGAAGACGGCAGACTGCGCGGCATTGAGGCGGTAATCGACAAGGACCTGTGCTCGTCGCTGCTGGCCTCGCAGTTGGACGCCGATTTGCTGGTGATCGCCACCGACGTCAACGCCGCTTTTATCGACTTCGGCAAACCCACCCAAAAGGCCATCGACCAGGCCCATCCCGACGAAATGGAAAAACTCGGCTTCGCCGCCGGTTCCATGGGGCCCAAGGTGCAAGCCGCCTGCGAGTTCGCCCGTCAGACTGGCAAAACCGCCGTCATCGGTTCACTCTCGGACATCGAAGCCATCGTCCAGGGCAGCGCCGGTACGCGCATCAGCACGGCAAAACCTGGCATCACCTATCTGTGAAGTAGAGGAGAGACGCCTATGGCCACCTTTGAACCGGGTCATCTGCACGTTGAACGCCACGCACTCAACAAGGACGACTACAGCTACAACCTGTGCATCGACTATGAAGTCAGCCATGACCCCAAGGAAGGCAAGGGCATGCTGTTCAAGCTGCATGGCTCGGTACAGGGCAAGGACCTCAAGGAAGAGTTCTTTTTGCCCAAGGACCAGGCGTTCGACTTTGCGCGGCATGCGATGAACATTGCGCAAAAATATGGAATGCCGAAGATCGCCGTGTTGAACGGCTCGATGCACAAGCAGTACGACTTGATGTTCGAGGATGTGCGGCATCAACTGGATGTGAAGGCAGGCGATCCGGTCAAGCCCGAACACCTGGAATAAGAACGCCGCAGATCCACTGTGGGAGCGGGCTTGCTCGCGAAAGCGGAGTGTCAGTCACCGGGTTCAGTAAGAACAGACCGCATTCGCGAGCAAGCCCGCTTCCACATTTTTGATCTCCTTCGACTCTCAGGCATACTTGCCGCCTCTCGCTTCCCAGAATTGTTAGCGCCCCATGCGTATCCACGTCAGCTTCATCGACCGCGTCGGCATCACCCAGGAAGTCCTGGCCTTGCTCGGTGGGCGCAATCTCAACCTGGATGCGGTGGAAATGGTGCCACCCAACGTCTACATCGACGCCCCCACCCTGAGCGCCGACGTGCTGGAAGAACTGCGCGACGCGTTGTTCAGCGTGCAGGGCGTGCAAGCGGTAACCGTGGTGGACATCCTCCCCGGCCAACGTCGCCACCTGCAACTCGATGCCCTGTTGGCCGCCATGACCGACCCGGTGCTGGCCCTGGACAGCGCGGGCAAGATCCTGCTGGCCAACCCGGCGCTGATCACCCTTTATGGTCGTGAGCCGGCTGGCGAAAGCATCAGCGAGCTGTTCAACGACCCGGGGCTGCTCGACACCTTGCTGGAACACGGCTTCCGCTTGCCGCTGCGTGAGATCAGCGTCAACGGGCAGACCCTGCTGCTGGACGCCACACCGATCACCGACGCCGGTGCCCTGCTCACCCTCTACCAACCCAACCGTATCGGCGAACAACTGTCGGCGCTGCACCATGACCATGCCGAAGGCTTTGATGCGCTGCTCGGCGAATCCCCGGTCATCCGCACCCTCAAGGCCCGCGCCCAGCGGGTGGCGGCGCTGGATGCACCGTTGTTGATACAGGGCGAAACCGGCACCGGCAAGGAGCTGGTTGCGCGCGCCTGCCATGCGATCAGCGCGCGTCACAGTGCGCCCTTCCTCGCCTTGAACTGCGCGGCGCTGCCGGAAAACCTCGCCGAAAGCGAGCTGTTCGGCTATGCACCGGGCGCCTTTACCGGGGCGCAACGCGGCGGTAAGCCGGGGCTGATGGAGCTGGCCAACCAGGGCACCGTGTTTCTCGATGAGATCGGAGAGATGTCGCCGTACCTGCAGGCCAAGCTGCTGCGATTTCTCAATGACGGCAGCTTCCGTCGCGTGGGCGGTGACCGTGAAGTGAAGGTCAATGTGCGTATCCTCAGCGCCACCCATCGCGACCTGGAAAAAATGGTCGGCGAAGGTACGTTCCGCGAAGACCTGTTCTATCGCCTCAACGTGCTTAACGTCGAAGTACCGCCCTTACGCGAACGCGGCCAGGACATCCTGTTGCTGGCCCGCTATTTCATGCAACAGGCCTGCGCGCAGATCCAGCGCCCGGTCTGCCGCCTGGCGCCCGGCACTTACCCGGCGCTGCTGGGCAACCGCTGGCCGGGCAACGTGCGCCAGTTGCAAAACGTGATCTTCCGCGCGGCAGCCATCTGTGAAAGCAGCCTGGTGGACATTGGCGACCTCGACATCGCCGGCACTTCAGTAGCGCGCCAGAACGACGGTGAAATCGACAGCCTGGAGCAGGCGGTGGAAGACTTCGAACGCAATCTGCTGGAAACGCTTTACACCAGCTACCCTTCGACTCGCCAACTGGCCAGTCGCCTGCAGACTTCCCACACGGCGATTGCCCATCGCCTGCGCAAGTACGGCATCCCGAATAAGGTCTGAGAACGACATCGGCTGTACTGAAAGCGCTACAGCGTAACGATATCGATACAGCCTAGTTTTTTGCGTGCCATGCAAGGCTTTGATCCACATAGGCTTTTTTTCACAGGTTCAGCTGTAGCGAAATCGCTACAGCTTATTTGCGCATCTCTACGGCCTATTTTATCAACTCTTTGATTTATAAAGACTTAATAACGTTGGCCGCAATATTGCTAAGCAACCCCATTATTCCAATCCCGTCCACCAGACGAATCTGGCCTTGAGGAGTTTCCATGAGCGAGTTGCGTTTCACTGAAGATCACGAATGGCTGCGCGCCGAAGCTGACGGCAGCGTCACTGTGGGTATCACGGCTTTCGCGCAGAACGCGCTGGGTGATGTGGTTTTCGTGCAACTGCCGGAGCTGCAGGCCTATGACAAGGGTGCCGAGGCGTCCACTGTTGAATCCGTGAAGGCGGCCAGCGGCGTGTACATGCCTCTGGACGGTGAGGTCCTTGAAGTGAACGACAAATTGGATGGCAGCCCGGAGCTGGTCAACGAGGATCCGATGGGCGAAGGTTGGTTCTTTCGCTTTAAACCGACCGATGCCGGTGCGGTCGCTAAACTGTTGGATCAGGACGCGTATGACCGCCTGATCAAAGCCAACGCTGAAGCTTGAGGAGCGCGCCATGACTGTCAATTTGAGCACCGCCAACGAATTCATCACCCGCCACATCGGCCCGCGTCAGGAAGATGAGCAGCAGATGCTTGCCAGCCTGGGCTTCGACTCCCTGGAAGCGCTGAGCGCCAGCGTGATCCCGGAAAGCATCAAGGGCACCAGCGTGCTCGGCCTGGAAGACGGCCTGAGCGAAGCCGACGCCCTGGCCAAGATCAAGGCCATCGCCGGCAAAAACCAACTGTTCAAGACCTACATCGGCCAGGGCTACTACAACTGCCACACGCCGTCGCCGATCCTGCGCAACCTGCTGGAAAACCCGGCCTGGTACACCGCTTACACCCCCTACCAGCCAGAAATATCCCAAGGCCGCCTGGAAGCGCTGCTGAACTTCCAGACCCTGATCAGCGACCTCACCGGCCTGCCGATCGCCAACGCCTCGCTGCTCGACGAAGCCACCGCCGCCGCCGAAGCCATGACCTTCTGCAAGCGTCTGAGCAAGAACAAGGGCAGCAACGCCTTCTTCGCCTCTATCCACAGCCACCCGCAAACCCTCGACGTACTGCGCACCCGTGCCGAACCGTTGGGCATCGACGTGGTGGTCGGCGATGAGCGCGAACTGACCGACGTCAGTCCGTTCTTCGGCGCCCTGCTGCAATACCCGGCCAGCAACGGTGACGTATTCGACTACCGGGAACTGACCGAACGCTTCCACGCCGCCAACGCCTTGGTGGCCGTGGCCGCCGACCTGCTGGCCCTGACCCTGCTGACCCCGCCGGGTGAGTTCGACGCCGACGTAGCCATCGGCAGCGCACAACGCTTCGGCGTGCCGCTGGGCTTTGGCGGCCCGCACGCGGCGTACTTCTCCACCAAGGATGCATTCAAGCGCGACATGCCGGGCCGTCTGGTCGGTGTGTCCGTCGACCGTTTCGGCAAGCCGGCGCTGCGCCTGGCCATGCAGACCCGCGAGCAACATATCCGCCGCGAGAAAGCCACGTCGAACATCTGCACCGCCCAGGTACTGCTGGCCAACATCGCCAGCATGTACGCCGTGTACCACGGGCCTAAAGGCCTGACCCAGATTGCCCAGCGTGTGCACCAGTTGACCGCGATCCTGGCCAAGGGCCTGGGCGCCCTGGGCTTGAAGGTCGAGCAGCAACACTTCTTCGACACGATTACCCTCAACACCGGCGCCAACACCGCCGCCCTGCACGACAAGGCCCGCGCCCAGCGCATCAACCTGCGTGTAGTAGACGCCGAGCGTGTGGGTGTGTCGGTGGACGAAACCACCACCCAGGCCGATATCGAAACCCTTTGGTCGATCTTCGCCGACGGCAAGGCCCTGCCGAACTTCAACGCCAGCGTTGAAAGCACTCTACCTGCCGCCCTGCTGCGTCAATCGCCAGTGCTCAGCCACCCGGTGTTCAACCGCTATCACTCGGAAACCGAGTTGATGCGCTACCTGCGCAAGCTGGCCGACAAAGACCTGGCGCTGGACCGCACCATGATCCCGCTGGGCTCGTGCACCATGAAACTCAACGCCGCCAGCGAAATGATCCCGGTGACCTGGGCCGAGTTCGGCGCCCTGCACCCGTTCGCCCCGGCCGAGCAAAGCGCCGGCTACCTGGAGCTGACCTCCGACCTGGAAGCCATGCTCTGCGCCGCCACCGGCTACGACGCGATCTCCCTGCAGCCGAACGCCGGTTCCCAGGGCGAATACGCCGGCCTGTTGGCCATCCGTGCCTATCACCAGAGCCGTGGCGATGAGCGTCGCGATATCTGCCTGATCCCGTCCTCGGCCCACGGCACCAACCCGGCCACCGCCAACATGGCTGGCATGCGCGTGGTCGTCACCGCCTGCGACGCCCGTGGCAACGTCGACATCGAAGACCTGCGCGCCAAGGCCATCGAGCACCGCGACCACCTCGCCGCGCTGATGATCACCTACCCGTCCACCCACGGCGTGTTCGAAGAAGGCATCCGTGAAATCTGCGGGATCATCCACGACAACGGCGGCCAGGTGTACATCGACGGCGCCAACATGAACGCCATGGTTGGCCTGTGCGCACCGGGCAAGTTCGGCGGCGACGTGTCTCACCTGAACCTGCACAAGACTTTCTGCATCCCCCACGGCGGTGGCGGCCCGGGCGTCGGCCCGATTGGCGTCAAGTCGCACCTCGCTCCGTTCCTTCCAGGCCACGCGGCCATGGCGCGAAAGGAAGGCGCGGTGTGTGCGGCACCGTTCGGCAGCGCGAGCATTCTGCCGATCACCTGGATGTACATCAGCATGATGGGCGGCGCGGGCCTCAAGCGCGCTTCGCAGCTGGCGATCCTGAATGCCAACTACATTTCCCGTCGCCTGGAAGAGCACTACCCCGTCCTGTATACCGGCAGCAACGGCCTGGTGGCGCATGAATGCATCCTCGACCTGCGCCCACTCAAGGACAGCAGTGGCATCAGCGTCGATGACGTCGCCAAGCGCCTGATCGACTTCGGCTTCCACGCACCGACCATGTCATTCCCGGTGGCCGGCACCTTGATGATCGAGCCGACCGAAAGCGAATCCAAGGAAGAACTGGACCGCTTCTGCAACGCGATGATCGCCATCCGCGAAGAAATCCGCGCGGTGGAAAACGGCATGCTGGACAAGGACGACAACCCGCTCAAGAACGCCCCGCACACCGCGGCCGAACTGGTAGGCGAGTGGTCGCATCCGTACAGCCGCGAGCAAGCGGTGTATCCAGTAGCGTCCTTGATCGAAGGCAAATACTGGCCTCCGGTGGGTCGTGTCGACAACGTGTTCGGTGATCGCAACCTGGTGTGTGCGTGCCCGTCGATCGAGCTTTACGCGTAAAGCAGTTATAAGCGGCAAGCCTCAAGCTGCAAGCTGCAAGCCAATAGCCCCACCGGCTCTTACTTGTAGCTTGTAGCTTGCGGCTTGCGGCTACCCCATAACAAGAAACCGGAGAACAACCATGTCCCTTAGCGTGTTCGACCTGTTCAAGATTGGCATCGGCCCCTCCAGTTCCCACACCGTTGGCCCGATGCGCGCCGCCGCTCGATTCGTCGAGGGCCTCAAGCGTGACAACCTGCTGAGCGCCACCACCAGCATCAAGGTGGAACTCTATGGGTCTCTGGGCGCCACCGGAAAAGGCCACGGCAGCGACAAGGCCGTGTTGCTGGGCCTGGAAGGCGAACACCCGGACACCGTGAATACCGAAACCGTAGCTGCACGCCTCGCGCAAATGCGCGGCGACGGTCGCTTGAACCTGCTCGGCGAACACAGCATTGCGTTCAACGAGAAAGAACACCTGGCGATGATTCGCAAACCCCTCGCGTACCATCCCAACGGCATGATTTTCCGCGCCTTCGACGCCGCCAACATCCAGATCCGCAGCCGCGAGTACTACTCGGTCGGCGGTGGTTTTGTGGTGGACGAGGATGCCGCCGGCGCCGACCGTATTGTCGAGGACGCCACACCGCTGACCTTCCCCTTCAAACATGCCAGAGACCTCCTCGGCCATTGCACCACCTACGGGCTGTCCATCAGCCAGGTGATGCTGACCAACGAAAGCGCCTGGCGCCCGGAAGCGCAAACCCGCGCCGGGCTGCTGAAGATCTGGCAGGTGATGCAGGACTGCGTGGACGCGGGCTGTCGCAACGAAGGGATTTTGCCTGGGGGCTTGAAGGTCAAGCGCCGCGCCGCCGCCCTGCATCGCCAACTGTGCAAGCACCCTGAATCAGCGCTGCGCGACCCGCTCTCGGTACTCGACTGGGTCAACCTCTACGCCCTGGCGGTCAATGAAGAAAACGCCAACGGCGGCCGCGTGGTCACGGCGCCCACCAACGGCGCAGCGGGGATCGTGCCGGCGGTGCTTCACTACTACATGCGCTTCATCCCCGGCGCGAACGAGGAGGGTGTAGTGCGCTTCCTGCTCACTGCCGCCGCCATCGGCATTTTGTACAAGGAAAACGCATCGATCTCTGGCGCAGAAGTCGGCTGCCAGGGTGAAGTCGGCGTAGCCTGTTCCATGGCGGCCGGCGCCTTGTGCGAAGTCTTGGGCGGCAGTGTTTCCCAGGTGGAAAACGCCGCCGAGATCGGCATGGAACATAACCTCGGCCTGACCTGCGACCCCATTGGCGGGCTGGTGCAGGTGCCCTGCATCGAGCGCAATGCCATGGGCTCGGTCAAGGCGATCAATGCGGTGCGCATGGCGTTGCGCGGTGACGGGCAGCACTTTGTCTCGCTGGATAAAGTCATTCGCACCATGCGCCAGACCGGCGCCGACATGAAAAGCAAATACAAGGAAACCGCCCGTGGCGGTTTGGCGGTCAACATTATCGAGTGCTGACGCCTAGTAGCGCGCCAGCACGTTTTTCAGGAGCTGAATATGTCCACCGAAACCCTGTTGAAAACCCCTCTGCATGCCCTGCACATTGAATTGGGCGCACGCATGGTGCCCTTCGCCGGCTACGACATGCCAGTGCAATACCCGCTGGGCGTGATGAAGGAACACCAGCACACCCGTGATCAGGCCGGGCTGTTCGACGTGTCCCACATGGGGCAGATCCGCCTCACTGGCGCCAACGCCGCCAAGGCCCTGGAAACCCTGGTGCCGGTCGACATCATCGACCTGCCGGTGGGCATGCAGCGCTACGCGATGTTCACCAACGACCAAGGCGGTATTCTCGATGACCTGATGGTGGCGAACCTGGGTAACGACGAACTGTTCCTGGTGGTCAACGCCGCCTGCAAGGACCAGGACCTGGCGCACCTGCGCCAACATATCGGCGACCAGTGCACCATCGAGCCGTTGTTCGAAGAGCGTGCCTTGCTGGCCTTGCAGGGTCCGGCGGCGGTGAAGGTACTGGCGCGCCTGGCCCCGGAAGTCACCAAGATGACCTTCATGCAGTTCGCCTCCCTGCGCTTGCTGGGCGTGGACTGCTATGTCAGCCGTTCGGGCTACACCGGTGAAGACGGCTTCGAAATCTCCGTGCCCGCCGCCAATGCCGAAAGCCTCGCGCGCAGCCTGCTGGCCGAAACCGAAGTGCAGGCCATCGGCCTTGGCGCCCGCGACTCGCTGCGCCTGGAAGCCGGCCTATGCCTGTACGGCCACGACATGAACACCGACACCACACCGATCGAAGCCAGCCTGCTGTGGGCGATCTCCAAGGCCCGTCGTGCCGACGGTGCGCGTGCCGGTGGCTTCCCGGGCGCTGACAAGATCTTCACCCAGCAGCAAACCGGTGTAAGCCGCAAACGTGTAGGCCTGTTGCCACAAGAGCGCACGCCGGTGCGTGAAGGCGCGGAAATCGTTGATGCAGACGGTACCGTGATCGGCAGTGTGTGCAGCGGCGGCTTCGGTCCGACCCTCGGCGGCCCGCTGGCCATGGGGTATCTGGACAGTGCCTTCATTGCACTGGATACCGAAGTTGCTGCACTCGTGCGTGGGAAAAAGGTGCCACTACGTGTAAGTAAAATGCCATTTGTGCCGCAACGTTACTATCGTGGCTGATTGACTGTTTCTATAAGTAACGCGATTGTGTTAACGCGCACTAATTTGTAACGCAATCGCCATAAAACAGTGCACTACCGATAGTCTTTTTATAGGGATCAACCTATAACAAGTGACCAACTCTATCGAATAACTGGGATCCACAATATTCACCCAAGTGTCATAAGCCTGAGCAAAACCTGGGCTTTTGGCAGGGCTTGTTTTTTCTCCATTAGTTGTCGTAGAGTTTGCCCACTGTGTTTGCATGGGTCGCTTGGAACCTGGACCTGGGCAGTAGCCAAACTTAGCTACAACCCGTTCGACGTCTCTTACTTTCCTGCAACCCAGCCCAGTACTCTTTCATGCGAAAGGGGCTGTCATTAATTTTTAGCGTCAAGGAAATAAGAAAATGGCTGAACGTCAGAGCGGTACCGTCAAGTGGTTTAACGACGAGAAAGGGTTTGGTTTTATCACTCCAGAAAGCGGTCCGGATCTGTTCGTGCATTTCCGCGCTATTCAGGGCAACGGCTTCAAGAGCCTGAAAGAAGGCCAGAAAGTGACGTTCGTTGCTGTGCAAGGCCAAAAAGGCATGCAGGCTGACGAAGTACAAGCAGAAACCCACTGAGTTCATCTGCGACAAAAAGCCCCTGATGGTGACATCAGGGGCTTTTTTATGTGCGTTTGCTCGTAAAATGGCTTTTTTCATAAGAGAGCCCTGCCATGTCGAAACCCCTGTTGAGCCCACAAGGCGAGTTTCCCGCCGTCGGCCTGGGCCGTCGCCTGGCAGCGATGTTCTATGATTTTTTGTTGTGCACTGCCTTGCTGATCGTCACCGCGTTTATCTACAAGCTGATCTGGATCGCGTTTGTGGGCGAAGCCAAGATGCGCACCCTCACCGAGTCCGGTGCACTGGACGGCGACCCCCTGCTGTCGACGATTCTGTTATTTGTGCTGTTCGGCTTTTTCGCCAAGTTCTGGACCCATTCCGGGCAGACCCTGGGCATGCAGGTGTGGGGCGTGCGTGTACAGAACGCCGATGGCTCACGCATCAGCCTGTGGCAGGCGTTGTTACGTTTTGTGGTGTCGATTGCGTCGTGGTTGTGCGTAGGGCTGGGGTTTCTCTGGTCGCTGTTTGATAAGCGCAAACGCAGCTGGCATGACATCTATTCCGACAGCCAGCTGGTTCGTATCCCCAAACAGAAAAAGTAGCGACTCAGGCGTTGCCCGCCTGCTTCAAGCGTGCGGCCTGGGTGAAGTCCAACATGCGCTTGAGCGGGCGCACTGCATGCGGGATTACCGAAGGCTCGACGAAGATCTCGTTACTGCCCTCTCGCAGGCACTGCAATGTACGCTCCAGCGTATTCATCGCCATCCACGGGCAATGCGCGCAACTGCGGCACGCGGCACCGTTACCGGCGGTAGGCGCTTCGACAAAGACTTTATCCGGACACAGCTGCTGCATCTTGTAGAAGATGCCGCGATCAGTGGCGACGATGAAGGTCTTGTTCGGCAGGCGCTGAGCGGCAGCAATCAATTGGCTGGTCGAACCTACGGCATCCGCCAGTTCGATCACCGATGTCGGCGACTCGGGGTGCACCAAAATCGCAGCATCCGGGTACAGCGCCTTCATGTCTTCCAACTGCTTGGACTTGAATTCCTCGTGGACGATGCAGGCACCGTCCCACAGCAGCATGTCGGCACCGGTCTGACGCTGGATGTAGGTGCCCAAGTGCTTGTCCGGGCCCCAGATAATCGTCTCGCCGTTGTCCATCAGGCTTTCGACGATTTCCAGCGCGCAACTGGAGGTCACGACCCAATCGGCCCGGGCTTTGACCGCCGCCGAGGTGTTGGCATACACCACCACGGTGCGTTCGGGATGTTGGTCGCAGAACGCCGAAAACTCATCCACCGGGCAACCCAGGTCCAGGGAGCACGTGGCTTCCAGCGTCGGCATGAGGATGCGCTTTTCGGGGGTGAGGATCTTGGCGGTCTCGCCCATGAAACGCACGCCGGCAACCAATACGGTCTTGGCCGGGTGGGCGGCGCCGAAGCGGGCCATTTCCAGGGAGTCGGAGACACAGCCGCCGGTTTCTTCAGCCAGGGCTTGAATGACCGGATCACAGTAGAAGTGGGCAACCAGCACCGCGTCTTGCGCCTTGAGCTCGGCGGCGATGGCGGTACGCAGGCTCGCCTCCTCGTCAGCGCTGAGGGTTTTGGGCTGCTTGGCGTCTAGGTGGGCTTGAACCAGAAGGCGTTCGGAAATTTGCGTCATGTTCGCAAGACCTGCAGGCGCAGTTGCGCGAAAGTCGAGTGTACCACCGGCTCTGGAGCCCTTCGGGCGCCGCCGGACGAAGTGATTGTGTTCATCAAGCATGGGTTAAGGTGAAGCTCGGCAAGGCTACAGAATATCGAATGGTTTCAAAAGCCTAATCTGGTATTCGCCTGCGCCTGCATTGGGCAAAAAAACGGGAAACGCCACTTGGAGTTTCCCGTTTTTACCGCCGGTTATTTATCAAAAACGGTAAGTCACCGAGCCACCGAACCCGTTGGCACTGTTTTCATATTTGGCATCGTAAGTCAGGCCAACCTGGGAAAGGTTCTGCCGCACCTTGATCGGTTCTTCCTTGAGGTAGGAATACGCCACATCGAAAGTCAGGTTGTCGACGGGTGTCCAACCTGCACCGAGGCTGAAAACAGTGCGATCCCCTGTAGGAATCCGCACGGAGCGGTCGGTATTGTTGGTAGGCGTCTGGTCCACCGAGAAGCCGGTCCGCAGTACGAGTTCTTTGTTGACCCGATAGGCTGCACCGATGGCGTGTGACCACGTGTCATGCCAGTGCTGCTGCTCTGTGATCGAGCCCAGGCCACCGAATTGAGCAGTGAGATCGGAGACTCCATCGTTGTTGATGGTGATCTTCTTCAACTGACTCCAACGGGTGTAGGTGCTGCCGAGGTACAAGGTCCAGTCATCATTGAGTTGATGGGTTACCGAGAAATCCACCGAAGAGGGCGTTGTCACATCCAGGCTGGCGTCATACTTTTGCGGCCCACCGTCGAAGGCATCGGAAATCAAGCCGGACGCATGGGTCTTGCCGCTGAGATGGTAGACCACCTGAGAGTGGTAGGTCACGCCGATGCGTGTGCTTTCGAGGGGTTGCACCAGGATACCGGCGTTGAACCCGGTGGCATTGTCGTCACCTTTGACTTTCACGCTTTCACCCGCGCCGCCACCCAGCGGCACATTGGAATCCAACTCGCCACTGATGCGGTTGAAGGTCGGGCCGAACCCCACTGATACCTTGTCGTTGAAGGCATAGCTGACCGTCGGCTGCACGGTGATGACCTGGACCTTACTCTTATTGCCGAAACCATTGCCCTGGAAGCTGTGCTCATAGTCGGTCACCAGGCCGAACGGCGCGTAAATGCCCAGGCCGAACGCCCAATGGTCATCAATCGGCGTGACTAGGTAACCCATCGGCACGGCAATGCCGGGCACCATGTCGCCCTTGTTGGTGCCGGGGTTCTCGGCACCGAACTGCGAGGAACTGGCGTCTTTGATATTGGTTTTGGCATCGAGGTAAGTCGCGCCCAGGCTGACTTCATTGTGCTTAAGGCGAGACATGCCGGCGGGGTTGCCGAACACGGTACTGGCGTCTTCGGCCGATGAGGAGCGACCGGCATAGCCCGTCCCCATTGAACTGATGCTTTGTTCATTGAGCGCGAAACCACCGGCGAACAGCTGGGTTGAGGCAAGGGAAACGGCGAGCGCCAAGGCGCCCTTAAGAGTTTTGTTATTCATTATTAGGACTCGAATTGAGGGGCAGCGACGAGGAAGCTACCAACGTTCGAGCGAGGGGTTTATGAAGAGTTTTTCATGCAGAGAATTGTCGGACAATCCTATGTATATCAGAGACTTTGGATGTTTTGTCGTTCCCAATAATGACCTTGACACCCGATTATGACCCATTGGTTTTGAACAGAGCCTGGCAATGGCTTGGATACAAAAAAACCCCAGGCACTTCATATGCCTGGGGTTTCTGTGTATTCAAACAGGCAAAAAAAAACCCGGAAATCCTCACTTGCGTGGGCCTTCCGGATTTTCTAAACCGCCAAAAATGGTGGGTCGTGTGGGATTCGAACCTACGACCAATTGGTTAAAAGCCAACTGCTCTACCAACTGAGCTAACGACCCGCTGTGTGGTGGCGCGTATAATACTGATTTCTAAGGATTATTCAACACCTTATTTGAAATAAATCAGAAATAACGCGTTGGGTCAGTAATTCCGGCCGCTTCGAAGCCTTCTGCGCGCAGTCGGCAGCTGTCGCATTTCCCACAAGCACGGCCGTCATCGTCTGCCTGATAGCAGGAAACAGTCAGCGAATAATCTACGCCGAGTCCTACGCCAGCCTTGACGATATCGGCCTTGCTGAGGTTTTGCAGCGGCGCCAGGATGCGGAAGCCCTGCCCTTCTACACCGGCCTTGGTTGCCAGGTTGGCCATGCGTTCGAACGACTCGACGAACTCTGGGCGGCAGTCCGGATAGCCGGAGTAGTCCACCGCGTTGACGCCGATAAAAATGTCGCGAGCGTTAAGCACTTCTGCCCAACCGAGCGCCAGGGACAGGAATACCGTGTTACGCGCCGGCACGTAAGTTACTGGAATGCCTTCGCTGGGTGCTTCCGGCACATCGATGCTGCTGTCGGTAAGCGCGGAGCCGCCGATACCGTTGAGGTTCAGGCCGATCACTTTGTGTTCGACCACGCCCCTGTCACGGGCGACACGAGCGGCGGCGTTCAGCTCGGCGCGGTGACGCTGGCCGTAGTCGAAGCTCATGGTGTAGCAGCTGTAGCCTTGTGCCTGCGCCATGGCAACCACCGTGGCGGAGTCGAGGCCGCCAGACAGCAGAATTACCGCGCGTTTCTGGTCCATTGTTTGTTCAGTCATATCAGCGTCCGGGCTCGTCGTTCCAAAGGTATTTATGCAACTGCAATTGCAGGCGCACCGGCAGATTGTCCGCAACCACCCAATCGGCGAGATCGCGTGCGTTGAGGTCATGGTGGCTAGGCGAGAACAGTACTTCGCCTGCACGGCGGTCCAGCCCGTATTGAATCAGCTTGGAGTTCGCCCAATCGTAGTCGTCACGCGAACAGATAACGAACTTGACCTGATCGTTGGCCGTCAGCAGCTCAATGTTCTCGTAGCGATTACGGTGCGCTTCCTTGGAGTCCGGAGTCTTGAGGTCGACCACACGGCTTACACGGGGATCGACTGCCGAGATGTCCAAGGCACCACTGGTCTCCAGCGAAACCTCGTAGCCGGCATCACACAGCTGCTTGAGCAAAGGGATCGCATTGGGCTGGGCCAGCGGCTCACCGCCGGTCACGCAGACGTAGCGTGGTTTGTAGCCCGCGACCTGCTCCAGGATGTCATCGAGGGTGCGCACCGTGCCGCCACTGAAGGCGTAGGCGCTGTCGCAGTATTGGCAACGCAAGGGGCAACCGGTCAGGCGCACAAAGACTGTGGGCAGGCCGGCCGTTCGCGTTTCACCCTGCAACGAGTAAAAAACTTCGGTAATACGTAATGTGTCTTGCATAGTCGCCACGGGCGTAACAGCTAAACAGGCTGTCCGCCTCCGTCAGGCACTTTGAGGGACCCGCCAACGCGTAGACCCCAAAAAGCGTGTTTCATAAAAGGGCGTGGATTCTAACGAAAAAACCCGCGCCAGGCGCGGGTTTCTTCTAAACGGGTGGCATCGCTTACAAGCGCTGCAGGTCCCGCTGGGCCAACTGAGCAGCGGAGGTGCCCGGATACTGGGCCACAACCTGCTGCAGAATGCCTTTGACCTTGTCGGTATGACCCAGGCGGCGTTCTACGTCAGCAAGTTTGTACAGCGAATCCGGCACCTTGGCGTGCTTGGGGTACAGCTGGCTGACCTTGGCAAATGCCTGGCCTGCCCCCTGTAGGTCACCCTTGGCGAGGTTGACTTCGCCCAACCAGTATTGGGCATTGCCCGCGTACTGGCTGTTCGGGTATTTGCGCAGGAAAGCGGTAAATGCCTGGCTGGCCTTATCGAAATCCTTGGCTTTGATCAGGTCGAAAGCTGCATCGTAATACAGCTTTTCCTTCGCCGGATCACCCGGTTCACTGCTCGCGGCAGGGGCTTGGCTGGCAGCCGCCCCTACTGCTGCACCACCGGCAGCAGCGCTTGGCGCGCCACCGGCAGAAGAATTATCAGGAGTTGCGGCAGGTTGAACGCCGGCTCCAATGCGTCGATCAAGATCCTGGTAACGCTCCAGGCCTTCTTGCTTCAGCTGGTTCACTTGATTCTGCAGTACTTCAATGGCGCCCTGTTGCTGCGCGATTTGATCCTGCATGCGTTGCAGCTGGTTGAACAGTTCGCCCTGTGCCGAGGGAGCGGACGTAGCCGCCCCCCCCGCATAGGCGCCGTTCGTGCCATAACCCGCTGGCGGATAGCTGCTCCCGCTATTGTTATAGCCAGAGTTGCTATCTTCCACAGGAACCGCAGCCCACACCGCAAGCGGTGCGAGGCTGAGAGCCAATACAGTTAGAGCACGACGGCACGTTCGCATGACGAATTACTTACGCAGTTCGACGCGACGGTTTTGAGCCCAGGACTGCTCGTCGTGGCCAGTAGCAACTGGACGCTCTTTACCGTAGGAAACCAGTTCCAGTTGGCCTGGAGCAACACCTTGCAGTACCAGGTAGCGCTGAACGGCTTTCGCACGACGCTCGCCCAGTGCCATGTTGTACTCACGAGTACCACGTTCGTCAGTGTTACCTTCCAGAACAACGCGAGCGCCGTTAGCTTTCAGGTCCTTCGCGTGAACGTCCAGAGCGCGCATGGCTTCTGGTTTCAGGTCCGAACTGTCGTATTCGAAGTAGAAAGTGGTGATAGCGCGCAGAGCAGCTTCTTCGCTCAGGGAGCCGTCAACCGCACCAGTGTTAGCGCCGTAACCAGCGTTTGGATCAACAGCTGCGCCTTCACCGGCATTGTCGCCGCCTTTAGACGAGCAACCAACGGCTACGGACAGAGCCAGAGCCAGAGCAGCAAACTTACCAAACTTCAGCATTTCCATCGTGAAACTCCTAATGAACCCCAGTGTGTTAAGTACTTCTTTTTGTAGCGCCGCGTCAGTTCAGGTAAGGGGACCAGGATGGTTCTCTGACTTCGCCTTGTGCGGTAGGAAGTGGGAGCCTTACGCGTCCATTTATGGACACGAGCATCAAGACTCCCCGGCCCTGCTGGCGGGTGGCGTAGATTACCATGGTGCCGTTGGGCGCAACAGTGGCTGACTCATCAAGGTTGGTATCTGTAAGGATTTTTACGGTTCCGCGCTGCAAATCCTGGGCCGCAACCCGGAAATTAGTGAAACCATCCTGACGGTGAATCATCACCAACGTCTTTTCATCGGCCGACAGTTTAGGGTTGGCATTGTAGTTACCGATAAAAGTAACTCGCTCTGCACCACCACCATTCACGTTCGCCTTATAGACCTGCGGCTTGCCGCCTCGGTCAGAGGTGAAGTAGATGGTCGAACCATCCTTGCCCCAGAACGGTTCGGTATTGATACCCGGGCCGCTGGTTACGCGGGAGATCTGGCGCGAGGCCATGTTCATCACGTAGATATCCGGGTTGCCATCTTTGGACAGCACAAATGCCAGGCGAGAACCATCCGGCGACCAGGCCGGTGCACCGTTAAGGCCTTCAAAGTTGGTGATCTGCTCACGACGGCCAGTATCAATGTGCTGGACGAAGATACGCGGACGCTTCTGCTCAAAAGACACATAGGCAATCCGCTTGCCGTCCGGCGCAAAGCGCGGCGACAGAATCGGCTCCCGGGATTGCAGCAAGGTCACAGCCCGTGCACCGTCGTAGTCCGAGCGCTGCAGAGTGTAACGAGTATTGTCCACGGAGAAACGTTCAGCCGTTACGTACAGCAGACGCGTCGAGAACGCACCCTTGATGCCGGTAAGCTTTTCAAACGACTGGTCCGAGATATAGTGGGCCATGTCGCGAATCTGCTCGGCAGTGCCCGACACATTGCCAGTCAGAACCTGCTGCTCAGTCGCCACGTTGAACAAGGTGTAGGTGATTTGCAGACGACCACCGGCCGGCGTGATATTGCCGACCATCAGATACTGCGCGCCCACCGCTTTCCAATCACGGAACACGACTTCGCTGGCCTGGTTTGGCTGGCTGATCATGTTACCTTTTGGAATCGGCGCGTAGTAACCGGAGTTGCGCAGGTCGTCGCTGACGATCTGGGCCATGTCATCCGGCAACACGCTACCGCCCTGCCAGCCGAACGGTACTACGGCGATCGGGGTGGCCCGATCGCTACCGCTGGTGACCAGGATGTTCTTTTCATCCGCCGCCGCTATCCCTGCCATAAAGCAAATAACGACAAGCATTCCTCGAAGAAGGTTTCTCACAAGGCTAGATCCTCAGGTGTGAATGTCATCTTGAATGAACGATAGGGAGCGAAGTCGCTTGGTTTCATTCCCTGCATCTCGGTCAACCGGCCAATGTTCTTGACTGCGGCAACCGCCGAACTGTCGAACGAACCGTCACCACTGGACTTGGACACGCTGACCGAAGTCACCGTGCCGTCCGGCAACATGCCGATCTGCAGCACTACTGTCATGCCTTTGCGTGCCGAAGGTGGACGTGTCCAACCTTCTGCTGCCCTCGCCCGAATCAGGTCGTCGAAACTGCCCGCGACTTCATCGCCACGTTCATCGGCCAAGGCTTGCTGACGCTGCGGCGTGTCGGAAAGCAAATCTGCCAAGGCCTGGGCCTTTTTCTCTTCGGCGGATTTGCGCGCTGCTTCCTGGGCCTTTTTCTTGCTGGCGTCGGCGGCAGCTTTCTTCTTCGCATCGTCGGCGATTTTCTTCTTCGCCTCGTCTGCTTCAGCTTTTTTCTTGGCGTCTTCGGCGGCTTTCTTCTTCGCGTCTTCGACTATTTTTTTCTTGGCTTCTTCAGCGGCCTTTTTCTTGGCCTCTTCCTCAGCAGCCTTCTTGGCTTCTTCTTCAGACTTCTTCTTGGCTATATCAGCCAATTGTTTCTCTTCGGCCTTTTTGGCTTCGGCAGCTTTCTCGGCTTTCTTGGCTTCATCCGCCTTTTTCGCCTCGTCCGCTTTCTTGGCTTCGTCTGCCTTTTTCGATTCCTCGGCCTTTTGAGCCGCCTCTTCTTTCTTTTGTTCCGCAGCAGCCTTCACCGCTTCCTGCTCGACCTTCTTCTGTTCCATCTGTTCGACTTCAGTCTGGCGCGCAGCCGACTTCTGGGCCTCACCCGCAATCTTCTGATTGGTCTGGGTGGTGGCCTGACTTTTCGATTTCAGCTGATACAGGGTCGCCTGCACGATCGGCTTGGCTGGCGGCAGGTCCGGAGTCATGGCAAAGCTGACGAACAGCATGCCAAACACCAGGACGTGCAGGGCAATTGCCCAGACGCTAGGCCAGAAGTAGCTTTCCGAGGCGGACGGCTCTCGCTGTTGCTGCATCAGGGCGCCTCGGTAATCAAGCCAACGTTACCCACGCCGGCCTTCTGCAGCCCGCCCATGGCACCCATGACGGAGCCGTAGTCGACCGCTTTGTCACCGCGGATGAAGACCTGGGTGTGCTTGCCGCCTTCGTTGCCGGAGCGAATGATCTTGGTCACCGCGTCGGTCATCGCCGGCAAGGTCAAGGCCTTGTCCTGTTGCTTCTGGGTGTCGACTTCGCTGCCAAGGTTCCAGTAATAGGTCTTGTCAGCCTTGATCGAAATGGTCAGCACCTGGGTGTTGTTGTCCTGGGGCAAGGCTTCGCTGGAAACCTTGGGCAGGTCAACCTTCACACCCTGGTTGAGCATCGGCGCGGTCACCATGAAGATCACCAGCAGCACCAGCATCACGTCGATGTAAGGCACTACGTTCATCTCGGCGACCGGCTTGCGCTTGGTTCGAGCTCGAGTGATTAAAGCCATCGTGAGATACCTGCTTATTCTTCGCTGGTGTGCACTTTACGGTGCAGGATCGCCTGGAATTCATCGGCGAAGGTGTAGTAACGGCCAATCAGGTTCTCGCCGCGGGCGGCAAAACGGTTGTAAGCGATTACTGCGGGAATGGCAGCGAACAGGCCGATCGCGGTGGCGATCAGGGCTTCGGCGATACCTGGGGCCACGGTGGCCAGGGTCGCTTGCTGGGCCTGGGCCAGGCCACGGAAGGAGTTCATGATGCCCCATACGGTACCGAACAGGCCGATGTAAGGGCTAACGGAACCGACGGTGGCGAGGAACGGCAGGCTTTGCTCAAGCTTCTCTTCTTCGCGGGAAATGGCAACGCGCATGGCACGGGCCACGCCTTCCATCACGGCTTCCGGGTCTACGCCAGGCTGCTGGCGCAAACGGGAGAATTCCTTGAAACCGGCGCGGAAGATCTGCTCGACGCCCGAGTCCGGGTCCGGGTTGCTGCCCGCCTGACGGTACAGCTTGGACAGGTCGATACCCGACCAGAAGCGCTCTTCAAAGCTCTCCAGGGCACGTCGACCGGCACGCAGCAGGTTGCTGCGCTGAAAAATCATGACCCAAGAGGTAACCGATGCGGCTACCAGGGTCAGCATGACCAGTTGAACCACAACACTGGCATTGCTGACCAGGCTCCACATGGAGGAATGGTCGACGACGGTAGGTTCCACGCTAAATCTCCTGCTTTGATTGTTTACCCGCGCCGCTTACGTCGGCAAAGGCCGCACGTAGAGCTTCGGGAATGGCCCGGGGTTTCAAACTATTGGTGCGCACACAGGCCACCAGGAACTGCCCCTCACAGAGCAGCGTTGCATCCGTTGCCCGCCTGACCTGCTGCTTGAAACGCAGGCTGACACGGTTCAATTCGATTACTTCAGCGCTGACCAACAACTCGTCGTCCAGCCGCGCCGGCGCGTGATACCGCGCCTCGCTGGAATGCACGACGAATAACAGGTCCTCCCCTGCCAGCTGGGATTGGGCAAAGCCCAGCTCCCGTAGCCGCTCGGTTCGAGCCCGCTCCATGAACTTGAGGTAATTGACGTAATACACGATGCCGCCGGCATCGGTGTCCTCGTAATAAACGCGACAGCGATGTGCAAACGACTGATCCCCGTTTTGCGCGCGCATACTCTAGTGCTTACTCCTCAGGTTGCCAATCCGGCCCGCAACTGTTTTTTCGTTCTCGCTCTTCATTCTGAAGAATATTTCTAACGACTGAATGACGACACCAGCCACTAGGACAGCACAAACCTCGGATAAATCGTCTGGCGTGAAGCTTTTAATCGTCCACTGCATCGAGGAATTCGTCTACTACAGGCATCTCGCCCAATCGTGACGGAATGTTTAACCCAAAGTGCAGATAGGCGTGGCGCGTGACCACTCGCCCCCTCGGGGTACGCATGATGTAGCCCTGCTGGATCAGGTATGGCTCCAGCACATCTTCGATGGTATGGCGCTCTTCACTGATGGCTGCCGCCAGGCTATCGACCCCAACCGGGCCACCGTCGAACTTCTCGATCATGGTCAAGAGTAGGCGTCGATCCTGGTGATCGAAGCCATGCTCATCCACATCCAGCAGGTTCAAGGCCAGGTCGGCAACGGCTTTGGTGATATGCCCCTTGGCCCGCACCTCGGCAAAATCGCGCACGCGACGCAGCAAGCGGTTGGCAATCCGTGGCGTACCGCGGGCCCGGCGGGCGATTTCAAAAGCGCCTTCCGGGTCAAGCGGTAAACCGAGAATGCTCGCCGAACGACTGACGATGGTCGCCAGGTCTGCCGTGCTATAGAACTCTAGACGTTGAACAATGCCGAAACGGTCTCGCAACGGGTTGGTCAACATACCGGCGCGCGTCGTGGCGCCGACCAGCGTGAACGGCGGCAGGTCGAGCTTGATCGAGCGGGCCGCAGGGCCTTCGCCGATCATGATGTCGAGCTGAAAGTCTTCCATGGCCGGGTACAGCACTTCCTCGACGATCGGAGAGAGCCGGTGGATTTCGTCGATAAACAGCACATCGTGCGGTTCAAGGTTGGTCAGCAATGCCGCCAGGTCACCCGGGCGCTCCAGCACCGGCCCGGAGGTGGACTTGATCGACACGCCCATTTCCTGGGCGATGATGTTGGCCAACGTGGTCTTGCCCAAGCCCGGCGGACCGAAAATCAGCGTGTGATCCAAAGACTCACTGCGCCCACGTGCAGCCTGGATGAACAACTCCATCTGCTCGCGCACAGTGGGCTGGCCGATGTATTCGGCCAGGCTCAGGGGGCGGATGGCGCGGTCCTGGACCTCTTCACGGTCACGCGGGCCAGTGGCTGCAATCAGACGATCAGCTTCAATCACTTAAATCATTCCCTTCAGGGCGCGGCGGATCATGTCTTCACTGCTCAGGTTCTTGTCCTTGATGGCCGATACGGCCTTGCTGGCTTCCTGCGGCTTGTAGCCGAGGGAGATCAGCGCGCTGACGGCATCGCTCTCTGCACTGGCGACCTGGCCCGCCGGCATGTCCGGCTGGTTTGGCACCAGGGCAAACATGCTCGGCACGACCTCCCAGGCCTTGAAGCGGTCTTTGAGTTCCACCAGCAGACGCTCGGCGGTCTTCTTGCCAACACCTGGCACCTTGGTCAGCGCCGAGGTGTCCTGAGCGGAAACGGCGCGTACCAGTTCATCCACTTCCAGGCTCGACATCAAAGCCAGGGCCAGTTTCGGGCCCACGCCGTTGAGGCGGATCAGTTCGCGGAAGAAGTCGCGGTCACGCTTGCCAATGAAACCATAGAGCAGTTGTGCGTCTTCGCGCACCACCAAATGCGTGTGCAATGTTATCGGCTCACCGACCGACGGCAGGCGATACAGGGTGGTCATGGGCACTTCCAGCTCATACCCCAACCCATTTACATCCAGAATCAGGTGCGGCGGCTGTTTCTCAGCCAGGGTGCCGCGCAAGCGTCCAATCACGGTTCAGATCCTTAAAGCTGGGGTCAGAACAGGGCCTGACCGGAAATTACGATTGCGCTGATGCTATCAGAGACGCAGGCGCCCGCCACGACTGCGTGCCGTACCCAAGCCGTGGGGCAGCAAGCTGGAGCGGGTGTGCGCATGGCAAATGGCGATAGCCAGGGCGTCGGAGGCGTCGATTTGCGGTTTTGAAGTGAGCTTGAGCATGTGCATGACCATCATCTGCACTTGCTCTTTATTTGCCGCACCGGTGCCGACCACGGCTTGCTTGACCTGGGTCGCGGTGTATTCGGCAATGTCCATGCCCTCCTCGGCGCCGGCAACGATGGCGGCGCCACGAGCCTGGCCAAGTTTCAGGGCTGAATCGGCGTTTTTGGCCATGAACACCTTTTCGATGCCCATGGTCACCGGCCCGTAGGTCTGGATTACTTCACGCACGCCGCGATAGACGATCTGCAGGCGCTCGGCCAACTCGCCCGCGCCGGTACGGATGCAGCCCGAGGCAATGTAGACACAGCCGCGCGGGGTCTGTTGCACCACGCCAAAACCGGTGATGCGCGAACCGGGGTCGATACCTAGGATTAAAGTCATAACGCCTGCGGGCTAGATAAACACAATTTGTGAACAGTGAAGCTCCACATTTTGATCTGGGTCATACCTCAGACTAGCTGTGCAGCCACATCTTCCGGGATGTCGGCGTTGGAATACACGTTCTGTACATCATCCAGATCTTCCAGCATATCCAGCATCTTCAGCACTTTCTGCGCGCCATCCAGGTCCAGCTCGGCACTGGTGGTCGGCAGCATCACGATTTCCGCGTCAGTACCTTTGAAACCGGCGGCTTCCAGGGCATTGCGCACCGCATAGAAGCTGGCGAACGAGGTGAACACATCGATGGAGCCGTCTTCGTTGGTCACCACATCGTCGGCATCCGCCTCCATCGCTGCTTCCATCAACGCATCTTCATCCGTGTCCGGCGCGAAGGAGATCTGCCCCTTGCGCTCGAACAGGTAGGCCACCGAACCGTCGGTGCCCAGGTTACCACCGCACTTGCTGAACGCGTGCCGCACGGCCGCTGCGGTGCGGTTGCGGTTGTCGGTCATGCACTCGACCATCACCGCCACACCGCCCGGGCCGTAGCCTTCATAGCTCAGCTCGACCATGTCGTCGGTATCGGCAGCACCGGCGCCACGGGCGACGGCGCGGTCGATGATGTCACGGCTCATGTTCGCGCCAAGGGCTTTATCCAATGCCAGGCGCAAACGTGGGTTGGAGCCGGGATCACCACCGCCCTGGCGGGCAGCGACGGTCAGCTCGCGGATCCACTTGGTGAAGATCTTGCCTTTCTTGGCATCCTGACGCTCTTTGCGGTGCTTGATGTTCGCCCACTTGGAATGGCCAGCCATAACACAACTCCGAAATTCTGTAGAAACCTTGATCAACCCCGCTGCGCGGGATTTGCCTCTTGTAACGCAAAGGCGCATCCGAAGATGCGCCTTTTTAAACTGCGTAAACCTCAGTGCGCTTTCACGCAGCAGCCTTACTCAGCCTTCGGCGTCTCGCGCAGACGGATGTGCAGTTCGCGCAATGCCTTGGCATCCACCACACCTGGAGCCTGGGTCATGACGTCCGCAGCGCTCTGGGTTTTCGGGAAGGCAATCACTTCACGGATCGACTGGGCGCCGGTCATCAGCATCACCAGACGGTCCAGGCCGAACGCCAGGCCACCGTGCGGCGGCGCGCCGTATTTGAGGGCGTCGAGCAGGAAGCCGAACTTCTCTTCCTGTTCCGCTTCGTTGATGCCCAACAGGCGGAAGACCGCTTGCTGCATCTCTTTGCGGTGGATACGGATCGAACCGCCACCCAGCTCGGTACCGTTGAGCACCATGTCGTAGGCACGGGACAGCGCGCCCGCCGGGTTGGCTTCCAGCTCGGCCGGCGAGCACTTCGGCGCGGTGAACGGGTGGTGCAAAGCGCTGAAGCTGCCGTCGTCGTTCTCTTCGAACATCGGGAAATCGACGACCCACATCGGGGCCCATTCGCAGGTCAGCAGGTCCAGGTCGTGACCCAGCTTGATCCGCAGCGCGCCCAGGGCTTCGCTGACGATCTTGGCCTTGTCGGCGCCGAAGAACACGATATCGCCGTCGACTGCACCGACGCGGTCGAGGATCGCGTTCAGGTTGTCCAGCGGAATGTTTTTCACGATTGGCGATTGCAGGCCGTCAACGCCATTGGCGCGCTCGTTGACCTTGATGTATGCCAGGCCCTTGGCACCGTAGATGCCGACGAACTTGGTGTAGTCATCGATCTGCTTGCGCGGCATGCTCGCGCCGCCAGGCACGCGCAGGGCGGCAATGCGGCATTTCGGGTCGTTGGCCGGGCCGCTGAACACTTTGAAGTCGACCTCTTTGAGTTGGTCGGCCACATCCACCAGTTCCAGCGGGTTACGCAGGTCTGGTTTGTCGGAACCATAACGGCGCATGGCTTCTTCGAAGGTCATGTGCGGGAAGTCGCCGAATTCCAGGTCCAGCACTTCCTTGAACAGGTTGCGGATCATTTGCTCGGTCAGGCCCATGATCTCTTTTTCATCGAGGAAGCTGGTCTCGATGTCGATCTGGGTGAATTCCGGCTGGCGATCGGCGCGCAGGTCTTCGTCACGGAAGCATTTGGCGATCTGGTAGTAACGGTCGAAGCCGGCCACCATCAGCAGCTGTTTGAACAGTTGTGGCGATTGCGGCAGGGCGAAGAACGAACCGGCGTGGGTTCGGCTCGGCACCAGGTAGTCACGCGCACCTTCCGGGGTGGCCCGGGTCAGGATCGGCGTTTCAACGTCCAGGAAGCCGTTTTCGTCGAGGAAGCGGCGGATGCTGGTGGTCATGCGCGAACGCAGGCGCAGCTTCTCGGCCATTTCCGGACGACGCAGGTCCAGGAAGCGATAGCGCAGGCGGGTTTCTTCGCCCACGTCGGAGAATTCGTTGAGTGGAAACGGCGGGGTTTCCGACTCGTTCAGCACTTCCAGCTCGTAACCCAGCACTTCGATGCCGCCGGACGCCATGTTCTTGTTCACGGCACCGGCCGGACGCAGGCGTACCTTGCCGGTGATCTTCACGACGTACTCGCTGCGCACGCGGTCGGCGGCGGCGAAGCTCTCGGCGCGATCCGGGTCGAACACCACCTGGGCCAGACCATCACGATCACGGATATCGAGGAAGATCACCCCGCCGTGGTCGCGGCGACGGTGAACCCATCCGCAAAGGGTGATTTCCTGACCTTCCAGGGTCTCGTTCAGTTGGCCGCAATAGTGGCTGCGCATCATGGTAGTGGTTTCACTTCTCGTAATTCGAAATTCGGTGGAGGCCTGCCTCGTCACCGTACATTAAAGCAGGGGACGGATAATGCAGGAGCCTGCGCGTAGAGTTCAACTCAGTCTGCTTTGTCGCCGCCCGCCAGGTTCTTCTTGGAGCCGGTCTTGAAGTCGGTTTCGTACCAGCCGCTGCCGCTCAGGCGGAAGCCTGGCATGGACAACATTTTCTTGAGCTCCGGCGCTTGGCAGGCCGGGCAATCGACCAGCGGCGCGGCGCTGATCTTCTGAATGGCTTCCAACTGATGACCACAGGAAGCACATTGATAGTCGTACATGGGCATGGCGATGTCTCGGCGATCAGAACGTTACTGCGCCACGCCTGCTCCGGGAAAACCCCGGCACGCGCAGCAAAGCGCGGGATTATATCTGGTAAATCGAGGCAGCGCAGCCGGCTTTCTGCCCCGGGGCCACCCCCACTTTGCAGAAGGGCCGCCCCCGAAGCGCGGTGACTACGAAGCTTCAACACGCTCTTTCAAGGCGTGAACCACACACACCACCCTGACCAACCCACTGAAGTTCTTCACCCCACCATGGCGCAAGTGCACTTCCCGATCCACATAGGACAGCAACGCACTGACCGAACAGGCGTTGATCCTGGCGATTTCAGTGAGGATATTCCAATAGATCTGCTCCAGCCGCAGGCACGTGGAAAACCCGTTGAGCCTTACCGACCGGGACAATGGCTTGGCCAGTCCCATGTCGAACCCTTTTGTAAAGGGGTCGACCTTTATTTTATGAAAACCACCGGCTTCCATGATTCCATTACCCACTCCGCGTGACATACACCTGACACTCCATTGCCAAACAGCCGCCCATGGGTTGTCCCATTGGGCAATGAGCCTATAAAACAGCAGGCTGAGTGCGGCAGCCAGAAGACGCGGAGTTGATCGGCGTAGGACAACGCCAGGAAATGCGCGGAAACAAGCGAGCGGCGCCGGGAAGGCGCCGCCAAGGACAGTTGTTTACTGATTTTCGAGCAGGGAACGCAGCATCCACGCGGTTTTCTCGTGAACCTGCATGCGCTGGGTCAACAGGTCGGCCGTCGGCTCATCGCTGACCTTGTCGAGCAGCGGGAAGATGCCGCGCGCGGTGCGAGTGACCGCTTCCTGGCCTTCTACCAGTTGCTTGATCATGTCTTCAGCATTCGGCACGCCTTCTTCTTCCTTGATGGAAGAAAGACGGGCGTAGATGGAGTAGGCACCCGGCGCGGGGAAACCCAGGGCACGGATACGCTCGGCAATGGAGTCCACCGCCAATGCCAGCTCGTTGTACTGCTCTTCGAACATCAGGTGCAACGTGCGGAACATGGGGCCCGTGACGTTCCAATGGAAGTTGTGGGTCTTCAGGTACAGTACATAGGTATCGGAAAGCAGTCGCGAAAGTCCGTCGACGATGGATTTACGATCTTCTTCACTGATACCGATATCGATTGCCATGTTTATCCCCTTCAATTGACAAGTATTCATTGATCAGATGCAGGACCACTCTAGCAAGTGTGTCGGTGATACGCAGCCCGGCGTGGCAATTCGCCCCGGCCCTGGCCTGCGAAAACAGCGAAATTCAAGCCTTCTGCCCACGTAGGAAATGTTCCGACAGGCCGGATGAAAAGCCCGCACGTGTCTAGGACAAGCGTTTGACGCAGAAATGCCGTCGCCCTTGCGACACCCTGAAATGCTTGATTTGAGTAGGCACAGCCTTTGCTGTTAAATAGGCGGCGTGTCGTCACCGTTACTTTCTGCGGCAGCGACATAGGCTGATACCCCGCGCACGTGCCCAACGCCTCCCATTGTTCAGAAGCGAACCGTGCCAGTCAGCTCTTCCTTGTGATCCGTCTTAACGTGAGTTAATCAAAATGTTGAAAATCGTCCACCTGCTAACGGGCGTTGCAGCTTTGCTGCTGTCCTTTATACCGAGCTTGCAACAGGGAAGCCCTCCCTACCTGGAACAACACGACGCTCTGTACCTGGCCTTGTTCGGCCTTCTTAACCTGACGCTGGCACCGGTGACCCCTTACTGGAACAAAGGCACGCGTCATCAACTGCAAAACCTGGTCAGTGCGCTGTTGGTACTGACCGTTGTCGTACAAACCCTCACCCTCCTGGCACCCATGCCTGAAGTCGGCGGCCATCCGGCCATCCTGCTCAGCCTGGTGATTGCTGTGGTCGCCATTGTTCTTCACCTGGCCATCAGCTTCTACCGTTCGTCCCCTGCGGCCTCGTCGCAAACCTACGACATGACCAATCGGGATACCGGTACCGTCAAGTGGTTCAACACGTCCAAAGGCTTCGGCTTTATTTCCCGCGATTCGGGCGACGATATCTTCGTCCACTTCCGGGCTATTCGCGGCGAAGGCCATCGTGTCCTGGTGGAAGGCCAGCGCGTGGAGTTCTCCGTCATGAATCGCGACAAAGGCCTGCAGGCCGAAGACGTGATCGCTGCACTGCCGCGTCGCTGATACCCGCCTTCGCAGCAAAAAAAACCGCGATCCGGCTCAGCTGGATCGCGGTTTTTTTATGCATGCCTATTAATAGTGAGGCGGCGGCGCTTCCTCTTCGGAAGTTTCGAACTGACCGCCCATTTCTTCCTGGCGCTTGAGCAGCGCGGTCATCTGCATCTGCAGGCGCTCGACAGCCCGCTGTTGGGTGACAAGGATGTCATTGAGGGTCTCGATGGTGTCGTCCTGGAAGGCCAGGCGGCTTTCCAGATCGTTGACGCGGTCTTGCAGATCCATGATTCAGCCCTGGGTAAAAACGAAGTCGGCGGGCAACAGCTCGCGCAGACGGGTGCGGATGGCTGCCACTTGCTCATTGGTGTAAGGCTGCGCAGGATGTTTACCCCATACCGGCGCTGGCCAGGCGGCGTCATCACGTTTGCGCACGATCACATGCATGTGCAACTGGCTGACGACATTGCCCAGGGCACCGATATTCATCTTGTCAGCGGACAAGCCTTCATTCAGCAACTGGGCCAGGGCGGTGGTTTCTTGCCACAAGCGCTGCTGGTTCGCGACATCCAGTTGAAACACTTCGCTGATACCGTTGATACGCGGCACCAGGATGAACCAGGGGTAGTTCGAGTCATTGGACAGCAGCAGGCGGCACAGGGGGAAATCCCCCATCACCAGCGTGTCGTGTTGAAGGCGTTGATCTAAAGCGAACACCGCAGGCACTCCGTTCGGCAGGTCAGGTTCAAGACCACCAGCATACCTGCGAATCACGGTTGCTTCACGCCAGCCCATGCGCGCTCGACCCAGGTGTGGTGAAAAAAAGCGCACCATTTCGAGACAAACCAATAATTCGACTACGCTCTATGACCAGTCCAGCCGTGAACTGACCAACGCAGAACAAACGATTCCAAGGAGACCCGCGATACAGAGGCCTCACAAAACAAGGCATTGAGCCATCACCGCATTCACGAGGCACTTGGGGCCCTGCACCAAAATGACTCATTTATGCCTCAAAGGGATCCGCCAATTACCCACTCAGAGGGGTGAACCGGTAACGTTTTACCCAAGTCCAGGATTTTATGCACCACACACCACAGGAATGAAGCGTGGGGCAAGCCCAAACCAATCGGCGTAAAAACCCCGTGCTTATGCGGTTTTCACAAAGCCGCAACGTTTTTCACGAAAAAATGACATTCGATTTACGGTTTGGGCACGCTTGCTGCATTCATCCCTCTATCGTCGGCAACGGCACCGGAAGGGAAGCAGGTGTTTCGCGATAAGAACAGCAGCGGTTCAATGCGCTCCACGGAAGATTTCAAACTTGGAAAGTAACGATTTTTTGCGTTCTTTTAACGGTTTGGAAACAGTATTGAAGTTGTCAGCCTCGTTACAGTGAGGCTGTGAATTTGCGACATGGATATAGCAATCTACGACAAGCTCGTAAAGAAGCTGAAAGGAAAGTTGGGCACGTATCGCCAATATTGTCAGCGTGATATAACTTTGCGCCGACACAAAAAGAAAGAGCCGCCCAGACAAAAATATAGGTGGGACGGCAGTACTCTTCCTAAAACCAAAGGAGCAAATCACGATGCGCGTGATGAAGTGGAGCATGATCGCCCTGGCTGTTTCAGCAGGCACTACGCAGTTCGCAATGGCGTCCGCCCAAAGCGATTCCAAAGGCTTTGTTGAAGACAGCACTTTCAGCATTAATACTCGCGCTCTGTACTTCAGCCGCGACTTCCGCAACAACCCGTCGGGCCCAGACTCCCAGAGCCGCGCCGAAGAATCCGGCCTGGGCTTCAATGCCCTTTACCAATCGGGCTTCACCCAAGGCACCATCGGTGTCGGTGTTGACGTGATTGGCTTGTTGGGCGTCAAGCTCGACAGCGGCAAAGGCCGTGCCGGCACTGGTCTGTTCCCAACCGGTTCCGACGGTCGCTCGCAGGACGAGTACTCCAAGGGCGGCGGCGCGGTTAAATTCCGTATCTCCGATACTGTCCTGAAAATCGGTGACCAGTACACCACAGCCCCTGTATTCGCGTCTGACGACAGCCGCTTGCTGCCAGAGCTGCCACAAGGTATCTCGATCACCAGCAACGAAATCAAGGGCCTGAAGCTGGAAGGTGGTCACTTCACTTCCAGCATCGCGCAGAACCAGACCTACCATGACAGCCTGGGCCTGACCAAAACCGACTTTGCCGGCGCAGTCTACTCCTTCACCCCAGAGTTCACCGGTAGCCTGTACTACGCTAAAACCGAAGACTACTTCCGCAAGTGGTACAGCAACCTGAACTGGACCCACGCGCTGAGCGACGACCAGTCGTTCGCCTTGGACTTCAACATCTACGACACGAAAAGCGACGGCGAAGGCCTGCAACGTGCTTCCAAGGACAGCGCCCTGCCGTTCGAGGAACGCACCAAGCTCGACAACCGCGCGTTCAGCTTGCAGGGTGCGTACACCATCGGTGCACACACCTTCACCCTGGCAGCCCAGAAAGTCACCGGCGACGGCGACTACGGCTACGGCGTAGACGGCGGCGGCACTGTGTTCCTGGCCAACTCCATCGCCCGTTCCGACTTCAACGCCGAAGGCGAGAAGTCCTACCAGGCGCGTTACGACATCAACATGGCTACCTTCGGCATTCCTGGCCTGAGCTTCATGACTCGTTACGTAACCGGTAGCGGCGCCAACACCGCCACCACCTCGAACGGCAAAGAGTGGGAACGCGACATCGAAGCCAAATACGTGATCCAGAGCGGCCCGGCCAAAGACCTGAGCCTGCGTGTACGTCAAGCGACCTATCGTTCGTCTGATGGCGTGTACTACGGTTCTTCGTCCATCGACGAACTGCGTCTGATCGCCCAATACCCGCTGAACATCTTGTAATTGACGCTTTAATTACAACAATGACTTAAGGCCTCGGCCTTAAACAAAAAAGCCGCTCCCTTGGTTAACAAGGGAGCGGCTTTTTTATGGCTGTAAGGTTTCAGCACTGGTATAACTAGCAAGCTAACTAACGAGATTAGCACTTGCACCTTGAACCTGACCTAACGGCCAACTTCAAGAACCAGTTACTTGGCAGCTGTTTCCTGCATCACACGAATAACCCGCTGCGGAAACGGAATATCAATCCCCGCCGCTTTCAAGCGGTCACGTGCAAGTTCGTTCAACATGAACATCACGTCCCAATAATCCGCCGTCTTGGTCCAGCAACGCAGGGATACAGTGATCGAACTATCACCCAAGGTCGACACCACCGCCACAGCGGCCGGATCTGCCAGTACGCGCGGGTCTTTGGCCAGTTCCAGCAACACCTCACGGGCTTTCTGCAGGTCGGCTTCATAGTCGACACCCACATCAAACACCACCTTGCGGGTCGGCTGACGGTTGGTGTTGGTGATGAGGCCGTTGGACAGGCTGCCGTTGGGGATGATCACGGTCTTGTTGTCACCGGTGCGCAACACGGTGTGGAAGATCTGGATGCTGTCAACCGTGCCGGAAGTGCCCTGAGCTTCAATCCAGTCACCAATGCGGAACGGGCGGAACAACAGAATCAGCACGCCGCCGGCGAAGTTCGCCAGACTGCCTTGAAGTGCCAGGCCGATGGCCAGGGTAGCGGCACCAATCGCGGCCACGAACGAGGTGGTTGCCACGCCAATCATCGAGGCCACGTTGACCACCAGCATGACCTTGAGCGCAATATTCGCCAGGCTGGTGATGAAGTGTTGCAGGGCCAGGTCAGCATTGCGCATTGCCAGCAAACGCCCTACTCGGTGGGTCAACACGTTGATCAGCCACCAACCGATGGCCAGGGTGACCACCGCCAGTAAAAACCGGCTGCCGTATTCCATGATCATCGGTAACCAAGACTCCGAGGTCTTGATCAGGTGATCCACTTCAGCGTTCAAATCCATCTACATTCTCCTGTTTACCGGATGTTCGGCGTATTGAGTGGCCATAAATGCAATTGAGCCCCGTAGGGCTCAATAGTAGGCGCAGGTTCTGGGGCGTGGGACGTCAAAAACGCACACTGGTTCCCCAAAGTGCCATCAGTCGCGGAAGTTATTGAACTGCAGCGGCATGTCGAAGGTCTTGGCGCGCAGGGCCGCGATGGCCTCTTGCAGGTCGTCACGCTTCTTGCCGGTGACACGAACCTGCTCGCCCTGGATAGCGGCCTGGACTTTCAGCTTGGCATCCTTGATGTGAGCAACGATCTTCTTCGCCAGCTCCTTGTCGATACCTTCCTTGAGGACGGCTTCTTGCTTCATCAGCTTGCCGGAAGCGTAGGCGTCTTTGATTTCAAGGCATTGTGCGTCGATCTTGCGCTTGACCAGCGACAGCTTGAGGATCTCGATCATCGCTTCCAGCTGGAAATCGGCTTCAGCGGTCAGGTTGACGGTCAGCTCTTTTTCCTTGAATTCGAAGCTGCCCTTGCCTTTCAAGTCATAGCGACGGTCCAGTTCCTTGACGGCGTTCTCGACGGCGTTGGTGACTTCGTGTTTGTCCAGTTCGGATACCACGTCGAACGAAGGCATGTCATTTCTCCAATATAAGGGGCGGGCTCAGTAGAGATGGAGCGCGCCCAAGCTAAAATGCCGAGGCATTATAGCGGTTCTTTCGCCGCATTCACTGTGAGCGACCCTAAGGAGCACAAACAGATGTCGACCATCTGGCATATTCTTGGCGCCGGCAGCCTCGGCACACTCTGGGCCACTCGCCTGGCGCGTGCCGACGTGCCCGTGCGGTTGATCCTGCGCGATGAAGCGCGCCTGGCCAGTTATCAGACAGCCAAAGGGCTGACTCTGGTGGAGCAGGGTGTAGAACACACTTACCCGGTGATCGGCGAAACGCCCAACAGCCCCGAGTCGATTCATCGCCTACTTGTAGCGTGCAAAGCCTACGACGCCCAAGGCGCCGTCGCACAGTTGCAACACCGGCTGACACCGGATGCCGAACTGATCCTGTTGCAAAACGGCCTCGGCAGCCAAGACGCGGTCGCGGCGCAGTTGCCCCAGGCCCGCTGCATTTTTGCCTCCAGCACCGAAGGCGCCTTTCGCGACGGCGACTGGCGCGTGGTGTTCGCCGGCCACGGTTACACCTGGTTGGGGGACGCGAGCCACCCCACTCCCCCGCTTTGGCTGGATGACTTGCACGCCGCCGGCATCCCCCACGACTGGAGTACCGATATCCTCACGCGACTGTGGCGCAAGCTGGCGCTCAACTGCGCCATCAACCCACTGACCGTGCTTTATCAGTGTCGCAATGGAGAACTGCAAGCCCACCACTGCGAAGTCGCCACCCTGTGCGCCGAACTCGGCGAACTGCTGGAATGCTGCGGCCAGCCCGCTGCCGCGCTGGACCTGCAACACGAAGTGGAACGGGTGATCCAGGCCACCGCCGCCAATTACTCTTCCATGTACCAGGACGTCGCCGCCGGCCGCCGCACCGAAATCAGCTATCTATTGGGCTATGCTTGCCAGGCGGCCGCCCGTCACCAACTGAACCTGCCGCACCTGCAACAGTTGCAGGTGCGCTTGGTCGAGCAGTTGCTTGCGCGCGGATTGCCCCGCAACTGAGTCACGCGCTACCCTGCCCGCCTGTCTATCACCTGGGAAAACCCTGATGCCGCTGCGCCAGCGTCTTGAAAACCTACCGGTCGGGCAGAAACTTCTGGCCGCCCTGCTGGTGCTGTTGACCACTGTATTACTGGTGGCCAACCTGACCTTTATCAGCGCCGCCTACTGGATCTCCCAGGAAAGCATGGCACCCCAGGCCCTGCAGGCCATCGGCCGCCTGGTGTCCAACCCCGCGCTCGCCGCCGAAGCCCTCGAATCGCCCGCCAAGGCCGATGCGCTGCTCAACGAACTGACCAGCTATTCGCCATTGCGCGCCGCCGCCCTGTACGACGGCGAAGGCAACCGCCTGGCGCAGATGCAACACGGCGAACGCCTGCACTTGCCCGACAACTACCGGCATATCGAAGCCTGGCGCGTGACCGAGTTTCGCAGCAACCAGATCATCACCCTGCCCCGTGCCGGCCAGCCGTCTGGGCATTTATTGCTGGTGGCCAGCAGTGAGTTACCGGTGGCGTTCTATACCGGCACGCTGACGGCCAGCCTGGGCATCCTGATTTTCAGCGTGCTGTTGTGGCTTATCATCGCCCGTCAGATCAAACGCCTGATCACACGGCCGATCCACGAGCTGGAAGAGCTGTCGCGCCAGGTCACCCGCGAAGAAAACTACGCCCTGCGCGCCGGCCGTGGCAACCACGATGAAATCGGCAGCCTGGCCGAAGCCTTCAACACCATGTTGTCGCGCATCGAAGCCCGTGAGCAACAGCTCAAACGCGCGCGGGACGACTCCCAGGCTGCCTATGACCAGGCACAAGGCTTGGCCGAAGAGACCCGCCACACCAATCGCAAGTTGGAACTGGAAGTGCAGGTTCGCAGCAAGATCGAGAAAAAACTCACTGGTTTCCAGAATTATCTGAACAGCATCATCGACTCGATGCCCTCCGCACTGATCGCCTTGGATGAGCAGCTTTACGTCACCCAATGGAACCAAGAGGCCAGCGCCCTCTCCGGTACGCGCCTGGACGAGGCCCTGAACCAGCCGATCTATCTGGCGTTCCAGCCGCTCAAACCGTACCTGCCGCAGATCAGGGCAGCGGTCGAGCAACACACCGTGGAGCGCATTGAGCGAGTCACCTGGTTCAAGGACGAAGAACCCAAGCATTACGCCCTGACCTTCTACCCTCTGATGGGCGGCGCCGGGCGCGGCGTGGTGATACGGATCGATGACATCACCCAGCGCCTGTCACTGGAAGAAATGATGGTGCAGTCGGAGAAAATGCTCTCCGTGGGCGGACTGGCAGCCGGCATGGCCCACGAGATCAACAACCCGCTGGGGGCGATCCTGCATAACGTGCAGAACATCCGACGCCGTCTGTCCCCCGACTTGCCCAAGAACCTGGAGCACGCCGAGCAGGCCGGCATTGAGCTGGAAACGGTCAACCACTACCTGCAAAGTCGCGAAGTGCCGCAACTGCTCGATGGCATCCAGCAGGCCGGGGCGCGGGCGGCGAAGATCGTCACCCATATGCTCAGTTTCAGCCGTCGCAGCAACCGACAAATGGCGCCCTGCGACCTGCCGGCGCTGATCGACCAGGCGGTGGAAATCGCCGGTAATGACTTTGACCTGACCATCGGCTTTGACTTCAAGGGCCAGGCGATCATCCGCCAGTTCGACCCTCAACTCGGCCCGGTACCCGGTACTGCAAACGAACTCGAACAAGTCCTGCTCAACCTGCTGAAAAACGCCGCCCAGGCCATCCATCTGCGAGAAGACGACAGCGAGCCGGGGCGCATCATCCTGCGTACCCGCCTCAACCCGCCGTGGGCGGAAATTCAGGTGGAAGACAATGGCATCGGCATGAGCGAGAACGTGCGCAAACGCACGTTCGAGCCATTCTTCACCACCAAGGAAATCGGCCAGGGCACCGGGCTTGGGCTGTCGGTGTCATATTTCATCATCACCAACAACCACAAAGGCCAGATGGAGGTGCATTCCACTCTCGGCCAAGGCACCTGCTTCACCCTGCGCCTGCCCTTGGCCGGCAGCCAACTGCCCCCTTACGAACTGAATCAACTGGAGCACTGACCATGGGCTTTCGCCTGTCTAAGATCTACACCCGCACCGGCGACAAGGGCGAAACCGGCCTGGGCGACGGCCGCCGCGTGCCCAAGGACCACCCACGGGTGGAAGCGATTGGTGAGGTGGATACGCTGAACAGTCAGCTCGGTTTGCTGCTGGCCAATCTGGAAGAGCAGAGTGGCAAACATCCAGGGTTGAAGGATGTGATTGAAGTACTTACCCCTTGCCAGCACCGTTTGTTCGATCTGGGGGGTGAGCTGGCGATGCCGGTGTACAAGGCGTTGAATGCTGCGGAAGTGGATCGGCTGGAAGCGGCAATTGATCGCTGGAATGAGGAAGTCGGGCCGCTGGAGAACTTCATCCTGCCGGGTGGTTCGGCGTTGATCGCGCAGGCCCATGTATGCCGCAGCCTGGCGCGCAGTGCGGAGCGCAGGTGTCAGCACTTGAATGCGGTGGAGCCGTTGGAAGGCGTTGGGTTGGCGTATATCAATCGGCTATCGGATTTGCTGTTTGTGGCGGCTCGGGTGATTGCCAGGCGTCAGGGTGTTGCTGAGGTGTTGTGGCAGGCAGCGGCCAAGCCACATTAATCAGGAGACGTCTGAGCTCACGCGAAGAGGCCCTTCAGAACAACATCAAACTTCCGGCCAGAACGCCCTAATCCCAGCGACACCCTGAGCCCCAGCCTCCCAAGCTTTTTCCCGCTCAGCAGGCCCAACCCCACCCAGCAAAAAAACAGGCTTGCTGAACCCACTGATCAACTCAGCCGCCTGCTCCCAACCCAATGGCTGTGCGTCAGGATGGGTCTGCGTGGGCTGCACCGGCGACAGCGTAACGAAATCCACGTCCATCATTTCCGCCAGCGCCAACTCCTCGGCATTGTGGCAAGAGGCCGCCAACCAACGGTCTTTAGGCAATGGCCGGCCTTTGTTCGCGTATTTGCGCAATTGCGCCGAGGTCATGTGCCAGCCCGCCGAAGGAAAATCCCCCAACCATTCGAACGGTCCCTTGAGCATCAACTGGGCCTTACCCGCACACAACCCCACTGCATCCACCGCGAGGTCGCGGTATTTGGGGTCGTAACCGTTGGGCGCCCGCAACTGAACCAACTTGATGCCGCCAGCAATGGCTTTCTGAATACCGCGCAACAATACCGGAGTTTCCAGCTCGCCCGGAGTGATCAGATATTGCGCTGGCAAACGCGCAGCCGCAACGATCGGTGCATTGGCCGCTGGAAACTCATAGTTGAGCAGGTCCCGAGGGGCCACCCATTCCAGAGGCTGCCCTTCAACACCATGAGGTTCGCCGGTGAAGGCCGAGACCTCCCAGACATCCAGCAACACCTGTTTGTCCGGGTAGTCATGCTGCACTTTGATCAGCGGACGCGCCGTGGTGACATGGATACCCAGCTCTTCCTGCAATTCGCGGGACAATGCGCTGGCGACCGATTCATCGGCCTCTACCTTACCGCCGGGAAACTCCCACAAGCCGCCCTGATGCTGAGTGTCGGCGCGGCGCGCCAGCAGGATCCTGCCGTCGACACCGCGGATCACCGCTGCTGCTACATGCACTCGTTTCACCGTGCTCTTCCTCTTGGCTGTCAGGTACGGTATTCCGCGTTGATCTTCACGTACTCGTGGGACAGGTCGGTGGTCCAGATGGTTTCGCTGCACTCACCACGACCCAGCTCTATGCGGATAGTGATTTCTTCCTGCTGCATCACTGCCGAGCCCTGGGCTTCGGTGTAGGACTCGGCACGCGCGCCACGGCTGGCGATGCATACGTCGCCCAGGAACACATCAATCTTGCTCACGTCCAGATCCGGCACGCCAGCACGGCCGACTGCCGCCAGGATACGGCCCCAGTTCGGGTCCGAGGCGAACAGCGCCGTCTTGATCAGCGGCGAATGCGCTACGGTGTATCCCACGTCCAGGCATTCCTGGTGATTGCCGCCGCCATTCACTTCAACGGTCACGAACTTGGTGGCGCCCTCTCCGTCACGCACGATGGCCTGGGCCACGTCCATGCACACTTCGAACACGGCTTGCTTCAGCGCCGCGAACAAGGGACCGCTGGCTTCGGTGATTTCCGGCAGGCTGGCCTGGCCGGTGGCGATCAGCATGCAGCAGTCGTTGGTCGAAGTATCGCCATCGATGGTGATGCGGTTGAACGACTTGTTGGCACCGTCCAGGATCAGGCTGTGCAGCACGTCGCGGGAGACTTTGGCGTCGGTGGCGATGTAGCCGAGCATGGTGGCCATATTCGGACGGATCATGCCTGCCCCCTTGCTGATGCCGGTCACGGTAACGGTCACGCCGTCGTGCACGAACTGGCGGCTGGCGCCTTTGGGCAGAGTATCGGTGGTCATGATGCCGGTCGCGGCGGCAGCCCAGTTATCCACAGACAAATCGTCCAGCGCGGCTTGCAATGCACCTTCGATTTTCTCGACGGGCAACGGCTCACCGATCACGCCAGTGGAGTACGGCAGCACTTGGCTGGCGTCCACGCCGGTCAACTGAGCCAGCTTGGCGCACGTGCGCGCAGCCGCCACCAGGCCAGGCTCGCCGGTGCCGGCGTTGGCATTGCCAGTGTTGGTCAGCAGGTAACGGATCGTGCCGGCCACGCGTTGCTTGGCCAGGATCACCGGCGCGGCGCAGAACGCGTTGAGGGTGAACACACCGGCGACGGTCGAGCCTTCGGCGCAACGCATCACCACCACATCCTTACGCCCTGGGCGCTTGATGCCGGCCGAAGCGATACCGAGTTCAAAACCGGCAACCGGGTGCAATGTGGGCAAAGGACCAAGACCAACAGCCATGAATGCGCTCCTTAAAAATAGGTGATGTCTGTGCCGTCGTAAGCGACGGTGAAATTAAGGCAAAACGCCGCGACGGCAGAGGCCGGTCGCGGCGCGGGGTGTTGCAGCGTCAGGCAGAAAGCTTATTCGATCTGGCCGTGGCAGTGTTTGAACTTCTTGCCCGAGCCGCACCAGCACAGCTCGTTACGGCCCAGCTTCTGGTCGTTGCGAACCGGGGTTTGAGCCAGGACCACATCAATCTCTTCGCCCAGAACTTCAGGGGCTTCCAGGCCCGGCGCTTCGTCATGCTGGAACTGCATGCGCGCAGCCAGTGCCTCGGCTTCCTGACGCAGGCGGGCTTCTTCCTCGATCGGGTCTTCGCGACGCACCTGAACGTGGGACAGCACACGGATCGAATCGCGCTTGATCGAATCCAGCAGTTCGGAGAACAGCGTAAACGACTCGCGCTTGTACTCTTGCTTCGGGTTTTTCTGGGCGTAGCCACGCAGGTGGATGCCGTGACGCAGGTGATCCATGGTCGACAGATGGTCTTTCCACAGGTCATCCAGCACGCGCAGTACGATCTGCTTCTCGAAGGTGCGCAGTGCTTCGGCACTCGCCTGCTCTTCCTTCTCGTTGTACGCGGCCAGCAGCTCGGTCATCAGCTTCTCGCGCAGCGTCTCTTCGTACAGGTGGTCGTCTTCGTCCAGCCACTGTTGAACCGGCAAGTCGACGCCGAAGTCGCTCTTCAATGCAGCTTCCAAGCCGGCAACATCCCACTGCTCTGGAAGAGACTGTGGCGGAATATGCGCGCTGACGGTGGCGTTGAGCACGTCCTGACGGAAGTCGGCGATGGTCTCGCCGATATTGTCAGCGGCCAGCAACGTGTTACGCATGTGATAAATCACTTTACGCTGTTCGTTGTTGACGTCATCGAACTCGAGCAGCTGTTTACGAATGTCGAAGTTGCGACCTTCGACCTTACGCTGTGCCTTCTCGATAGCGTTGGTCACCATGCGATGTTCAATCGCTTCACCGGACTGCATGCCCAGGGCCTTCATGAAGTTCTTCACGCGGTCCGAAGCGAAGATGCGCATCAGGCTGTCTTCCAGGGACAGGTAGAAGCGGCTGGAACCGGCGTCACCCTGACGACCGGCACGACCACGCAGCTGGTTGTCGATACGACGCGATTCGTGACGCTCGGAGGCGATTACCTGCAGACCACCGGATTCCAGCACGGCCTGGTGGCGTTTCTGCCAGTCAGCCTTGATCTGGGCGATCTGCTCAGGGCTCGGATTTTCCAGCGCCGCGACTTCCACTTCCCAGTTGCCGCCCAACAGGATGTCGGTACCACGGCCGGCCATGTTGGTGGCGATGGTCAGTGCGCCCGGGCGACCGGCCTGGGCGATGATCTCGGCTTCTTTTTCGTGGAACTTGGCGTTGAGGACCTTGTGCTCGATGCCTTCCTTGTTGAGCAGGTTGGACACGTGCTCGGAAGTCTCGATGGTGGCAGTACCCACCAGGATCGGTCGCCCCTGGGCCAGGCCGTCCTTGATGTCATTGATAATTGCCGCGTATTTCTCTTCGGCCGTCAGAAACACCAGGTCGTTGAAGTCTTTACGCGCCAACGGCTTGTTCGGCGGAATGACCATCACGGCCAGGTTGTAGATCTGGTGGAACTCGAACGCTTCGGTGTCGGCCGTACCGGTCATGCCGGACAGTTTGTTGTACAGACGGAAGTAGTTCTGGAAGGTAGTGGACGCCAACGTCTGGCTTTCAGCCTGGATGTTGAGGTGTTCCTTGGCTTCGATGGCCTGGTGCAGACCTTCGGACAGACGGCGACCCGGCATGGTACGGCCGGTGTGTTCATCAACCAATACGACCTGGCCGTCCTGCACGATGTATTCAACGTTGCGATGGAACAGCTTGTGGGCGCGCAGGCCGGCATACACATGAGTCAACAGGCCCAGGTTATGTGCCGAGTACAGGCTTTCACCCTCGGCCAGCTCGCCGATCTGGGTCAGCATCTCTTCGACGAACTGGTGACCAGCTTCGTTGAGCTCGACCTGACGGGTCTTCTCGTCGATGGTGAAGTGACCTTCTTTGGTCACTACGCCTTCCACTTCCTCGATGTGCTGTTCCAGGCGCGGAATCAACTTGTTGATTTCGGTGTACAGGCGCGAACTGTCTTCGGCCTGGCCGGAGATGATCAGTGGGGTACGGGCTTCGTCGATGAGGATGGAGTCGACTTCGTCGATCACGGCAAAGTTGAGTTCGCGCTGGAATTTTTCTTCCATGCTGAACGCCATGTTGTCGCGCAGGTAGTCGAAACCGAATTCGTTGTTGGTACCGTAGGTAATGTCGGCGGCGTAGGCGGCACGCTTCTCTTCCGGCGGCTGGAACGGCGTTACCACACCGACGGTCAGGCCGAGGAACTCATACAGCGGGCGCATCCAGTTGGCGTCCCGGCGAGCCAGGTAGTCGTTCACCGTCACAACATGCACGCCCTTGCCGGACAACGCATTGAGGTAAACACCCAGGGTTGCCACCAGGGTCTTGCCTTCACCGGTACGCATTTCGGCAATCATGCCTTCATGCAAGGTCATGCCGCCGATCAACTGGACGTCGAAGTGGCGCATGCCCATTACACGTTTACCGGCTTCACGGGCGACCGCAAAGGCTTCGGGAAGCAGCTTGTCGAGGGTTTCACCTTTGGCTATGCGGGCCTTGAACTCTTGGGTCTTGGCGCGCAATTGCTCGTCCGACAGGGCAACCATCTGCTCTTCGAGGGCATTGACCAGCTGCACCGTCTTGAGCATGCGTTTGACTTCGCGCTCATTCTTGCTTCCAAAAAGTTTCTTTAACAAAGGCGCAAACATATCGGCAGGTTCTTCCACACATAGGGATGGAGGGCGCACCGTGAGTGGCCCGAGCAGCCCTCACGGCCGCATGCGAACGCGCATTCTACCCGGATTCGTGGGTGAGGAAAGTGGCGTTGTTCCCCGATGCTGGCATGGTGCTGTGAGAGGGCTTGTTTAAAATAAGGGCTTTTGCCGGAACTTCAACCCATGGAATGCAGAAGTTACCTATTGATTTCACGTACAAAGCCCGGTGGAGGCATGGCCTGGGGGCGTACAGACGCTTTCTGCTAAGATGGCGGCTCTGTTACTTAAGGTGTCTCAATAATGGCGTTTCGCCCCCTGACAGCCCGCGCGCCCGCCGTGTTGCTTCGCGATGCCAAGCCGCTGAAAGCCATCTTTGGCCATGCGCAACGCCTGGGCCATTTGCAACGCCTGCTCGAAAGCCAATTGCAACCGGCCGCGCGCGAACACTGCCGCGTGGCGTCCTGGCGC
This sequence comes from Pseudomonas sp. HN11, assembly GCF_021390155.1. Taxonomy (NCBI): domain Bacteria; kingdom Pseudomonadati; phylum Pseudomonadota; class Gammaproteobacteria; order Pseudomonadales; family Pseudomonadaceae; genus Pseudomonas; species Pseudomonas sp. HN11. The sequence continues at coordinate 5,022,822 of NZ_CP089985.1, forward strand.
GAAGGTAACCTGCTACTGATTGTCACAGATGGTCACTGGGCGACGCGTTTGCGCTATCAGCAAAAACGCCTGCAACGTCAATTGATGGTCTTTGATGAATTCGCCGGTTTGACGCGCATTCAGTTCAAGGTCCAACCGCCGACCACACTGCCTGGCGTGGTGGAGCATATTCATGATCTGTCGACCAATGCGGCCGAAACCATTCAGGCAACGGCCGACGGAATCAGCAACCCAGGCTTACGCGCAGCGCTTGAGCGGCTGGCCGCCCACGCCAAGCCAAAGACCTGATTAACTATTTGCGCTTGCTGCCGCCCAATAACGACCCCAACAAGCCACGCACAAGTTGCCGCCCCATCTGATTGGCGGCTTGCTGCATCGCGGATTTCAGCGCTTTGCCCGCTGTTGTGCCGAGAAAAGCACCCGCCTTGTCAGTAAAGCTCGGTTCGTCGGCAGTCGGTTTGGCGTCCTCGGTCGGCCCAAGGTCCTTGCGGGACATCAGCACTTCATAGGCGGATTCCCGATCGATGGGCTTGTCATAGCGGCCCTGCAACGGCGAGCCGGCCACCCATGCAGCACGTTCGGCTTCGCTGAGCGGCCCAATCCGTGATTGCGGCGGCGCGACCAAGACGCGTTGGACGACCTCCGGCGTGCCCTTTTCCTGCAAGGTGCCCACCAAGGCTTCACCCGTACCCAGCTCGGTCAATACCGACAAGGCATCGAAAGCCGGGTTTGGCCGGAAACCGTCCGCGACGGCACGCAACGATTTCTGTTCTTTGGTCGTGAACGCCCGCAAGCCATGCTGGATGCGCAGGCCGAGCTGGGCGAGCACGCTGTCCGGCAGGTCGCCAGGCGATTGGGTAACAAAATACACGCCAACGCCTTTCGAACGAATCAGCCGCACCACCTGCTCCAGACGTTCCTGCAAGGCCTTGGGCGTGTCGGTGAACAGCAAATGCGCTTCATCAAAAAACAATGCGAGCAGTGGCTTGTCGGCATCACCGCGCTCAGGCAGTTGCTCGAACAACTCCGCCAACAACCACAGCAGGAAGGTCGCGTACACCTTGGGTGCCTCATGCACCAGGCGGCTGGCGTCCAGCAGGTGAATGCGTCCGCGCCCGTCGCTGGAAGGTTGCAAGATATCCTCCAACTGCAGCGCCGGCTCACCAAACAAGGCTTCCGCGCCCTGCTGCTCCAACACTGCCAGGCGGCGCAACAGTGCCTGACTGGAACCAGTAGTCATCAACGCCGCGTCTTCACCCAGCAGTTCCGGGTGGTAGCGCAGATGGTTAAGCAGTGCCTTGAGGTCTTTGAGGTCCAACAGCAACAGGCCTTCGCGGTCCGCCACTTTAAAGGCGGCATAAAGGGCCGACTGCTGGCTGTCGGTGAGTTCCAGCAGACTACCAAGCAACAATGGGCCCATTTCGCTGATGGTGGTGCGCAATGGATGGCCGGACTGCCCGTGGATATCCCACAGCGTGACCGGATAAGCCTTGGCTGTGTAATTGAGGAAAGGCATATCGGCGATCCGCTCGGCCACCTTGCCCTGAGGGGTCGCTGCGGCACCCAGCCCGCACAGGTCCCCCTTGATGTCCGCGGCAAACACCGCCACGCCGGCATCACTGAAGGCTTCCGCCAGGCGTTGCAACGTGACGGTCTTGCCCGTACCCGTGGCGCCGGCGATCAACCCGTGACGGTTGGCCAGGCGCATGGGCTGGGCGATGGGCTGGCCATCGAGACCGGCGCCGATAAGAAGTTGCGTGGAGTCAGGCATTTCGTCACCTATGGTTAATCTTTAGTGCCGCCAAGTCGATACAGGCCAGTGTGAGACCCACAAAGTCTAAAAATAGGTCAGATAGTTCCTACAGGGACCACTGGAGCTATCACAAGAAGTATCACACCTTTTTTGACGCTACCATTTTGCGCATCCCATAAGGACGCGCTTCGGATAATAAGACCTTAGCGGACCCTACAAGCCATGAATAAAAATCTGCGCTTCAGCCACAAAATCCTGCTTGCGGCCTCCCTTATCGTCATTGCCGCATTCGCGCTGTTTACCCTCTATAACGACTACCTACAGCGCAACGCGATTCGCGACGACCTCAACAACTACCTGCATGAAATGGGCGATGTCACCGCCAGCAACATTCAGACCTGGCTTACTGGGCGCATTGCCCTGGTGGAGAACGCCGCGCAAAACATCGCCATCAACCCCGAGCCGTCCGCGGTGGCCAGCCTGTTGGAACAGAAAATCCTGACGTCTTCATTCATGGCGACCTACGTCGGCGACAGCAAAGGCGCCTTCACCATTCGCCCCGACACCAAAATGCCGGACGGCTTCGACCCGCGTGTACGACCCTGGTACAAAGGTGCGCAGAACAGCAACAGCTCAACCCTGACCGAACCCTATATCGATGCCGCTACCGGCAAACTGATCATTTCCGTTGCCACCCCCAGCACTCAAGGTACCCAAAGCATCGGCGTGGTCGGCGGCGACCTGAGCCTGCAAACCCTGGTGGATAACATCGGCGCCCTGAACTTCGGCGGCATGGGGTATGCGTTCCTGGTCAGCGCTGACGGCAAAGTGTTGGTACACCCGGACAAAAACCTGGTGATGAAAACCCTGGCCGATGTGTACCCCAAAAATACGCCCAAGATCAGCGCAGACTTCAGCGAAGTCGAGGCCAACGACAAAGACAATATCGTGACCTTTACCTCAATCAAGGGCCTGCCCTCGGTGAACTGGTATCTCGGTATTTCAGTGGATAAAGACAAATCCTTCGCCATGCTCAGCGAATTTCGCACCTCAGCGATCATCGCCACGATCATTGCCGTGGTGATCATCATCGCCCTGCTCGGTATGTTGATCCGCGTGCTGCTGCAACCGCTGCATGTGATGACCCGCGCCATGCAGGACATCGCCGATGGCGAGGGTGATCTGACCCGCCGGCTGACCATCCAGAATCACGATGAATTCGGCACGTTGGGTAACGCATTCAATCGGTTCGTGGAGCGCATTCATACGTCGATCCGCGAAGTGTCCTCGGCTACCGAACAAGTCAATGAGGTGGCACTGCGGGTTGTCAGCGCATCTAACTCGTCGATGGTCAATTCCGATGAGCAAGCCAACCGCACCAACAGCGTTGCTGCCGCCATCAATGAGTTGGGGGCGGCCGCCCAGGAAATCGCGCGCAATGCAGCGCAAGCCTCCCATCAAGCCAGCGACGCTCGGCACTTGGCCGAAGACGGCCAGCACGTGGTGGAACGCAATATCAAGGCAATGAACCAGTTGTCGTCGATGATCAGCGCCTCCAGCAGCAATATCGAAGCGCTCAATAGCAAGACAGTGAATATCGGCCAGATTCTTGAGGTGATCACCAGTATTTCCCAGCAAACCAACCTCCTGGCACTGAACGCCGCGATTGAAGCAGCCCGTGCAGGTGAAGCAGGACGAGGGTTTGCGGTGGTTGCGGATGAAGTACGCAACCTGGCGCATCGCACTCAGGAATCGGCGCAACAAGTGCAAAAGATGATCGAGGAACTGCAAGTCGGCGCCCGGGATTCGGTCAGCACCATGAGTGAAAGCCAGCGTCACAGCCTCGACAGTGTCGACATCGCCAACCTGGCCGGCGAACGCCTGAACAGCGTGACCCAGCGCATCGGCGAGATCGACGGCATGAACCAGTCCGTCGCCACCGCCACCGAAGAACAGACCTCGGTGGTGGAGTCGATCAATATGGACATTACCGAGATCAACACTCTCAATCAGGAAGGTGTGGAAAACCTTCAATCCACGCTGCGCGCGTGCGCCGACCTTGAACAACAAGCGGCACGCTTGAAGCAATTGGTCGGCAGTTTCCGGATCTGATCAAGCGTCCCTGGGCTCAGACTTGGCCTGCTCCTGCTTCCACAGTTCGGCGGCACCGGGAAATTCGGTGCCGTCCTCACTGCTCAGGTCATCCGGGTCATATCGGCTCAAACACCCTTCCCCCAGGGTCGCCGGGGCGTTTGACGTTGCTTTTTCCCGCGGATCACTCATTGCTCAATCCTCAATGGCATGCAAAAAAAAGGGCCTGAGACGATTTAACGCCCAGGCCCTTCATTCTTCAATCACAACCGCTCGATCAGAACACTACCGTCTTGTTGCCGTGCACCAGCACGCGATCTTCCAAGTGATAACGCAGACCACGCGCCAGGACCATCTTCTCGACGTCACGACCGAACCGCACCATGTCTTCAATGCTGTCGCTGTGGCTGACACGCACCACGTCCTGCTCGATGATCGGGCCGGCGTCCAGCTCTTCGGTGACATAGTGGCACGTAGCGCCGATCAGCTTCACGCCACGCAGGGAAGCCTGGTGGTAAGGCTTTGCACCGACAAACGATGGCAGGAAGCTGTGGTGAATGTTGATCACCTTGCCCGCGTATTCGCGGCACAGCTCCGGTGGCAGGATTTGCATGTAGCGCGCCAATACGACCACGTCGGCTTCATGCTGCTTGACCAGGCGTGAGACTTCGGCGAAAGCCGGCTCCTTGTCCTGTGGGTTGACCGGCACGTGGTAATACGGGATACCGTGCCACTCGACCATGCTGCGCAAGTCGTCATGGTTGGAAATCACGCAAGCAATCTCGCAATCCAGCTCATCGCTGTGCCAGCGGTGCAGCAAGTCAGCCAAGCAGTGGGACTCACGGCTTGCCATCAACACCACGCGTTTTTTCTGCTCGGTGTCAGTGATATGCCAGGTCATCGAAAACTCTTCGGCGATCGGCGCGAACGCGTCACGGAAGGCATCAAGACCAAAAGGCAGCGAATCGGCACGAATCTCGTGACGCATGAAGAACCAACCGCTGAGATTGTCCGAGTGATGGCTCGCCTCAGTGATCCAACCGTTGTGGGAGGCCAGAAAGTTACTGACTTTGGCAACGATGCCAACCCGGTCCGGGCAAGCAATCACCAGCCGAAAAGTGCGCATTAGGGGGAAACTCCAGAACTTCGCAAAGGCCGCCATTCTAGCGATTGTGCAGAAAAACTGCAGTATTCGTTAACGCTGATTCTGATCACCGGCCCGTGCCTTGCCCCTTAATAGCCTATGGTTTTACCACCTTCATAAGGCACTACTACGTCACCCTGTGGCTATTCCCGGGCTTTCGAGGAAATTATCTTTAGGTCTACGCCCTCGTAATTAACTCGAACGCATAGCATTGCTACAAACATTTAAAGTAATTCACACAAATACGACCTTAAATGTTTACTTGGGGAAACCGCCTGACTATTATTGGGCCACTATCCCTGTCAATCAGCGCTCTACATAAGGTAGTCCACATGTCTCTGATCAACGAATACCGTGCCACCGAAGAAGCTATCAAAGAGCTGCAAGCCCGTTTGAAGAATCTGTCCCAAGACGACAAACTGCAAACCGAGCTGGAATTCGAAGGCAAATTGCGCGCCCTGATGGGTGAATACTCCAAATCCCTGCGTGACATCATCGCGCTACTGGATCCAGAGTCTAAAGTTAAAGCACCGCGCGGCGCTGTGAAAACTACTGGCACCAAGCGTGCTCGCAAGGTCAAACAATACAAAAACCCGCACAACGGCGAAGTGATTGAAACCAAAGGTGGCAACCACAAAACTCTGAAAGAGTGGAAAGCCAAGTGGGGCGGTGACGTGGTTGAAGGCTGGGCTACCCTGCTGGGCTAAGCTTCGCCAGGCTTCCGCCTGATACGTGACACATTAAAAACGCCAGCCTGCTGGCGTTTTTAATTGCCTGTCTGTTGCGTGACAACCGATTACAGATTGACTCTGGCGGCGAGAGCATCTGCATATTCCTGCCACTGCTCCAGTACCCCATGCTGAAACGGCGTCGCACTAACTGAAAACTCCTGCCTGGCCTGCTTAAATGCCTCAAGGGTATTCGGCGCACCCCACTCCCGGTTCGACAACCGTTGCTGACAAAAAAGTATCCAGCGTTGTTGCTCTTCGCTGTTCAAGGTATGCGGGAAGTTACGCGCACGGTACCGAAACAATAGTTCAGGCAAACGGTGATCATCAAATGGCCACTGCTGGCTTGATAATTGCGCAGGCTCGGCCGCCCTGACTTGTTCACATAAACGTCGATCACGGTCTCCAATAAAACCGTCGTAAAGCTGCTGTTCCGGGTCGGTACTCGCTGTGAAGTCTTCTTCGGCGTAAATGGCCGCCAACTTATCGCGCCAAAGTTCCTGTGCGTCAGTTAGCCGCAGCGCCCGCTCCTGATAAATGTTCATGTCCAAGTGCAGACGTTCACGATCTTGCGCCCGTAGCACATTCAAAGGCGCAACCACCGGGCAGCGATTTATGTGCACCAATTTGAGCGGCACTGGCAGTTCGCCCTCGGCAAGATCGTCACGGCGGGTGTAGAGGCGCTGGCGCAAGGTAACGGCATCAAGGTCCAGCAATCCTTGAGGATCAAGCCCCAGGTCGCAGACGATCAGGGCATTACGGTTACGCGGGTGCCACGCCAGAGGCAGCACGACCCCCAGGTAATGACGCTCGGCAGAAAAGCGCCCGGAGATATGCACCATCGGTTGCAGCAAGCGCACCTGATCCATCACCCGTTGTTTACTGCGCAATTGAAACAGCCATTCATACAGCCTGGGTTGTTTCTCACGCACCAATCGAGCCAAGGCAATCGTGGCGCGCACGTCGGACAACGCGTCGTGAGCCTGCCCATGGTCAATGCCGTTGGCTTCGGTCAGGCGCTCCAGCTTGAGCGTGACACGCCCATCCTGTTGCGGCCATTCAATGCCTTCCGGACGCAGGGCGTAGGCAGTGCGAACCACGTCGATGAGATCCCAGCGGCTATTACCGCCCTGCCACTCCCGCGCGTAAGGGTCGAAAAAATTGCGATACAGGCTGTAGCGCGTCATTTCATCGTCAAAACGCAAGGTGTTGTAGCCTGCACCGCAAGTACCCGGGGCGGCCAGTTCAGCATGCACCCGGGTCATGAAATCGGCCTCGGCCAGACCTTTTTCCGCGAGGATTGCGGGGGTGATACCGGTAATCGCGCAGGCGACGGGGTGAGGCAGGATATCCTCGCTGGGCTGGCAATAAAGATTGACTGGCGCGCCGATCTCATTGAGGTCGAAGTCCGTGCGAATGCCAGCTACCTGGAGTGGGCGATCGCTGCGCGGATTGATGCCGGTGGTTTCATAGTCGTACCAGAAAATGGAGGTCACGGGCTATTCCTGTACTGAAGATGGACAAAGTCTAGGCGTTGAGCGACGTCCGCGACCAGCACCAAATATACTGTACAAACATCCAGCAAAACCTTGAATGGTTGCTTCCATCCGCGACACTGCTAGCATCCGTATCTCCCAGCCGCTCTGCACTGACAAGGATCGCGATGCCGTCAACCCCGTTGGATACCCGCTATCAGATCGAGACCCCGGAAGGTATCGACCTGCCCCTGCGCCCGGCCGGCCTGATGCCACGCGTGCTGGCCTTTGCCTTCGACCTGGGTATACGTGCGGTAGTCATGGGTGTGATGCTGGTGCCATTGGCCTTGCTCGGCAACGTCGGTATCGGCCTCGGTTCGCTGCTGCTGTTTCTGATCAGTTGGTGGTACATGGTGCTCTTTGAGGTGCTCAACCAGGGTTGCTCGCCCGGCAAACAAGTCATGGGGTTACGTGTCGTACAAGATGACGGCACGCCGATTGGCTGGTCCGCGTCACTGATCCGTAACTTGCTGCGGTTTGTCGACATGCTGCCATTCGGTTACTTTCTCGGCGCGATCAGTTGCCTACAACATCCTCACTTCAAGCGTTTGGGCGACTTGGCGGCCGGCACACTGGTGATCTACCAGGAACAGCCGCTGGTGCGTCCCCGGATTCCTCAAGCGGCGGCCTTGCGCCTACCCTTTGCGCTGGATTTGAGCGAACAACGCGCCATCCTTGGTTTCGCAGAACGCCAGGGCGAGTTGTCCACCGCACGTGTTCACGAGCTGGCATCAATTCTCGCCACCCCCTTGCAGGTATCTCCGGCCCGCGCCGTCGAGCAACTCAATGGTGTGGCCCGTGGCCTGTTGGGGCCGACATGAAGCAGAGTCTTTTCGAACGCCGCCACCAGCCTCAATGGAAAGCCTTTGCCGAACATCTGCAACACTTGGAGCAAGGTAAGGCCCAAGCCAGTGACGTGGCCGATTTCCCCCATCAATATCGACGCCTGTGCCACCACCTGGCACTCGCCCAAGAACGTGGCTACAGCAGCTATCTGGTAGATCCCTTGCAGCAACTGGCACTACGCGGCCATCAACAGCTCTACCGTCATCGCGGCCAATTGGCGGCGAATGTGCTGAGTTTCCTACTCGCCGGTTTTCCTCGATTGGTGCGAGAACAGTGGCGCTTCATATTGATAGCGAGCGCGTTGTTCTTTGGCAGCCTGATGGGTATCGCTCTGTTGGTGTACCTGTTTCCCGACCTGGTCTACAGCATCATCAGCCCCCAGCAAGTTGCCGAGATGCAGAGCATGTATGACCCCGATGCCAGTCACCTGGGTCGCGCCGCCGAACGGGCATCAAGCGAAGACTGGATGATGTTCGGCTACTACGTGATGCACAACATCGGTATCGCTTTCCAGACGTTTGCGGCGGGTTTGTTGTTTGGTCTGGGGAGTGTGTTCTTCCTGATTTTCAACGGACTGATCATCGGCGCAGTCTCCGGGCACCTGACAGAAATCGGTTACGGGCAGACCTTCTGGTCTTTCGTCATCGGCCATGGAGCATTCGAACTGACGGCGATCGCCCTCGCCGGCGCCGCGGGCCTGCAGGTAGGCTGGGCGCTGATCACTCCCGGACAGTTGACCCGTGGTGAATCATTGCGGATGGCGGCACGCAAGAGCGTGCAAATGATGTGCGGTGTCATGATTTTCCTGCTCATCGCTGCCTTTATCGAGGCGTATTGGTCATCCACCACCATGATCACCCCTTGGGTCAAATACCTGGTGGGCACTAGCCTTTGGCTGCTGGTGATCAGTTACCTGAGCCTTGCCGGAAGGACTCGCCATGCGCCTGAGTGATGCCAGCGTCGTAATCCGTCCACGCACGGCCTGGGAAGCCATGGATCTTGGCGTATTAATGGCCCGGGAACATCGCCTGCTGTTAATGGTTAGCTGGGCGCTGATAACTCTGCCAGTGTTTGCCTTACTCACTGCACTGCTGTGGAAATACCCGTCCACTGCCATGTTTCTGTTCTGGTGGCTTAAGCCAGCCTTCGACCGCTTACCGCTGTACATCCTGTCCAAGGTTTTGTTTGGCGAAACACCCAGCGTCAGGGAGGCAGTGCGCCAATGGCCGCGCCTGCTCCAAGGCCAACTGCTGGCCAGCCTGACCTGGCGACGGTTCAGCCTGAGTCGAAGCTTTGTGATGCCGGTGAGCCAACTCGAAGGCCTGGATGGCACGGCACGCCAAAAACGCCTGGGCGTGCTGCAGCAACGTAACGCCGGGACCGCACGCTGGTTGACGACCATCGGAGTGCACCTGGAAATCGGCTTGTGGTTCGGTTGTATGGCGCTGTTCTATCTGTTTATTCCTCAAAACGTCGAGATGGATTGGGACTGGCAACGCCTGGCGCTCGCGACACACTCAGAAGGGTTGTGGCTTGAACACCTGAGCAACGCCCTCTATGCGTTGATTCTAGTATTTTGGGAGCCCATCTATGTCGCTTGTGGTTTCAGCCTCTACCTTAACCGTCGTACCGTATTGGAGGCCTGGGACCTGGAATTGGTCTTCCGCCGCTTTCGTCAGCGCCTGAGCAATGTAACGCCGCTTTTAGTACTGATGATCGGGCTGACGCTACTGCCATTGAGCCGGCCCGTTATGGCTGATGCGCCCAGCTCTCCCAAGCCACTGACCACCCACAGCGCGAACCAATCCATCAAGTCGCTATTGGAAAAGCCCCCTTTCAAAAACCCGGAAACTGTCACCCGGTATCGCTTTGGCGAAGAGAACCCTCCCACTAAAAACAAAGCTCAAAGCGACGGTAAACTTCCGGGCTGGCTGAAGGCGCTACTGAACAACCTCAACAGCGATACCTTCAAGCACATCGCCCAAGGCCTGGAAATGTTGTTGTGGGGAGTGCTGATCAGTGGCCTGACACTACTGGCGTGGAGGTATCGAGAGTGGTTGCGCACCTTTGTGAGTCGACGCGGGCCACGCAAGCCCAGCGTTATCAAACCAGTACCTACGCAATTGTTCGGCCTTGAACTGGGTACCGAGACCTTACCCGATGATGTTGCCAGCACTGCCGAACACCTGTGGGCCACCCGACCAAGGGAAGCTCTCGGCCTGCTGTATCGCGGCTTGCTCAGCCGGCTCTTACATGACTTCAATGTACCGCTGAAAAGCGCTGACACCGAAGGCCAGGTCCAGGAAAGAGTCCACCAGTTGCAGCACCCGCAACTGCTGGCTTTCAGCGATGAGTTGACCCGGCACTGGCAAAACCTCGCCTACGGCCATCACCTGCCTCCCCTCTCAGTCCAGCAAAAACTGTGCAGTGATTGGCGCATCCTGTTCAGCTCAGGGAGCCCCCCATGAAACAGCCATTACTGTGGGTGGGACTACTGCTGGCGTGCCTGCTTGGCGCGGGATGTTACTACGTATGGCGCACGGCAACTCCTTACGACGAGGTGATTGACCGTGGCCCTTCGCCGGAAGCACTGGCCAATCAATACCTGGCAGCCGAACACTTTCTGCGCCAGCAAGGCCTGACCGTGGAGCACGCCACTGATCTTGAGCGATTGACAACCCTGCCTGCCAGGGGAAACAGCCTGTTGCTGCTCGGAGAGCGCAGTACCCTGTCACCACGCCAGGCAGAACAACTGCTGAACTGGGCCAGATCCGGCGGCCATCTGTTACTGGTGGCTGAAGCGCTATGGGATGAAGAGACTGGCAAAAGTGGCGACCTGTTGCTGGATCGCCTGCATATCCACCAGACCTTGAGTGATGAGCCTGAAGAACTCGCTCCTTCCAGTAAAAAAAACCTTGAAAAGAAAGTCCCGGACCTGACCAAACTCTACGTTGACAATGAAACCCCCGCCGCCTATTTCAGTTTCGACACGGACTTCAACCTCACCGACCCCAAGCACCTGGCTCAATTTTCTGCCAACAGCGCAAGATCGAGCCACCTGATGCAACTCAACCTTGGGGAAGGCCGTGTCACGGTGATTACCGACAGCGACGTGTGGAAAACCCCGAACATCGGCAAACACGACAATGCTTGGCTGCTGTGGCACCTGAACCAGGGCACGGCCGTCACTTTGCTGTTCAACAGCGACTTCGATGACGTGTTCACCCTGCTGATGCGGTATTTCCCCCATGCCTTGACGGCGCTCACTGCCCTGGTCGCCTTGGCGTTGTGGAAGGCCGGTATGCGTCAAGGCCCGGTTCAGGCTCCCGCGCCGAACGCGCGTCGCCAATTACAGGAGCACCTGAATGCGAGCGCCGACTTCCTGCTGCGGCGCTGCGGTCAGGGCACGCTGCTGCATGCCTTGCAGTGCGATATCTTACGCGCGGCGCGGCACCGCCACCCCGGTTTTGAGCACCTCGGCAACGCAGAGCAGTGGCGGATGCTTGAACACCTGACACGCCAACCCTCTAACGTCATCAGCCAGGCCCTTGGCCCACTCCCGGCAAAACGGCTTTCCAGCGCCGATTTCAGCCGGCAAGTGGCATGCCTGCAAACCCTCAGGAATGCCCTATGAGCGAATTTCCAAGCGCAACCGCCCTAACCCGCGAAACCTTGCAGCGCGCCGCCGGGCAAGCCCAAGCTCTGCGCACTGAATTGCGCAAGGCAGTGATTGGCCAGGACCAGGTGATTGACGACATCCTGACCGCACTGATCGCTGGCGGCCATGTGTTGCTCGAAGGTGTGCCGGGGCTGGGTAAAACCTTGTTGGTTCGTGCCTTGGCTCGATGCTTCGATGGCGATTTCGCGCGTATTCAATTCACCCCGGACCTGATGCCCAGCGATGTCACCGGCCATGCCGTGTACGACCTGCGCACCGAACAGTTCAAGTTGCGCAAAGGGCCGGTGTTCACACACCTGTTGCTGGCCGACGAAATCAACCGCGCCCCAGCCAAGACTCAAGCGGCCTTGCTCGAGGCTATGCAGGAACGGCAAGTGACCCTCGAAGGCGAAGCGCTGCCCATCGGCCAACCGTTCATGGTGCTGGCAACCCAGAACCCTATCGAGCAGGAAGGCACTTATCCCTTGCCGGAAGCCGAGCTGGATCGCTTCATGCTCAAGGTGCGCATGGACTACCCGGAGGCGCAAGAGGAACTGGACATGGTGCGAGAAGTAACCCGCTCCTCCCGGGCCGACATGCTGGACGTACACCCATTGCGCACAGTGTTACAGGCCGATGACGTATTGCAGTTGCAGCAGATTGCCAGTGACCTGGCCATGGACGAACAGGTGCTCGACTATGCCGTGCGTCTGGCACGTGCCACCCGTAGCTGGCCGGGGCTGACCATCGGCGCCGGCCCGCGGGCGTCCATCGCCCTGGTACGTGGCGCCCGCGCCCGCGCCTTGTTGCGCGGTGGTGAATTTGTCACCCCGGATGACATCAAGGGATGCGCCCTGGCAGTACTGCGCCACCGAGTACGTATAGCACCTGAATTGGATATAGACGGACTGGAGGTCGATCAGGTGCTTAAGCAACTGCTCGATCAGATCCCGGCACCACGGCAATGACCCGCCCATGAAACCGACCCGTCTGCTGTTGAACTGGCTTGGCGTATTGCTAGGCTTGGGTATTCTGCTGGGCACAGTGGCAGCGTTGAAATTCAAAGTACCGGACACCCTGCACTCGACAGTGTGGGGTTTGCTTCTGGCGCTCCTGCTGCTGGCCATGCTGGACGCGATACGCCTGCGTAACCGACCGTCACCCCGGGTGCAGCGGAAAATGCCCGGCAGTCTGGCGCTGGGGCGCTGGAGCGAAGTCCGTCTGGGCTTGGAGCATGACTTTCCACAACCGCTGACAGTACAGGTATTCGATCACGTGCCTGACGGATTGGCCGTGGAGAACATGCCCCAGTCCATAAGCCTACGGCCCGGTGAAGGCAGTGAGCTGGGGTATCGCCTTCGTCCTATGCGGCGCGGGCATTTCAGTTTCAAACGCTGCGAAATTCACCTGCCGAGTCCCATGGGCCTGTGGTCAGCCCGCCGGTTTATCGCGGTAAGCGATGCTACCCGCGTCTACCCGGATTTCGCTCGGCTGTATGGAGCACAACTGCTGGGCGTGGACAGCTGGCTGAGTCAACTGGGTGTGCGTCAACGCCAACGGCGCGGCTTGGGGCTGGAGTTTCACCAGTTACGCGAGTTTCGCGACGGCGACAGCCTGCGCCAGATCGACTGGAAGGCCACAGCCCGGCAACGCACGCCTATCGCGCGTGAATATCAGGATGAGCGCGACCAACAGATCGTGTTCATGCTCGATTGTGGTCGCCGCATGCGCAGCCAGGATGATGAGTTGTCCCATTTTGACCACACCCTCAATGCTTGCCTGTTGCTCAGTTACGTTGCTTTGCGTGAGGGTGACGCTGTGGGGTTGTGCACCTTTGCCAGTGACCAGCCGCGCTACCTGGCCCCGGTCAAGGGCAGTAGCCAGTTGAATCTGTTGCTCAATGCGGTATACGACCTGGACACCACTCGACGGACCGCAGATTATCAGGCTGCGGCAAGCCAGCTACTGGCTCGGCAAAAGCGGCGTGCATTGGTGATCATCGTGACCAACGTGCGGGACGAAGACGATGAGGCATTGCTGGCTGCCGTTAAGCGCATCAGCCGCCAGCATCGAGTGCTGGTGGCCAGTTTGCGCGAGGGAATACTCGATCAATTGCGCCAGGCCCCGGTGCAGACTTTGCCCGAAGCCTTGGCTTACAGCGGCGCCATCGACTACTTGAATACCCGAAACGAATTGCACGACCGCCTCAACGCCCAAGGACTTTGCGTATTGGACACCGTGCCATCTGAGCTGGGCCCGAGCCTGGTGACACGTTACCTGGGCTGGAAGAAAGCCGGAATGCTCTGAAGAGCGCGCACCTTCATGGCGGGGACAGCCGCGCTCCAAACCAGGTCGGCCCTGCTCAATGCCTACGCCGAAGCCTGCAAAGGATCAAAGCTGAAGTAGTGAAACAGGATATTAACCAATTGCCCATACTCCTCGGGCGCCTGGAGTACGCTGAACCCGGAATCGTAATGCTGCGGGTTGATATCTTCGTGACTCCACAGACAGGTTGCCGTGAGATCAATCGGATGGAACGTGCCATCAGCACCTGGAATTTTCAAACGCAGCTCGAAGTCCGCGTCGACCATCATGGGTAATTGACTGATCAACATGAGCCCGTCTTCAGAGACATTGCCCAAAAACCCGATAGGCTTGTCGGTGATGCGGTTAAATACTTGCAGGAAATAAGGTAATTGATGCCGCTCGATCCGTCGGTCGGTAAACATGGTGAGATCGCCATCCAGTGGCCCTGACTGCGGCCGTGCCAGTGATTCGGAACGGGCTGAAACCACCCGCTCTCCCTGAATCTCGGTGCGACAACGTGCAATATCTCGCCGCCAAACAACCGCCGAATCCGGGCCCTACATTCGTTTGCATTGAAACTTGTACAAACGGACATTCAAAGGATAGCCCAAGACTGGCAACAGGCCAGTTATGAAATGACGAATATCATCACAACGACGCCGGACGTGGCCGAGCGACGCTTGCACCAGGGTAATGCCCAAGTTGTTGCAGGGTATCGAGACGCGCACGCGCTCGGTAGGCGTACTCACTCGACGGGTATTGATTGATGATGAATTGATAGGTCTGCACTGCGTCAACGAAAAGCTTCTGCCGTTCCAGGCATTGCCCGCGCAACATCGAGACCTCGGGCTGCACGTAACGTCGGGTACGACTTTCACGGTCGACCTGGGACAATTCCAGAGTAACGCGCTCGCAATCACCCACCTTGTAGGCCCGGTAGGCATTGTTCAAATGGTGGTCCATCGACCAACGGGTGCAGCCGACAACACTGACGGCCAGGGCAGCAATGAGCAAAATTCGCATGAGGGTTCTCCTGTCTTGTGCAGTGTATCGACCCCTCGTCGAAAATCTTCAAGGATGTTCGTATTCGGCCGCAACGAAAACAAGTCAATCGTCGATAAGTAGTGCAAACGAACAATGACTACAACGAAAGAGCATAGTAGCCTTCCACAGCGCTTGAACTCAGGAGTCTGTGCATGTCCGTCCGTCGTACCAAAATCGTCGCCACCCTTGGCCCGGCCAGCAACTCGCCGGAAGTCCTCGAACAGCTGATTCTGGCTGGTTTGGACGTTGCCCGTCTGAACTTCTCCCACGGCACCCCGGACGAGCACAAGGCTCGCGCCAAGCTGGTGCGTGACCTGGCCGCCAAGCACGGCCGCTTCGTCGCACTGCTGGGTGACCTGCAAGGCCCGAAAATCCGTATCGCCAAATTCGCCAACAAGCGGATCGAGCTGAAGATCGGTGACACCTTCACCTTCTCCACCAGCCACCCGCTGACCGAAGGCAACCAGCAAGTCGTGGGTATCGACTACCCGGACCTGGTGAAGGACTGCGGCGTCGGCGACGAACTGCTGCTGGATGACGGCCGCGTGGTCATGCGCGTCGACACCGCAACCCCGACCGAGCTGCATTGCACCGTGATCATCGGCGGCCCGCTGTCCGACCACAAAGGCATCAACCGTCGCGGCGGTGGCCTGACCGCACCGGCCCTGACTGAAAAAGACAAGGCCGACATCAAGCTTGCCGCCGAGATGGAAGTGGACTACCTCGCCGTGTCCTTCCCGCGCGACGCCGCCGACATGGAATACGCCCGTAAGTTGCGCGACGAAGCCGGTGGTACTGCCTGGCTGGTGGCAAAGATTGAACGCGCCGAAGCCGTGGCCGATGACGAAACCCTCGACGGCCTGATCAAGGCTTCCGACGCGGTGATGGTTGCCCGTGGCGACCTGGGCGTGGAAATCGGTGACGCCGAGCTGATCGGTATCCAGAAAAAGATCATCCTGCACGCCCGCCGCCACAACAAAGCGGTGATCGTGGCGACCCAGATGATGGAGTCGATGATCCAGAACCCGATGCCGACCCGCGCCGAAGTGTCCGATGTGGCCAACGCCGTGCTCGACTACACCGATGCCGTGATGCTTTCGGCTGAAAGTGCCGCCGGCCCGTACCCGCTGGAAGCTGTGCAAGCCATGGCGCGTATCTGCCTCGGCGCTGAAAAGCACCCGACCAGCAAAACCTCCAGCCACCGCATCGGCAAAGAGTTCGAAAGCTGCGACCAGAGCATCGCCCTGGCTGCCATGTACACTGCGAACCACTTCCCCGGTGTGAAGGCGATCATCGCGCTGACAGAGAGTGGTTACACACCGTTGATCATGTCGCGCATCCGTTCTTCGGTGCCGATCTACGCGTTCACCCCTCACCGTGAAGCCCAGGCTCGCACCGCGATGTTCCGTGGTGTGTACACCGTTCCGTTCGATCCGGCATCGCTGGCACCGAACGAAGTCAGCCAGAAAGCGATCGACGAGCTGGTCAAGCGCGGCGTAGTAGAGAAAGGCGACTGGGTCATCCTGACCAAGGGCGACAGCTACCACACCACCGGTGGCACCAATGGCATGAAGATCCTGCACGTGGGCGACCCGCAGGTCTGAGTGACAGGCTGAAAAACAAAAGCCCCGCCCTGTAAATGGCGGGGCTTTTTACATGCTCAGGATCGGTTGATAAAACCCGATAACGCGGCAAGCGCCTCCGGCGACTTCAACCGCTGTACAAACAAAGCCCCCTCTTCCTCGATCACCTGGCGCAATTGCTCACGATCCACACCCTTCATGAGTTGCTTGGTCACCTGCACCGCCCCCGGCGCCAAGGACTCAAAGCGCTCGGCCATTTCCCGCGCCTTGACCAACACCGCCTCGCCGCTGCCCAGCGCCTCGGTAGCAATCCCCCAGGCTGCCGCCTGTTCGCCGGTAAAGCCCTCGCCCAGCAACAATAATTCCGCAGCCTTCGCGTGCCCCAACAGCCTCGGCAGAATTAGACTCGAACCAAACTCCGGACACAGCCCCAGGTTGACGAACGGCATGCGCAGCCGAGCATCCCGGCTGATATACACCAGGTCGCAGTGCAGCAGCAGGGTTGTGCCGATACCCACCGCAGCTCCGGCCACGGCGGCGATCACCGGCTTGCGGCAGTTGAGCAGGCTTTTCATGAAATAAAACGGCGGGCTGTCGAGAGCGCTGGGCGGTTGCTCAAGGAAATCGCCGATGTCGTTACCGGCGGTAAAACAGTCGCTGCTGCCCTGGATCAGCACGCAGCGGATGCCCTCATCCGCATCGGCCTGCTCCAGTGCCTCAGCCAGTTGCAGGTACATGGCGCGGGTCAGGGCGTTCTTCTTGTCGAGGCGATTGAGTTGCAAGGTCAGCAGCCCGCGTTCGCGGTGCTGCAGGATGGCGTCGGTCATGGCGAATCTCGCGGCTGTAGAGTTCAGCGCTCAACCCCGGGTCAGGAACACATCGGCCAGCAGTTGATTACGCGGCAATCCGGCCAAAAACAGGCGCTTGGAAAACGCCTCGACACGGGCCGGGTGTCCGCAGAGTAAAGCCAGAGTTTGCCGTGAAACAAGCCGCAGTTGCGCCAATGCCTGGGCCGCCTGCGCCGCCGTCCACAGCTCCACTGTCACGTTTGGATGCTGTGCAGCCAGTTGCGCCAGGGGTTCGGCCAGGTAATGCCCCTCAGCATCATGGGCCAGGTGAATCACGCGGATGTCGCCCTGATGATCCTGGCGCAGGGCCTCACGCAATACGCCCCAAAGCGGCCCCAGGCCCGTGCCGGACGCCAGCAGCCACAGCGGCCGGGATTGCCAGTCCGGATCGTATTGCAGCGCGCCGCCGCGCAATTCGCCCAAGCGTAGACGCTCGCCCACCCGCAACTGGCGGGCCAGGTCACTGAATTCGCCAGGCAGGCGACAATCGAGATGAAACTCCAGGAACCCATCCTCCTGAGGCAAGCTTGCCAGGGAGTACGGCCGCGCCACCTGCCCTGCCCACAGCACCAGATGCTGCCCGGCCCGGTAGCGCAGGCCACGCTCGGGTTGCAGGCGCAGGCGCAGCACGCTGGGGCTTAACCAATCCACACCCACCACCTGGGCCGGCAACCCGTCACGCGTCGGGTCAAAGGTTTCGACGCGCAGATCAGCGCTGACCTGGCACTGGCACGCCAAGCGCCAGCCGTCTTGACGTTGCGCCGGGCTCAAGGCCTCGGGCTGCTTGTCCTCGACCTCCCCCTGGCATCGCACCAGGCACGCATGGCAACTGCCGGCGCGACAGCTGTAAGGCACAGCCACACCCGCCTGGTTCAAGGCATCCAGCAGGTTGCTGCCGGCCGTTACCGACCAATGGCGTTCGCCGACGTACAGTTCAGGCATAGAAGGACTCAGTCACAAGGGGCGCGCACAGGGAATCATGCCTGCGACAGTTTGACCATAGTCGGGTGTATCGGCCACCGTGCCGGGTTATACTGCCGCGCCTTTTTAGCGTCGCGCCTGCACCACTTTGGCGTGCCTTGGAAAGGTGAGCTCAGCCGACCGATGCAACACTGGGCCCACCTTTATTGAATGTTCCCTTATAGAGGAGCGCGACTCATGACCGTGATCAAGCAAGACGACCTGATTCAGAGCGTTGCCGACGCCCTGCAATTCATTTCCTACTACCACCCCGTGGATTTCATCCAGGCCATGCACGAAGCCTACCTGCGCGAAGAATCGCCAGCGGCCCGTGACTCCATCGCCCAGATCCTGATCAACTCGCGCATGTGTGCCACCGGCCATCGCCCGATCTGCCAGGACACCGGTATCGTCACCGTGTTCGTGCGCGTGGGCATGGACGTACGTTGGGATGGCGCCACCATGGGCCTGGACGACATGATCAACGAAGGCGTGCGTCGCGCCTACAATCTGCCGGAAAACGTCCTGCGTGCCTCCATCCTGGCCGACCCGGCAGGTAGCAGGAAGAACACCAAGGACAACACCCCGGCGGTCATTCACTACTCCATCGTTCCGGGTAACACCGTGGAAGTGGACGTGGCGGCCAAGGGTGGCGGTTCCGAAAACAAGTCGAAAATGGCCATGCTCAATCCGTCCGACTCGATTGTCGACTGGGTGCTGAAGACCGTACCGACCATGGGTGCCGGCTGGTGCCCACCGGGCATGCTGGGCATCGGCATCGGCGGCACCGCCGAAAAAGCCGCAGTAATGGCCAAGGAAGTGTTGATGGAATCCATCGACATCCACGAGCTGAAAAAGCGCGGCCCGCAGAACCGTATCGAAGAGATGCGCCTGGAGCTGTTCGAGAAGGTCAACCAACTGGGCATCGGCGCCCAGGGCCTGGGTGGCCTGACCACCGTGCTTGACGTGAAGATCATGGACTACCCGACCCACGCCGCGTCCTTGCCGGTGTGCATGATCCCCAACTGCGCCGCCACCCGTCACGCGCACTTCGTGCTCGACGGTTCGGGCCCCGCGTCGCTGGAAGCGCCATCGCTGGATGCCTATCCGGAAATCGTCTGGGAAGCCGGCCCGTCGGCCCGTCGCGTCAACCTCGACACCCTGACCCCGGAAGAAGTGCAGAGCTGGAAGCCGGGCGAAACCGTGTTGCTCAACGGCAAGATGCTCACCGGTCGCGACGCCGCGCACAAGCGCATGGTCGAGATGTTGAACAAGGGTGAAACCTTGCCGGTAGACCTGAAAGGTCGCTTCATCTACTACGTCGGTCCGGTTGATCCGGTGCGCGAAGAAGTGGTTGGCCCGGCGGGCCCGACCACCGCGACGCGGATGGACAAGTTCACCCGTCAGATCCTCGAGCAGACTGGCTTGCTGGGCATGATCGGCAAATCCGAGCGCGGCCCGACCGCCATCGAAGCGATCAAGGACCACAAGGCCGTGTACCTGATGGCCGTGGGCGGCGCCGCTTACCTGGTGGCGCAAGCCATCAAGAAGTCGCGTGTTGTCGCCTTCGCAGAACTGGGCATGGAAGCGATCTACGAGTTCGACGTGAAGGACATGCCGGTCACCGTTGCTGTCGACAGCAAAGGCGAATCCGTGCACATCACCGGTCCTGCCATCTGGCAGAAAAAGATCAGTGAAAGCCTGGCGGTAGAAGTGCAGTAGCGCTTCCCCTGCAAACACAAAGGCGACTGTGGCCATGGCCCAGTCGCCTTTTTTATGGCACATGTTATGGTGCACTCCCTTACCGTGCCTGCCCATCACCGTATGATCGTGATCCCTCGCCCCCTGCGCCTGACCTTCTATTCCCTGCTGATCATCGCTGGCGCGCTACTGGCCGCGGCCTTGGCCACGCGCCACGCCGAACGCCAGGCCTTGGTGGACGACGCAGCCCGCGCCCATCAGCAACTTGCGCTGTACGCCAACTCGCTGCACACCCTGATCGAACGCTACCGCGCCCTGCCCGCCGTGCTGGCGCTGGACTCGGAGATGATCAATGCCTTGAAGGGCCCCCTGGACGCCGCGACGCAGGATCTGCTCAACCGCAAACTGGAACGCATCAACGGCGCAGCGCAGTCGTCCACCCTGGAACTGATGGACCGCACCGGTCTGGCCGTGGCCGCCAGTAACTGGAACCTGCCCAGCAGTTACGTGGGGCATAACTACGCCTTTCGGCCGTATTTCAGCCAGACCTTGAGCCAGGGCACCGGGCGCTTTTACGCGGTGGGTGTGACCACCGGCATTCCCGGTTATTTCCTCTCCAGCGCGGTGGTCGATGAACATGAACAGTTCCTCGGCGCGATGGTGGTAAAGCTTGAGTTCCCCGAACTTGAACGCGAATGGGCCCAAGGCAATGACCTGCTACTGGTCAGCGATGCGCGCGGCATCGTGTTCATCGCCAACCAGCCCGGCTGGCGTTACCGCAACCTGCGGCCGTTGACGGCCAGTGACCTTGCCGAACTCAAGGCCACTCGCCAATACGACAAAAAACACCTGCAGGCGCTGGAAACCAGCCCCCTGCAACGTTTCGACGAAAACAGTCATTTGATGCGCGTCAACGGCCCGGATGGCAGTGCCAATTACATCTGGGAATCCCTGCCGCTGAAGGCCGAAGGCTGGACCCTGCACCTGCTGCGCAAGCCGCAGTTCGCGCTTGAGGATCAGCGCAACGCCGGGTTGGCGGCCGCCGGTTCGTGGCTGGCGCTGGTGTTCCTGGTGCTGTTCCTGACCCAACGCTGGCGCCTGGCCCGCTTGCGCCAGCGCAGTCGCGAAGAGCTTGAGCAACTGGTGGAAGAACGCACCCAGGCGCTGCGCACCGCTCAAGATGGCCTGGTGCAATCGGCCAAGCTGGCTGCATTGGGGCAGATGTCCGCCGCCCTTGCCCATGAAATCAATCAGCCGTTGACCGCCCAACGCATGCAACTGGCCACATTGCGCCTGCTGCTGGATCACGGCCGTGTCGACGACGCCTACAGGGCGCTCACCCCGCTGGACGACATGCTCACGCGCATGGCCGCCCTCACCGGCCATCTCAAGACCTTCGCGCGCAAAAGCCCCAGCGGCCTGCGCGAACGCCTGGACCTGGCCACCGTGGTCGACCAGTCCCTGCACTTGCTCGATGCGCGCCTGCGCGATGAATCCATTGGCGTAGTGCTGGACCTGACCCGTCCCGCCTCGGTGCGCGGCGATGCGATCCGCCTGGAACAGGTATTGATCAACCTGCTGCGCAATGCCCTCGACGCCATGGCCGACAAACCGCGTAAACGCCTGGAAATCCGCCTGCATGCCGACCAACAGTTGTGGCAACTGACCGTCAGCGATAGCGGCGGCGGGATTGCCGAAGAGCACCTGAACAGCGTGTTCGACCCGTTCTTCACGACCAAGCCCGTGGGCGACGGGCTCGGCTTGGGGCTGGCGGTGTCCTACGCTATCGTGCACGAATTGGGTGGGCGCCTGATCGCCAGCAATCGCGGCGACGGTGCGGTATTCACCCTGACCCTGCCTATCGCGCTGGAGACGCCCGACCTATGTTGAACGCGGTGATTGTGGTCGATGACGAAGCCAGCATCCGCACGGCCGTCGAACAGTGGCTGAGCCTGTCGGGGTTTGAGGTGCAGCTGTTCAGCCGCGCCGAGGCATGCCTGGCGCAATTGCCCAAGGATTTCCCTGGCGTAATCCTGAGCGATGTGCGCATGCCCGGACTCAGCGGCCTCGAACTGCTGGCCGAAGTGCAGCGCCGCGATGCCGATTTACCGGTCATCCTGCTCACCGGCCACGGCGATGTGCCGATGGCGGTTGAGGCCATGCGCGACGGTGCCTACGATTTCCTGGAAAAACCCTTCAGCCCCGACGCCCTGCTCAACAGCCTGCGCCGTGCCTTGGATAAACGCGGTCTAATCTTGGAAAACCGCCGTCTGCACCAGCAGGCCGATCATCGCGCACAGTTGGAAACGACCCTGTTGGGTGTGTCCCGGGGTTTGCAGACCTTACGCCGCCAGGTCCTGGACTTGGCAAGCCTGCCGGTGAATGTGCTGATCCGTGGCGAGACCGGCAGCGGTAAGGAAATGGTTGCCCGTTGCCTGCATGATTTTGGCCCGCGCTCGAAGAAACCCTTTGTAGCGCTCAACTGCGCCGCGATCCCTGAGCAGTTGTTTGAAGCCGAGCTGTTCGGCCACGAAAGCGGCGCGTTCACCGGCGCCCAGGGCAAACGCATCGGGAAGCTGGAATATGCCCACGGAGGCACGCTGTTCCTGGATGAAATCGAAAGCATGCCCCTGGCCCAACAGGTGAAACTGCTGCGTGTGTTGCAGGAGCAGAAACTGGAACGCCTGGGCTCCAACCAAAGTATCCACGTAGACCTGCGCATCATCGCCGCCACCAAGCCGGACCTGCTGGAAGAGGCCCGCGCCGGACGCTTTCGTGAAGACCTGGCTTATCGCTTGAACATCGCGCAATTGCGCCTGCCCCCCTTGCGTGAACGCCGCGAAGATATCCCGCTGCTGTTCGACCACTTTGCACAGAGCGCTGCCGAGCGCCTGGGCCGCAGCGTCGAGCCCCTCAGCGGCGCGCAACTGGGGCGCCTGCTCAGTCATGATTGGCCAGGCAATGTGCGTGAACTGGCCAACGTCGCCGAACGTCAGGTACTGGGCCTTGGCGAGCCGGAACCGGAGGGCATCGAGGCTGGGCAGTCCCTGGCGGCGCAGCAGGAAGCATTCGAAGCCCATTGCTTGAAAGCCGCTTTGACCCGGCACAAAGGTGATATCAAGGCGGTGCTGGCTGAACTGCAACTGCCACGGCGCACTTTCAATGAAAAGATGCAGCGCCATGGCCTCGCCCGAGACATGTTCCTGAAGGATGAATGAGCGGATTTCCGCTCACCCCCTGAAAATCATCAGCGGCTTTCCGCTTAAAAAAAACCGGTAACCCTTCTACTCCGGGCCTTCATCCACCTGGCACAGCTCCTGCTATAGCTCGAACCAGGCTGCGCACGCGCCGCTCCATAAAAACAACTAGATGAAGGATCCTTCAATGGATAACTCCAACGCCCTGCCTCTGGGGTCGGCGGCCGCGCCGACGAAAGAGCGCACTACTTCCAGCCGCATCAAATCGATTTTCAGTGGTTCCGTCGGCAACATGGTCGAGTGGTACGACTGGTATGTCTACGCCGCCTTCTCGTTGTACTTCGCCAAGACCTTCTTCCCGAAAGGCGACACCACCGCGCAATTGCTCAACACCGCCGCGATCTTCGCCGTGGGCTTCCTGATGCGCCCGATCGGTGGCTGGTTGATGGGCTTGTACGCCGACAAAGTCGGACGTAAAAAAGCCCTGATGGCCTCGGTCTACCTGATGTGCTTCGGCTCGCTGCTGATTGCCCTGAGCCCCGGCTATGAAATCATCGGTATCGGCGCGCCAATCCTGCTGGTGTTTGCCCGTTTGCTGCAGGGGCTGTCGGTCGGCGGCGAATACGGCACCTCCGCCACCTACCTCAGCGAAATGGCGACCAAGGAACGCCGCGGTTTCTACTCCAGCTTCCAGTACGTGACCTTGATCTCCGGCCAGCTCATCGCCCTGGCCGTGCTGATCGTGCTGCAACAACTGCTGACCACCGAGCAGCTGTATGCCTGGGGCTGGCGCATCCCGTTCGCCATCGGCGCGCTGTGTGCGGTGGTTGCGCTGTACCTGCGGCGCGGCATGGAAGAAACCGAGTCGTTCACCAAGAAGGAAAAAGCCAAGGAAAGCGCCATGCGCACCTTGATGCGCCACCCCAAGGAACTGTTGACCGTGGTCGGCCTGACCATGGGCGGCACCCTGGCTTTCTACACCTACACCACCTACATGCAGAAATACCTGGTGAACACCGTCGGCATGAGCATTTCCGACTCCACCACCATCTCGGCGGCAACGCTGTTCCTGTTCATGTGCCTGCAACCGATCATCGGTGGGCTGTCGGATAAAGTCGGCCGCCGCCCGATCCTGATCGCTTTCGGCATCCTCGGCACCCTGTTCACCGTACCGATCCTCACCACTCTGCACACTATCCAGAGCTGGTGGGGCGCGTTCTTCCTGATCATGGCGGCGCTGATCATCGTCAGCGGCTACACCTCGATCAACGCGGTGGTGAAGGCCGAACTGTTCCCGACCGAAATCCGCGCCCTGGGCGTGGGCCTGCCATATGCCCTGACCGTCTCGATCTTTGGCGGCACCGCTGAATACATCGCGCTGTGGTTCAAGAGCATCGGCATGGAAACCGGTTACTACTGGTATGTGACCGCGTGTATCGCGGTGTCGCTGGTGGTGTATGTGACCATGAAGGACACGCGCAAACACTCGCGCATCACCACCGACTAAAGAACCGAAGCGGTAAAAACTGTGGGAGCGGGCAAGCCCGCTCCCACATTGGGTATGATGCGGGTCCCGAAATCGAGAGCAGAACCCGGCCATGTCCGACGACATCCATTTCTACGAACCCGCCAACGGCCACGGCCTGCCCCACGACCCCTTCAATGCCATTATCGGCCCACGGCCGATTGGCTGGATCTCGTCCCAAGACAGTGAAGGCCGCCTGAACCTGGCGCCCTATAGCTTCTTCAACGCATTCAACTACATTCCGCCGATCATTGGGTTTTCCAGTGTCGGACGCAAAGACAGCCTGAACAATATCGAACAGACCGGCGAGTTTGTGTGGAACCTGGCGACCCGACCATTGGCCGAGCAGATGAACCAGAGTTGTGCCCCGGTATCACCCGAGGTGAATGAGTTCGACTTGTCCGGCCTGACACCGGTGGCGTCGAGAATCGTGGGCGTGCCACGGGTAGGCGAGAGCCCAGTGTCGTTCGAGTGCAAGGTGACGCAGATCATCCAGCTTCAGAGAGCTGACAAGGCATTGGTGCCCAGCTGGCTGGTGTTGGGCGAGGTAGTCGCGGTGCACATTGCCAAGTGGCTGCTCAAGGATGGCATCTACGACACCGCCGCCGCCGAGCCGATACTGCGCGGTGGCGGCCCGGCGGATTACTTCCAATTGGGCCCCGAGGCCCTGTTCAAGATGCATCGCCCAAAGGCTTAGGATTCAGCCGCCCAGGCCAATTGCCCTTCTTCGTCGACATCGACCAACCGCTCAAGCTGCAGGGTGGCCGCATCATCGGCGTCGGAGGCGGTCTTGAACGTTTGTCCTTCAAGGATCTTGTGAAACTGCGGTGCGCCCATGCCATCCAGTGCCTTGACGGCGACAGCGGCGCTGTAGCCACCCTCCCCCGGTACTACGGCGGAAACGGCTTCGTGGTGGGCAAATTGTCTACGTGCCATGTTGCAGGTCCTGGCCAATGGAAAGTCGGCCATTCTACCTTTTAACCGGCGAGTTGCAGGTATTCGCCGTAGGCATGTGCAGCGGATGCGTCGGTAAAGGTCTGGAAGTCCATGCTGCGAACCACCATGTCATTCAACAGCTCGGTAAAGATCATCAAGGCTGGAGAGTTGAAGTAGGCACTCATCGCCTGCTCGCTGCTCCAGAAACCCGAGACCAGCCACACATCGGGGTCAACCTGGGAATGCTGCAACGAGAATTGCAGGCAACCCTGAGCCTGACGGCCCGGTTCGATCAAACTGCTCAAGCGTGCACCGAGTTCGGTGCTGCACCCGGTGCGGGCGCGGATAAAGGCCATATGGCTCGCGGGAATGGGGGTGGACATGTTCGACTCTCCCGTTGAGAAGTGATGCTCGGCAAGCACAGTGAGGGCGTGTTGCCACAGGATTAAAGATAACGGCGCGGGTGTGGGCGCGGTTAGTCAATTCCTGTCGGCTTATTGCACAATCCTGCGAGAAGCGTAGGGGAGACGTTTGGCCTACCGGTTTTATTCCATGCACCAAAGCCTTATTTCAGGGAGAGGACAGGCCCTGCAATTGCCTGATTCACGATACGTCGCAGGATCAGGCAAGGATTGTGCAGGATCGACGTAACATTTTTGAAAAGCTGCCGCTAAGCTGAGCCCATCGAAGTAGCCAGTAGAGGACGCTCCATGTCGTCGCCCGAACACAAAGCCATCCCCCTTGATGCCGAGATGGAAAAACAGCGCGCCGAACTGGCCAGCATCGTGCACCGGCATACCTGGGAGGACGGCTCCTACGGTACCGCCATCACTACGTTGTTTTTGAACCGCCACAACACGCCACGTGACTTCATGCCCGTGTTGGTGGAGCCCGCCCTGTGCATTCTGGCCAGCGGTAGCAAGGAAGTGCGCCTGGCCGACGAGATCTTTGCCTACGACCCGCTCAATTACCTGGTGTTCTCGGTGGCGATGCCGGTGGCCGGGCGGATCATCGATGCCACCCCGCAAGACCCGAACCTGTCGGTACGCATCAATATCGACCCGGCGCAACTGACGGCCCTGATCGCAGAAGCGGGCCCAATGGGCGTGCCGTCACGTCCCACCTCCCGTGGCATGTATGTCGACCGCATCGACGGCCAACTGCTCGACGCCGTGCTGCGCCTGGCGCGTCTGCTGGACTCACCCAAAGACATTGGCATGCTCGCGCCGCTGATCAACCGCGAGATTCTCTACCGCCTGCTGCGCGGCCCGCAGGGTTATAGGCTGTATGAAATTGCCGTGGCCAACAGTCAGAGCCATCGGGTCAGCCAGGCGATCAAGTGGTTGAACGGCAACTACGAGCAACCGCTGCGTATCGATGACCTGGCCAGGGAAGTGAACCTCAGCGTCTCGACCCTGCACCACCGCTTCAAGGCGATCACCGCCATGAGCCCGCTGCAATACCAGAAGCAACTGCGCTTGCAGGAGGCGCGGCGGTTGATGATTGCCGAAGGGCTGGAAGCCTCGGCCGCCGGCTATCGGGTAGGGTATGAAAGCCCGTCGCAGTTCAGCCGGGAGTACAGCCGGCTGTTTGGTGCGCCGCCGTTGCGTGACTTGGCCCGGTTACGCCAGAGCATTTAGTCGAGGGTGCGCGGAAGCTGTAACGTCACCCGCAACCCACCTTCACGCAAATTCTGCAGACTCACTTCCCCACCATGGCTATGGGCAATGTTGCGCGCAATCCCCAATCCCAGGCCATAGCCCTGCTGTTGCCCGGCCAGGCGGAAGTGCGGTTCGAACACTTGCTCCAGGCGTTGCTCGGGCACGCCGGGGCCTTCGTCATCCACGTGCAGAATGAACTCCACACCATCGTCTTCGATTTGCAAATGCGCGTTCTGCCCGTACTTCAAAGCGTTATCGATCAGATTGCCAATGCAGCGCTTGAGCGCCAGCGGCTTGCCCGGATAGGTTGTCAACGCTCGACCATGCTGAGTCACCCGGCCATTACCGTTCGGCGCCAGGTACGGCTCCACCAGGCAGTCGAGCACGTGGTTCAAGTCCACGGGCTCGATGTTTTCGTGGATATCCGTGTCCTTCACGCATTGCAGCGCGCCCTTCACCAACAGCTCCAGCTCATCCAGGTCACGGCCGAATTTGGTTTGCAGGTTCTCGTCTTCCAGCAATTCCACACGCAGGCGCAGGCGGGTGATCGGCGTGCGCAAGTCGTGGGAAATCGCGCTGAACAGCTGGCTGCGCTCGGTCAGGTAACGGCTGATGCGTTCGCGCATGGCATTGAACGCACGGCCCACTTCCACCACTTCACTGCCACCGCCTTCGGCCACCGGCTCTACGTCGGCGCCCAGGGACATGTCCCGCGCAGCCCGCGCCAGGCGTTTGAGCGGCCGGCTCTGCCAATGCACCAGCAAGCCGATGAACAACAGCAGGAAACCGCTGGTCAGCACGATAAACCACACCTGCTGGGACGGCAGGCCCTGTTCTTCAAGGCTGGTGTAGGGCTCGGGCAACAGCGAGGCGATGTACAGCCATTCGCCGGGCGCAAGCTGGATCTGAGTGACCAGCACCGGCGGGTTCACCGGCTCCAGGGTCAGTGCATAGTGGGCCCAGGAACGCGGCAGCTCATCGAGTTTCAGGCCGGCGTTAAAGATACGCAGGTCTTCGGCGCTGACGAACTCCACCGACATGTGCACATCGGCGCCAAGCGTCTGCTTCAACACCGCATCGACCGCCTCAAGCACCGCTTGTTTACGCGGAGTCTGCGGCAGGATGGCCATGTCCAACGGGCGATCATTGAGCGTTACCACGAAGCGGGTGCCACCCATGCTGCGCAATTGATCGAGGACCAACGGACGATAGGCCACCGGCAACGAACGGAAATAACTCACGCTGGCGGTCATCGAATGCGCCAGGCTGCGGGCGCTGGTGACCAGGCCTTCGAGCTGAGTGGCGCGCAATTGCGACACCCAGATCACGCTGGACAGCGCCTGGGCGAACAATACGGCCAGCAGCGTCAGCATCAACATGCGCCCTAGCAACGAGCGTGGCACCGGAAAGCGGCGACGGTGCTCGGTCAAATGTTCAGTGGGCATTGCCGGCAACCACGCTGGCTGCCAGTTGATATCCGCTGCCACGCACCGTGCGGATCAGCCTCGGGGGTTTTTCGGTATCGCGCAGGCGCTGGCGCAGGCGGCTGACGGCCATGTCGACAATACGGTCCAACGGCATCAGGTCGCGGCCACGGGTGGCATTGCCGATGGTGTCGCGGTCGAGGATCTGTTGCGGATGGTCGAGAAACAATTTGAGCAAGGCGAAATCGGCGCCGGACAGGATCACTTCTTCGCCATCCACATGGAACAAGCGATGACTGATCATATCCAGGCGCCATTCATCAAACACCAACACTTCGCCGCCACTGCTGCGTTCCTGGCCAAACTGGCAGCGACGTAACAGGGCTTTGATCCGCGCCTGCAACTCGCGGGGGCTGAAGGGCTTGCCGATGTAGTCGTCGGCGCCCAGTTCCAGGCCGATCACGCGGTCGGCCTCGTCGGAGCTGGCGGTGAGCATGATAATCGGCACCTGCGCCTGGCGCGGGTGCTGGCGGATCCAGCGGCAAAGGCTGAAACCGTCTTCGTCCGGTAACATCACATCCAGGATGACCAGGTCGCACGGCGCCTCGTTCATCGCCTGGCGGAACCCCGCGCCATCCGGTACGCCACGCACCTGGAAACCGGCGCGACTGAGGTAGGTCTGCAGCAATTCGCGGATTTCCTGGTCATCGTCGACGAGGAGAATCGATTTACTGATTACGCTCACGGGGTCCTCCTTGTTGTTATGGCCAAGCTTAAGTCATTTGCTGCCCTTGCTCGCGAAGAGGCCATAACTAACTATGCAAAGGCCTGCTCTAGCGCGACGCCAGCCCCGGTCAAACCGGAATAAGGGGCCGTCACCAACCACACCGGAATGCCCTTGAAGTAGTCGCTCATGCAGCCTTTGTCCGCAAAACTCTTGGCAAAGCCACTGTGGATAAAGAAATCGGCAAACCTCGGTATCACCCCGCCCACGATATACACGCCACCGCGTCCACCGGTGGTCAGTACATTGTTGCCGGCGACGCGGCCTAACCAGATGCTGAACTGGTCCAATACTTCCATCGCCACCGGGTCGCCGGCCAGGCCTGCGGCGGTGATGGCCTCGGGGGTTTCCAGCACCGGCGTATGGCCGTCGACCGCGCAAATGGCACGGTACAGACGCGGCAACCCGCCACCGCTCAAGGCGGTTTCGGCACTGACATGGCCGATCTCGTTGTAGATATGCTGCCACAGCTGGGTTTCACGCGGGCTGCTCAGGGGCAGGTCAACATGCCCGCCCTCCCCCGGCAACGCCGCAAAACGACCAGCCCCGAGCTCCAGCAAGGTGCCGACACCCAGGCCAGTGCCCGGGCCAATTACCACCGCCGGGCGCAATGGTTCTGGCGTGCCTTCGCAAACCACACGGAACTCATCCGGCTTGAGGCGCGTCATGCCCAGTGCCATGGCCGAGAAGTCATTGACCAGCAGCAGCTCATCGACCTGCAACGTCTTGCAAAACGCAGTTTTGCTCAGGCGCCAGTGATTGTTGGTGAATTTAAATTCATCGCCGCTCACCGGCCCGGCCACCGACAGGCACACCGCACCGATGTCGCCGATTTCCAGGCCTTCCTCTTTCAGGTAAACCTTGATCGCGTCTTCAGGGCTGGAATGATCCGCCGTGGCGTGCACGCGGATCGAATGCAGTTCCTGATCGCGCCACAACGCGAAACGGGCGTTGGTGCCCCCGATATCACCGACCAGCGCAAGCTTCACTTAAGCGTCTCCAAGGCAGAGGTAAAGGCGCTGGCGCCCTGCTCTGCGGAGCTTGCGGCCAAGCGCATAAATGCAAACAGCTCGCGACCGGCCCCCACGTTATTGCCCAACAGGCCCGTGGCAGGCGCGCGCGCTGCAAATTCTCCGGCGTCCACCTTAAGCTCCAAGGTGCCCTTCACGCCATCCACGCGAATGATATCGCCATCGCGCACCCGCGCCAGTGGCCCACCGCTCTGGGCTTCGGGGTTGACATGAATCGCAGCGGGAATCTTACCCGACGCGCCGGACATACGCCCGTCTGTTACCAGTGCAACCTTGAAACCACGGTCCTGCAAGACACCGAGGAACGGCGTCATCTTGTGCAATTCGGGCATGCCATTGGAGCGCGGGCCCTGGAAGCGCATGACGGCAACGAAGTCTTTCTCCAGCAGACCGGCCTTGAACGCGTCGGCCAGGTCTTGCTGGTCCTGGAACACCACCGCCGGTGCTTCAACAATCTGATGCTCAGGGGCTACGGCAGACACTTTCATCACGCCACGACCAAGGTTGCCTTCCATCACGCGCAATCCGCCTTCCGGCGAGAACGCGCGGGCCACGGGGCGCAGGATGCTTTCGTCGAGGCTTTCGATAGGGCCGTCACGCCAGATAAGCTCGCCGTCCACCAGGAACGGTTCCTGGGTGTAGCGGCTCAGGCCCTTGCCAGCCACGGTGTTGACGTCTTCGTGCAGCAGGCCGGCTTCGAGCAATTCGCGAATAAGGAACGACATGCCGCCCGCTGCCTGGAAGTGGTTGATGTCGGCCTTGCCGTTTGGATACACGTGGGACAGGGTCGGCACCACCTCGGAGAGGTCAGCCATGTCGTCCCAGGTGAGGATGATGCCCGCCGACATGGCGATGGCCGGCATGTGCAGGGTGTGGTTGGTGGACCCGCCCGTAGCGTTGAGGGCAATGATCGAGTTGACGATGGACTTCTCATCGACGATCTCGCCGATCGGCATGAAGCTGCCGTTGGCCTTGGTCAAACGCGTGACCTGGTGCGCGGCTTCGCGGGTCAGCGCATCGCGCAGCGGCGTGTACGGGTTGACGAACGAGGCGCCCGGCAAGTGCAGGCCCATCACTTCCATCAGCAACTGGTTGGTGTTGGCGGTGCCGTAGAAGGTGCAGGTGCCGGGACTGTGGTAGGACTTCATCTCCGATTCCAGCAGCTCTTCGCGAGTGGCCTTGCCTTCAGCGTAACGCTGGCGCACATCGGCTTTCTGCTTGTTGGAGATGCCCGACGGCATCGGGCCGCCCGGTACGAAGATCATCGGCAGGTGGCCGTAGCGCAGCGCACCCATCATCAGGCCAGGGACGATCTTGTCGCAGATGCCCAGCATCAGCGCGGCGTCGAACATGTTGTGGGACAGCGCTACCGCCGTAGACATGGCAATGACTTCACGGCTGAGCAGGCTCAGCTCCATACCAGGCTCGCCCTGGGTCACGCCGTCGCACATCGCAGGGGTGCCGCCGGCGAACTGGCCGACCGAGCCGACTTCGCGCAGAGCCTTCTTGATCTGTTCGGGGAAATGTTCGTACGGCTGGTGTGCCGAGAGCATGTCGTTATATGACGAAACAATTGCCACGTTGGCGGCATTCATCATGCGCAGACTATTTTTATCTTCAGTGCCGCAACCGGCCACGCCGTGGGCGAAGTTGGCGCATTGCAGCTTGCCGCGCATCGGACCGTCGATGGCTGCACCGCGAATGAGCGCAAGGTAGGCCTCGCGGGTGGCGCGGCTGCGGGCGATAAGCCGTTCGGTGACCTCAAGAACGCGGGGATGCATGTGTAGAACTCCAGGCTAACGGATGTGGCGACCTGAGTGTCTATGCTGATCAAACGCCCGCAGCGCATGGGATGGCAGGGAGTCGTTTGGATCATCGGACCAGTTGATTCAGGTCACTCGTTGTAGATTGAACAAAATATTGCCACTAAAAAGGCTTGTTTTCTATTTTTATGCGAATAATCTTGTAATTCTTACAACAAATCGACGACAGGCACTTTCCAATGACTCTTCGTATCGCAATCAATGGTTTTGGCCGTATCGGCCGTAATGTCCTGCGCGCACTGTATACCCAAGGCTACCGCCAGGATTTGCAGATCGTCGCCATCAATGATCTGGGCGACAGTTCGATCAATGCTCATCTGCTCAAATACGACACCGTGCATGGCACTTTCGACGCAGAGGTCGCCCACGATCAGGAAAGTCTGACCGTCAATGGCGACCGGATTGCAGTCAGTGCCATTCGCAACCCGGCTGACCTGCCGTGGGCTGCGCTCACGATTGACGTGGTGTTCGAATGCACCGGTCTGTTCACCGACCGCGACAAGGCTGCCGCCCATATTACCGCCGGCGCACGCAAGGTGATCATCTCTGCACCCGCCAAGGGTGCGGACGCGACCGTGGTCTACGGTGTGAACCATGACATTCTGCGTCAATCCCACCAGATCATCTCCAACGCGTCGTGCACCACCAACTGCCTGGCCCCTGTGGCGCAAGTGCTGCACCGCGAGCTGGGCATCGAAAGCGGCCTGATGACCACCATTCACGCCTACACCAACGACCAGAACCTGACCGACGTCTACCACACCGACCCGTACCGCGCGCGTTCGGCCACCCAGAACATGATCCCGAGCAAGACCGGCGCCGCCGAAGCCGTCGGCCTGGTACTGCCGGAACTGGCGGGCAAATTGACCGGCATGGCGGTGCGTGTACCGGTAATCAACGTGTCGCTGGTGGACCTCACCGTGCAGTTGAAGAAAGAAGCGACTGCCGAACAGGTCAACGCGCTGCTCAAGGATGCCAGCCAGCATTCGAAGATTTTGGGCTACAACACCCTGCCGCTGGTTTCCAGCGATTTCAATCACAACCCGTTGTCGTCGATCTTCGATGCCAATCACACCAAGGTCAGCGGTAAATTGCTGAAAGTGCTGGCTTGGTACGACAATGAATGGGGCTTCTCCAACCGTATGCTGGATAACTGCCTGGCGCTGTGTAACGCCGAGTAATCCTCAGGTAAAGGCTCACAGAAATAGCCACTTGCCAATTGAGTTGATGATAAGCATTATCATTAACTGCAAATCGGTCTGGTATCACTGTGAGCCAATCTCGCTTCAACCATGTCTTTCTCACCCAACGGGTGATTCTGCTTCGCACCTTGCAGCGGATGGTGAATAACCACAGCACCGCCGAGGACCTGTTGCAGGAAACCTACCTGCGCGTTACCCGGGCCCTCAGTGAACGGCCGATCGACCACCTCGAACCCTTCGTTTATCAAACCGCGCGCAACCTGGCGCTGGATCACCTGCGTGCGCGCAGGATCCAGGCCCGTACGTTGCAGGAAGATGTTCCGCTGGACGTCCTGCAAAGCGTCGCCGCCCCCATCAGCACCCCCGAAGATGCCACCCAGGCCGAGCAAATGCTTGAGGCCCTG
Source organism: Pseudomonas sp. HN11 (assembly GCF_021390155.1). Taxonomy (NCBI): domain Bacteria; kingdom Pseudomonadati; phylum Pseudomonadota; class Gammaproteobacteria; order Pseudomonadales; family Pseudomonadaceae; genus Pseudomonas; species Pseudomonas sp. HN11. The sequence continues at coordinate 5,057,007 of NZ_CP089985.1, forward strand.
AGTGTCAGCCTGGGCCAGTTGAGCGCCCGCCAACAGCGGATTTTCATCCTCAGCCGCCTGCACGGCTGCAGCTATCAGGAAATCGCCGATCAGTTGGAAGTGTCCTTGAGCACCGTGCAAAAGGAACTCAAATTGATCATGGCCATCTGTGTAGGTGTGGCCGACCGGCTGGATCGGCCTTAAGCTTCATCCCACAGAAACGTCGACCCAAACGGTAGGAAAGTTGAATAGAACGTGGCGAAGACCCGAGGGACACCGTGACGGACCCGAATAAACTGCGCCCCCATGAGCTGGCTCATGAGGTGCTGCAAGACACGGCTATGGACCAAGCCCTCGACTGGCTGATCGCCTTGCAACGCCCGCAACCAGGGCAGCAGGCCGAGTTCGAAGCCTGGTTGGCCGACGATCCCGCCCACGTCCACGCCTTCGCCAAGGCCCAGGCCGCCTGGGGTGGTGCGCCGGTACACAGCGCCGCCGTCGCACTGGCCGCGCCACGTAAACCCAGCGCCTGGCGCCGGATCAAACCCCATTGTAAACCGCTGGCCACCGCCGCCGTGCTGCTGATCGGCCTGTTCAGCTTCAGCAACCTGCCGATGCGCCTGCAAGCCGACCACCTCACCGTGGTGGGCGAACGCCAGCGCCTGCAATTGGACGATGGCTCCAAGGTACTGCTCAACACCAACTCGGCGTTTTCCAGCAACATCAAGGATCACCAGCGTATCGCCCGCCTGTATCAGGGCGAGGCATTTTTCGAAATCGTGCCCAACCACGGCCTGCCCCTGGAGATCGACGCCGGTCCCGTGCGCGCCAGCGTGCGCGACACGGCGTTTGCCGTGCGTTACCTCAATGGCGAAGCCCAGGTACAGGTGCAACGTGGCGATGTCGACCTGAGCAACACCTTCAACGATGCCCGCGTGCGTCTGCGCGCCGGCGAGAGTATCCGCATCGGGCCCAAGGGCTTCGGCCAGCCGGCCAAGCTGGACGCCAACAAGGACCTGGCCTGGGTACAAGGCCGGCTGATCTTCGAAAACTGCCCGATGAGCGAAGTGCTCGCCGAGCTGCGTCGCTATTACCCCGGCTGGATCGTCAACACCAACGACCAACTCGCCAGCGTCGCCGTCACCGGCAATTACCGCCTCGACCAGCCTCTGGACGTGGTGCGCTCACTGGCCCACATCACCTCGGCGAAGCTGTCGGAATACCCGGCGCTGGTGATCCTGAACTAAATGAGAATTATTTTTACTCGATAGCTGAGGGTGGTACGTCTCGTCTTAGCCAATGCAACTGATTCCTATTTGTTTCAGTTCGCAACTATAAGACTCGTACTCCGGAGCGCTCTCGATGTCCTCTCGTTTCAACCGCCGGTCCTCTTCGCCCGTTTTGTCCTTGCTGACTGCAGCCATCTTGCTGGCCGTTGCGCCTGTCATGGCGGCCACTGCCGCCGAACCCGCTCCCCGCAGCCACGGCAACTACAATTTCAGCATCGAGCAGCAATCGCTGGTCTCGGCACTCAACGCGTTTACCGCTGTGACCGGCTGGCAAGTCGGCATGCCCGCGGAGCTGGGCCAGGGTGTGTCGTCTCCTGGCGTACGCGGCCCGTTGTCGCCGGAAAAAGCCCTGGACCGGCTGTTGGTGGGGACCAACCTGAGCTACCGCAAACTGGGCAATAACACTATCGTCCTGGAAAAACGCTCAGCGGGCAGCACCCTCAACCTGCAACAGGTGACCATCAGCGCCACCCGTAACGAGCAGGATGTAAACAGCGTGCCGAGCACCGTCAGCGTGCATGATCGCGAGGAGCTGGACCGCCAGAACGTGAATACCATCCGTGAACTGGTGCGTTACGAACCCAACGTCTCGGTAGGCGGTGCCGGTGGCCGCTCGAGCAATTCGGGCTACAACATTCGCGGCATCGACGGCGATCGCATCCTCACCCAGGTCGATGGCGTGGAAGTGCCGGACAACTTCTTCAACGGCCCTTACGCCAAGACCCGCCGCAACTACGTCGACCCGGAAATCGTCAAGCGCGTGGAGATCCTGCGCGGCCCGGCCTCGGCCCTGTACGGCAGCAGCGCGATCGGCGGTGCGGTGAGTTACTTCACCCTCGACCCGGACGACATCATCAAGCCTGGCCAGGACGTCGGCGCCCGCCTGAAAACCGGCTACAGCTCCGCCGACGAAAGCTGGCTGACCTCCAGCACCGTCGCCGGTCGCGTGCAGGACTTCGACGGCTTGCTGCACCTGAGCCAGCGCAACGGCCACGAGATGGAATCCTACGATGGCAACAACGCCACGGGCCTGGCGCGTACCGGTGCCAACCCCGAGGATGCACGCACGACCAACGTGCTGGCCAAACTGGGTTGGAATTATGGCGATGACAACCGACTGGGCCTGACTTACGAGAAATTCAAGGACGATCGCGACGTCAACCTCAAGAGTGCCGTGGGCGGACCGTTCACCGGCGGGCGCGGCTTCAACTTCTACCGTGCGCGGTCGGGCAACGACACCATTACCCGCGAGCGTTTTGGCATCGAAAACCGCTTCGCCCTCGACTCGCCGATTGCCGATCAGATCAAGACCCGCCTTAACTACCAGATCGCCAAGACTGACCAGACCACCGCCGAGATCTATCAGCCCTCACGCCGTGTGTTGCGCACCCGCGAAACCCTTTATGAAGAAAAGCAGTGGGTATTCGACGCACAGTTGAACAAGGCCTTCAGCCTGGGTGAAACCGATCACCAACTGACCTACGGCACCACCCTCAAACAACAGAAAGTCACCGGCTCCCGTGAAGGCGCAGCCAGCTGCCTGGCTGTTGGCGGCGGTTGCACGGCCATCGGCGCGCCCAGCCCGATTGCAAGCGACAGCGTGAGAAAAGCCAGCGACTTCCCGGACCCGACCATCAACACCTACTCGCTGTTCGCTCAGGACCAGATCACCTGGGACAAATGGACCTTCCTGCCTGCCGTGCGCTACGACTACACCCGACTAAAACCCAAGTTGACTGAAGAGTTCCTCAACACCGTCGACCCAACGCGGATCTACGCTCACAGTGACAAGGAAAAAACCTGGCACCGTGTCACGCCGAAATTCGGCCTGACCTATGCGCTGACCGATCATTACACCTGGTTCGGCCAATACGCCGAAGGCTTCCGCACGCCGTCGGCCAAAGCCTTGTACGGCCGCTTTGAAAACCTGCAACAGGGCTACACCGTCGAGCCCAACCCGAACCTCAAGCCGGAAAGCAGCAAGGGCGTGGAAACCGGGATTCGCGGCAACTTCGATTCCGGCTCGTTTGATATCGCCGTGTTCTACAACAAATACCGCAACTTCATCGACGAAGACGCCTCCGTCGCCGGCGGTACATCACAGCAATTCGAAGCCAACAACATCAAGCACGCCACCATCAAGGGGATCGAAGCCAAAGGTCGCCTGAACCTCGATGCGTTCGGCGCACCGCAAGGCCTGTATACCCAGGGTTCGGTTGGCTACACCTATGGCCGCAACGACGATAACGGCGAGGCGCTCAACAGCGTCAACCCGCTCAAGGGCGTATTCGGCCTGGGCTACGATCAGGGCAACTACGGCGGCCTGCTGAGCTGGACCCTGGTGAAAAAGCAGAACCGCGTCGACAGCACCACCTTCCACGCGCCTGACGGCAGCACCACTGGCCCATTCAAAACCCCAGGCTTCGGCGTCCTCGACCTGACCGGTTTCTACAAAGTCACCAAGGACGTGACCATCAATGGCGGCCTCTACAACCTCACCGACAAGAAGTACTGGAACTGGGACGACGTACGCAGCTACGACGGTGTCGGCGAAGCGGGCGTGACCTCCCCGGCCAACCTCGACCGCCTGACCCAGCCGGGCCGCAACTTTGCGATCAACCTGGTCTGGGACATTTAATCCGCCCCACTCGCCTCACCGAAATTTCATCGATGAGGTGAGGATTTTTTACTGTGCCGCGTCTTCTTGTTCGTCTAGTTGATAACAGCTCTCTTTAGGGCACCCAGGCGCCCCCCCTTCTCAAGGACTTTTTCATGACCGCTTCTCCTACCGCAGAACGCCCAAGCCTACGCTCCCAGCGCCTGAACCAGATCACTAACGAGCCACACACCAAGCTCGACGCCCTGGTCAAAGCCCACGCCCCGTTTGAAACCCAAGCCAACTTCGCCCGTTTCGTGGTGGCGCAGTACCTGTTCCAGTCGGAACTGGTCGACCTGTACAACGATGCCGAACTGATCAAGATCGTGCCGGACCTGGCCGAACGCTGCCGCGCCGAAGCCGCCAAGCTGGACCTGGGCGACCTGGACACCGACGTGCCCGCTCCGGTCGCCGGTGCCGTGAAAAACCCAAGCAAGGCCGAAGCCCTGGGCTGGTTGTTCGTGTCCGAAGGCTCCAAGCTGGGCGCCGCATTTCTGATCAAGCGCGCCGTTGGCCTGGGCCTGAGCGAAACCTTCGGTGCCCGTCACCTGGGTGAGCCGGCCGGTGGACGTGCCGAAGGCTGGAAAAGCTTCACCCGTACGCTCGACGCCATGGAATTCAGTGCCGAAGAAGAAGCCGCCGTGGAAAAAGGCGCGATCGACGCATTTGTACGCTTCACCGTCTTGCTGGAACAGGCGTACGCTAGCGCCCCTGAACTGGCCTGATCCCTCGCTTGGAATGCGATACCACATTTAAACCACATTCCAAGCTGTTTTTTATCTACTCTGCATGCTCCCATGACCGGCAAAATCCAATCCACCTCGAAAATCGCCCGGATCCTCTTCGGCCTGCTGGCCTACGTCAGCCTGGGCATCGGGCTGGTGGCGATTGTCGTGCCGGGTTTGCCCACCACCGAATTCATCCTGCTCGCCGCCTGGGCCGCCACCAAAAGCTCACCGCGCCTCAGCGCCTGGCTGGAAAACCACCGGCTGTTCGGACCGATCCTGTTCAATTGGCGCAACGGCAAGATCATCGCCCGCCGGGCCAAAGTCAGTGCCACCGTGAGCATGCTGCTGTGCGCCCTCCTGATGCTGGTGATGCTCGATCACGGCTGGCCGATCTACCTGGCAATTGCCGGGATGAGCCTGGGCAACCTGTGGATCTGGTCACGTCCGGAACGGCTTGCAGCCCCTGTATAACGCTGCGCGCGTGGGTTCTCCGACCGCTCATCGCCTCTATCTCATGAATTGATATGTGGCGCCGATGTTTCAGACATAGCGCTGAATGGACTTGGCCTGCACTGCGTGCTTTCCAACAAGTCCATTCATGAGTGAACCTATGTTCGACACCCTCTCCATTCGCTTGAAAATAGTGCTGCTGTCAGGCCTTTGCCTGTTGGGGGTGATCGCGCTGATCATCAGCATCAACCTCTACGAAACCGACCAGAACGACCGCCTGATCAGCGATTCAAGCTCGCGAATGCTCACCAATAGCGTGCAGAGCCTGCTGCAATCCAAAGCCGCCGAACAGGCCGTGCAATTGCAGAAAACCTTTGGCGAAAACCTGCTGGTGGTGACGGCCCTCGCCGACCAGGTCAAGGACCTGCGCGCCCTGGCGGCCAAGCGCTCGCTGGAACCCGGCGCCTTGCGGGAAGAACTCAACCAGAGCCTCAAGACCACGTTCGAGCGCAACAGCAAAGTGCTGGGTATCTGGTTGTCATTCGAACCCAATGGACTGGATGGCAAGGACAGCGAATTCATTGACGACAAAGCCCGCGTGTCCAACGAAAAAGGCCGCTTCTCCAGTTACTGGAGCCGCGCCGGTGGTGAAGGCCTGAACACCATCATGGTCGAAGATGACTTGACCAAGACCACCCTCAACCTCAGCGGTACGCCCTACAACATTTGGTATACCTGCCCTCGGGATACCCGCAGCACCTGCCTGCTTGACCCCTACGAAGACACCGTGGCGGGCAAACCCGTGCTGATGACCACTATCTCCCTACCGTTGATCGTGGACGGCAACGTAATCGGCGTGGTGGGGGTCGATATCGCTCTGAACAGTCTGCAAGCGCTCACCGACGCAGCTCAAAAGGAATTGTTCCAAGGCGCCGCGCATTTGGAAATCATCTCCAGCAGCGGGGTGATTGCCGCCTACAGCGGCGAGCCGGCCAGGGTCGGAAAAAACCTGATCGACACCCTTGGCGCCGAAGGCAAGGAAATCGTGCAATTGCTGGCCAGTGACAGTCGCGTCAACCGCGAACAGGGCGATACCATTCGTGCGGTCTACTCGGTCAAGCCCATTACCGACGCGAAAGCTTGGGGCGTGGTGATCAAGCTGCCTAGACACGTAATGCTTGCCGATGCCAACAAACTCCAGGGCGTACTCGATGAAGCCCAGGCCAGCGGCACCCTCAAGGCTTTGCTGGTGGGCGCCGCTGCCGGCCTGCTGGGTTTATTGCTGATCTGGCTGACCGCCACCGGCGTGACCCGTCCGATCAACAGCGTGGCCGCCATGCTCAAGGACATCGCCAGCGGCGACGGCGACCTCACTCAACGCCTGGCCTACACCAAAAAAGATGAACTCGGAGAACTGGTGAACTGGTTCAATCGCTTCCTCGACAAGCTGCAACCGACCATCGCGCAGATCAAGCACAGCATCACCGAAGCCCGTGGCACCGCCGATCAGTCATCGGCCATTGCACGCCAGACCAGCGAAGGCATGCAGGTGCAGTTCCGCGAAATCGACCAGGTGGCTACCGCGTCCAATGAGATGAGCGCCACTGCCCATGACGTCGCCAACAGTGCCTCCAATGCGGCCAGCGCGGCACGGGGTGCTGACCAGTCAGCGCGCGAAGGCATGTCGATCATTGAGCAGAGCACCCGCGACATCACCTCCTTGGCCGAAGAAGTCAGCAAGGCCGTAGGCGAAGTCGAAGCCTTGGCAGTCAACAGCGAGCAGATTGGTTCGGTGCTGGAAGTGATCCGCAGCATCGCCGAGCAGACCAACCTGCTGGCGCTGAACGCTGCCATTGAGGCGGCACGCGCCGGGGAAAGTGGCCGTGGCTTTGCGGTAGTGGCCGACGAAGTACGCAACCTGGCCAAGCGCACCCAGGACTCCGTGGAGGAAATCCGCCTGGTGATCGAACGCATCCAGAGCGGCACCCGTGGCGTGGTGGCGACCATGCATTCGAGCCAGAGCCAGGCCCAGAGCAATGCCGGGCAGATCCATCAGGCGGTGCAGGCGTTGGGCAAGATCAGCGATGCCGTCACCGTGATCAGCGACATGAACCTGCAGATCGCCAGCGCCGCCGAACAACAGAGCGCCGTGGCCGAAGAGGTCAACCGCAACGTCTCGGCGATCCGCACTGTGACCGAAACGCTCACCGGCCAGGCCACCGAGTCGGCGGCCATCAGCAGCCAACTCAACGCGTTGGCCAGCCAGCAGATGAAACTGATGGATCAGTTCAGGGTTTAAACGCCGGTCCAGGCACTGACAAACGCCGCCACATCTTCCTTGGGCGCTGTGCGCGGCGGGTTCTGCGGTGTCCCCAGGTAGAGGAAGCCAATCACTTCCTCGTCTGCCGTCAGCCCCAGGCCTTTGGCGACATGGGCCGAGTAGGACAATTCACCGGTGCGCCACACGGCGCCAATCCCCTGGGCATACGCCGCCAGGAGGATGCCGTGGGCCGCACAGGCCGCAGCCAGCAGTTGCTCGGATTTCGGCACCTTGAAGTGCTCCTGCAAACAGGCAATCACCACCACGACCAACGGCGCGCGCAATGGGCCGTTCTGGGCTTTGTCGATGGCGGCTTGCGGCGCATCGGCGTCTTGCAGGCGCGCAGCCTCGGCCAGCAGCGTACCCATCTGTTCGCGGGCGGCGCCTTCAACGGTGAGGAAGCGCCAAGGGCGCAACTGAGCGTGGTCGGGCGCCCGCATGGCGGCGGCGAACAGCACGTCGCGCTGCTCCTGGGTCGGTGCCGGCTCGAGCAAACGCGGCACGGAAACACGGTTGAGCAAAGCGTCGAGAGCCTGCATTGGCCACCTCCTGAGAAAAATGTGCGGCCATTCTAGCGGGATTGAATCGGGTTCGACCAAACGATAATTGCTCTTATTCATTGCGCCCTGCCCTGTTAGACTTTGCGACCTTATTTTTCGCCTTCGTCCGGGAAACTCGATGTTCCGTTCGCTTTTTCGCCTGTCCGCAGCCGTGCTGGCCTTGAGCCTGACCGCCTGCGATGACGCGCCCAGGTTTACCAAGGCCGAGCCGGGTGAGTCACGGGCCGGCGGTGCTGCGACCGTGAACAAGCGCGATCAGAACGCATTTTCACTGCCCTCGGCCAACCTGTCGCCCACCCGTCGCCTGGATTTCAGCGTGGGCAACAGCTTTTTTCGCAGCCCCTGGGTGATCGCGCCGTCCACCACCACCGCGCGTGATGGCCTGGGCCCGCTGTTCAACACCAATGCCTGCCAGAACTGCCATATCAAGGACGGTCGCGGGCATCCGCCGTTACCCGACGCGGCCAATGCGGTGTCGATGCTGGTGCGCCTGTCGATTCCGGATGCAGCACCTTATGCCAAGCTCATCGAACAGCTTGGCGTGGTGCCCGAACCGGTCTACGGCGGGCAATTGCAGGACATGGCCGTGCCGGGCGTGCTGCCTGAAGGCAAAGTGCGGGTCGATTACACGCCGGTCAACGTGGCCTTCAAAGACGGCACGGTGATTGAACTACGCAAGCCGGACCTGCAAATCACCCAACTCGGCTACGGCCCGATGCATTCGGACACACGCTTCTCCGCGCGCGTCGCCCCGCCAATGATCGGCCTGGGCCTGCTCGAAGCCATCAGCGACGCCGATATCCTGCGCAACACCGACCCCAAGACCGCTGACAAAGAAGCCATCGTCGGCCGCGCCAACTGGGTCTGGGACGACGCCCAGCAAAAAACCGTGCTGGGGCGTTTCGGCTGGAAAGCCGGGCAGCCCAACCTCAATCAACAAAATGTTCACGCGTTTTCTGGTGATATGGGCCTCACCACCTCCCTGAGACCCTTCGATGACTGCACCGATGCGCAAGTCGCCTGCAAACAGGCCCCCAACGGCAATGGCCCCGATGGCGAGCCAGAAGTCAGCGACAATATCTTGCGTCTGGTGCTGTTCTACACCCGCAACCTGGCTGTGCCGGTGCGCCGCGACGTGAATAAACCGCAGGTCCTGGCCGGTAAAAATCTGTTCTACCAAGCCGGCTGCCAAGGCTGTCACAAGCCCGTGTTCACCACGGCGGCCAATGCCGCCGAACCAGAGCTGGCCAACCAGGTGATCCGCCCCTATAGCGACCTGCTGTTGCACGACATGGGCGAAGGCCTTGCCGACAACCGCAGCGAATTCAAGGCCGGTGGCCGTGACTGGCGCACGCCGCCGTTGTGGGGCATCGGCCTGACACAAACCGTAAGTGGCCACACCCAGTTCTTGCATGACGGCCGCGCTCGCAACCTGCTGGAAGCCGTGCTGTGGCACGGCGGTGAAGCACAAGCGGCGCAGCAACACGTGTTGTCCTTTAATGCCGAACAGCGCGCCGCGTTGCTGGCGTTCCTGAATTCTTTATAAGCTTCGCCCCAATTACAGAAGGGAGCTCGACATGTTCCGTCCCAAGTTGTTGTTCACCAGCCTGGCCGCGCTTGCCCTCGGCGCCTGCTCGCCGCAAGACCCGCAAGCGGTGACCTCGGCGGCCATCGCCAAGCAAGTGATCCTGCCGACCTACAGCCGTTGGGTCGAAGCCGACCGCCAACTGGCCGTCAGCGCCCTGGCCTATTGCCAAGGCAAGGAGAGCCTGGACACGGCCCGTGCAGACTTCCTGCACGCGCAAAAGGCCTGGGCCGAGCTGCAACCGCTGTTGATCGGCCCGTTGGCCGAGGGCAACCGTTCGTGGCAGGTCCAGTTCTGGCCGGACAAGAAGAACCTGGTCGGGCGTCAGGTCGAACAACTGGTCGCCAGCCAGCCGCAGATCGACGGCGCCGCCCTGGCCAAATCCAGCGTGGTGGTACAAGGCCTGTCCGCCTACGAATACATCCTCTACGACGCCAGGACCGACCTCGCCGACGACGCCCAAAAAGCCCGTTACTGCCCGCTGCTGGTGGCCATCGGCGACCGTCAGAAGGCCCTGGCCGAAGAGATCCTGGCCAGTTGGAACAGCACCGACGGCATGCTGGCGCAGATGAGCACGTTTCCGAATCAGCGCTATGCCGATTCCCACGAAGCCATTGCCGATCTGCTGCGCGTCCAGGTGACCGCACTGGACACCCTGAAAAAGAAACTTGGCACGCCGATGGGTCGCCAGACCAAGGGCATCCCGCAGCCCTTCCAGGCTGATGCGTGGCGCAGCCAGTCCTCCCTGCAAAGCCTGGAAGCCAGCCTCGCGGCGGCCCAGACCGTATGGGTCGGCGTCGACAACAAAGGCTTGCGTGGCCTGCTGCCGTCCGAGCAGAAGCCGTTGGCCGACAAGATTGACGCCGCCTATGCCGCGTCGCTGAAACTGTTCGCCAGCAACCAGCGCACCCTCAATGAACTGCTGGCCGACGACGCCGGACGCCAGCAGCTCAACGATATCTACGACAGCCTCAACGTCGTCCACCGCCTGCACGAAGGCGAACTGGCCAAGGCGCTGGGCATCCAACTGGGCTTTAACGCCAACGACGGTGACTGATGATGCTCAGGCGACAAGCTTTGGCCGTAGGCAGCGTGCTGCTCAGTGCGCTCACATTGGGTGGCTGGACGCTGTTCAAAGGTAAAGACAAGGGCCCGCTGCTGCTCTCGGCGCGGGATGACGCAGACGGCAAGCACTACGCCGTGGGCTATCGCCTGGACGGCAAGCAGGTGTTTGCCACCCAGGTCGGCCAGCGTTGCCACGACATCATCAACCACCCGACGCTGCCGATTGCGCTGTTTGTCGCCCGTCGTCCGGGCACCGAGAGTTACCTGATCGACCTGCGGGATGGCACGCTGCTGCAAACCATCACCTCCAAGGCCAATCGCCACTTCTATGGCCACGCGGTCATCCACCAGAGCGGCGACTGGCTGTACGCCACCGAGAACGACACGACCGACCCCGGTCGTGGCCTGCTCGGCGTATACAGGTTCGAAGGCGAGCGGCTGGTGCATACCGGCGAGATCTCCACCCACGGTATCGGCCCGCATCAGGTGTCGTGGATGCCCGATGGCGAAACCCTGGTGGTGGCCAACGGCGGCATTCGCACCGAAGCCGAAAGCCGCGTGGAAATGAACCTCAACGCCATGGAACCGAGCCTGGTGCTGATGCACCGCGACGGTACGCTGATCAGCAAGGAAACCCTCGGCCAGCAGATGAACAGCGTGCGCCATATGGGAATCGCCAGCGATGGCACCATCCTCACCGGGCAGCAGTTCATGGGGCCGTCCCAGGAGCGTTCCGAGTTGTTGGCGATCAAGCGGCCGGGCCAGCCATTCGTGGCATTTCCCGTGGCCGATGAGCAGTTGCAGGCCATGGGACACTACACCGCCAGTGTCGCCGTGCACAGTGAATTGCGCCTGGTGGCATTGACCGCTCCACGGGGCAACCGCTTCTTTATCTGGGACATGGACAGTGGCGAGTTGCATCTGGATGGGCCGTTACCCGACTGTGCCGGTGTCGGTGCGGTAGAGGACGGGTTTGTCGTGACCTCGGGCCAAGGCCGTTGCCGGTTCTACGATTGCCGCCAGAAACAGCTGGTAGCAAAACCGTTGGAATTGCCGGCAGGGCTCTGGGATAACCATCTGCATCTGATCTGACGCCCCTCTGAACAGGGCCAGTCCTGGCCCTGTAACCGGTGATAAACACCGCCTGGAATACCCACTACACTTCTACAAAAAAAACGTCTGCCAAAGTTTTCCAAGGAAGCGGAATATGCTGCGCCGTCGCATGCTGATCATGTTGGGTGTCGTCCTGCTAATCGTCCTGCTGCTGGGGGGCTATAAAGCCTTTTCCATCTATCAGCAGATTCAGGTTTTCTCCAAGCCCAAGCCGGCCGTGAGTGTGGCGGTCGCGACGGCGGCTGAACACCCCTGGCAACTGCGCTTACCCTCGGTGGGCACGCTCAAGGCGCTGCAAGGGGTGAACTTGAGCCTGGAAATTGCCGGTACGGTCAAGAACGTGCAGTTCGAGTCCGGGCAGAAGGTCAAGGCCGGGCAACCGCTGGTGCAACTCGACAGCGCGGTCGAAAGCGCGCTGCTGGAAACCGCCCAGGCTGATCTCGGCCTGGCGCAACTGGACTACGGTCGCGGCAGCCAACTGGTGGGCAGCCAGGCCATCTCCAAAGGCGAATTCGATCGCCTCTCTGCGCAACTGCAGAAGAACAAGGCCACGGTCAATCAGCTCAAGGCGTCGTTGGCGAAGAAACACATCGTTGCGCCGTTCAGCGGCACTATCGGCATTCGTCAGGTAGACGTGGGTGACTACCTCGCCAGTGGCACAGTAATCGCTACCCTGCAGGACATCAGCAGTCTCTACGTCGATTTCTATATCCCTGAGCACTCTGTGCCCAAGGTCGCCCTGGGGCAAGCCGTGCAGGTGGAAGTCTCGGCTTATCCCGGCGAACAGTTCCCCGGCAGCATCAGCGCGATCAACCCCAAGGTCGAAAACACCACGCGCAATGTGCTGGTGCGCGCCACCCTGGCCAACCCGGAGGGCAAGCTGCTGCCCGGCATGTTCACCAGCCTGGATGTGCTACTGTCCAACCCCGCCCCGCAGATCGTGGTGCCTGAAGGCGCGATCACCTACACCCTCTACGGCAACTCGGTGTACGCCGTGGCCGAGAAAAAGACCGAGGCCGGCGAGGTGGAAAAGGACGCCGATGGCAAGCCACTGCTGATTGCCGAACGACGCTTCGTCGAGACCGGTGAGCGACGCGGCGGCCTGGTGCTGGTGAGCAAGGGCCTCAAGGCCGGTGAACAAGTGGTCAGCGCCGGCCAGCTGAAGCTGGATAACGGCACCCCCATTGCCATCAGTCCGGACAAAAACCTGCCGGCAGGGCACTAGGCCATGAAGTTCACCGACGTCTTTATCCGCCGGCCAGTGCTGGCCATAGTGGTGAGCCTGCTGATCGTGCTGCTGGGTTTCCAGGCCTACAGCAAGTTGCCGCTGCGCCAATACCCGAGCATGGAAAATGCCCTGATCACGGTGACCACCGCCTACCCCGGTGCCAACGCGGAGACCATCCAGGGCTACATCACCCAGCCGTTGCAGCAAAGCCTGGCCAGTGCCGAAGGCATCGACTACATGACCTCGGTGAGCCGTCAGAACTTCTCGGTGATCTCGATCTACGCGCGTATCGGCGCCAACAGCGACCGCCTGTTTACCGAGCTGCTGGCCAAGGCCAACGAGGTGAAAAACAAGCTGCCGCAAGACGCCGAAGACCCGGTGCTGAGCAAAGAGGCGGCTGACGCCTCGGCGCTGATGTACATCAGCTTCTCCAGCGGGCAACTGAGCAATCCGCAGATTACCGATTATCTGTCGCGGGTCATCCAACCCAAGCTCGCTACCCTGCCCGGCATGGCCGAAGCGGAGATCCTCGGCAACCAGGTGTTCGCCATGCGCATCTGGCTCGACCCGGTGAAGCTGGCCGGTTTCGGCCTCAGCGCCAGCGACATCACCGACGCCGTGCGCCGCTACAACTTCCTCTCCGCTGCCGGCGAGGTGAAGGGCGAGTTCGTGGTCACCAGTATCAACGCCAACACCGACCTCAAGTCCGCCGACGCCTTTGGCGCCATCACCATTAAAACCGACGGCGACAGCCGCGTGCTGCTACGGGATGTGGCGCGGGTGGAAATGGGCGCGGAAAACTACAACGCCATCAGCTCGTTTGGCGGCACGCCGTCGGTGTACATCGGCATCAAGGCCACACCCAGCGCCAACCCGCTGGACGTGATCAAGGAAGTGCGCAAGATCATGCCGGAGCTGGAGTCCCAGTTGCCGCCCGACCTCAAGGCAGAAATTGCCTACGACGCGACACTGTTTATCCAGGCGTCCATCAACGAGGTGGTCAAGACCCTTTTTGAAGCCGTGTTGATCGTCATCGTGGTGGTATTCCTGTTCCTTGGCGCCCTGCGCTCGGTGGTGATCCCGGTGATCACTATCCCGCTGTCGATGATCGGCGTGCTGTTTTTCATGCAGTTGATGGGTTACTCGATCAACCTGCTGACCTTGCTGGCGATGGTGTTGGCCATCGGCCTGGTGGTGGACGATGCCATCGTGGTGGTGGAAAACATCCACCGGCATATCGAGGAAGGCAAGACACCGCTGGATGCAGCGCTGGAAGGTGCACGGGAAATCGCTTTGCCGGTGGTATCGATGACCGTCACCCTGGCGGCGGTGTATGCGCCGATTGGTTTTCTCGAAGGGCTCACCGGCGCCTTGTTCAAGGAATTCGCCCTGACTCTGGCCGGGGCGGTGATCATTTCCGGCATTGTCGCCCTGACCCTTTCGCCGATGATGTGCGCGCTGCTGTTACGCCACGATCAGAACCCTTCCGGCCTGGCCCATCGTCTTGACCGGATCTTCGACAGCCTCAAGCGTCGTTACCAGAGCATGCTGCACGGCACCCTGAACACGCGACCGGTGGTGATCGTGTTTGCGTTGATCGTGCTGTGCCTGATCCCGGTGTTCCTCAAGTTCACTCAGTCGCAACTGGCGCCCGACGAAGACCAGGGCATCATCTTCATGATGGCCAGCGCGCCGCAGCCGACCAACCTGGAATACCTCAACACCTACACCGACGAGTTCATCAACATCTTCAAGGAGTTCCCGGAGTACTACTCGTCGTTCCAGATCAACGGCTTCAATGGCGTGCAAGCGGGCATCGGCGGATTCCTGCTCAAGCCGTGGAACGAGCGCGACCGTACCCAGATGCAGATCCTGCCTGAAGTGCAAAGCCGCCTGGAGCAGATTCCCGGCCTGCAGGTGTTCGGCTTCAACCTGCCCTCTCTGCCGGGCACGGGCGAAGGGTTGCCATTCGGCTTTGTGATCAATACGGCCAACGATTACGAGTCGTTGCTGGAAGTGGCCAACCGCGTGAAAAAGCGTGCGATGGAGTCGGGCAAGTTTGCCTTTGTCGATATCGACCTGGCATTCGACAAACCTGAAGTGGTGGTAGACATCGACCGCGCCAAGGCGGCGCAGATGGGCGTGTCGATGCAGGACCTTGGCGGCACCCTGGCGACGCTGTTGGCTGAGGCGGAAATCAACCGGTTCACCCTGGATGGTCGTAGCTACAAAGTGATCGCCCAGGTCGAGCGCGCTTATCGCGACAACCCCGACTGGCTGAACAACTATTACGTGAAAAATGCCCAGGGCGAACTGCTGCCGCTGTCGACCCTGATCACCCTGACCGACCGCGCCCGCCCTCGGCAGTTGAATCAGTTCCAGCAGCTCAACTCGGCGTTGATCTCGGGGTTTCCCATTGTCAGCATGGGCGAGGCCATCGACACCGTGCGCCAGATCGCCATTGAAGAAACCCCGCCCGGCTATGCATTCGACTACAGCGGCGCATCCCGGCAATTTATCCAGGAAGGCGCGGCGCTGTGGGTAACGTTCGGGCTGGCGCTGGCCATCATTTTTCTGGTGCTGGGGGCGCAGTTCGAGAGTTTCCGTGATCCCTTGGTGATCCTGGTGACGGTGCCGTTGTCGATCTGCGGGGCGCTGATTCCGCTGTTCCTAGGCTGGTCGAGCATGAATATTTACACCCAGGTCGGATTGGTGACGCTGATCGGCCTGATCAGCAAACACGGAATCCTGATCGTCGAGTTCGCCAACCAGCTGCGCAAGGACACAGGCCTGACACCGCGGCAGGCAGTGGAAGAAGCCGCAGCGATTCGCCTGAGACCCGTATTGATGACCACCGCAGCGATGGTGTTCGGCATGGTGCCGTTGATTTTCGCGACGGGCGCAGGCGCGGTAAGCCGGTTTGATATCGGGATGGTGATTGCGACGGGGATGTCGATCGGCACACTGTTTACGCTGTTTGTGTTGCCTTGCATTTATACCTTGCTGGCCAAACCGGATAAGGCCTGAACACCCAGGCAAAAAAAAGGGCCTCGCATCGCGAAGCCCTTTCCCGGGGGTTTGAATCGTTTCAACTCTGCGGCCTCATGCCTTGAGACATCCCAAACATGAACAGCAACAACTCATGATCAGGTTTGGCCGCCGTGCTCGCCTTGGCGACGCGCGGCAGCAGGCATTGCGCGCCACCCTGCGTCGCACTGAGCACCTGCGTGCGAGGCTGTTCCCAGGCCGCCAGCGCCAAGGCTGCAACGCCCAACGCCCCGACCAGGAACACACCTCGTGCTATTTCTAGCTTCATCTGCTTAAACCCTTGATAGCGCTGCCAAACGCCGTCTCGTAAAAGTAGCTGAGTTTCTTCCAGTCAGTATCGTTCCACGACGAATGGCGGCGCAATTGCAGCATGTCATGGGAAGCGGCCCGATAAGCGGTCAGGCGCTGGCGGCATTTCTCGAAATCCAGCAGCGCCACTTCGACGTTGGCCGCGTCACCTTCGCCCGTCACCCGTACAAAAATATGCTTGATGTACAGGCAGCCATGCTGCCAGCGCCCCCGGTGCATACGTGCCAGAGTGCCAGCCAATTCCTTGAGCACACGCTCATGCACCAACTCGCCGTATTGCTCACGACCACCGGCGGCGTACCACTTTTCAATTTCGTCAAAACCTTCAAGAGCCGCGGTCACCAGCAATGCCTGCCAGCGGTGCTCGGGGTCGCGGCGCGCTTGGCAAAAAACCATCTCCGGCACACGTACATCCAACAGGCGCAGGCCCTTGATGGCATCACGCTCACGCAATACCGTGGGGCGGCCAAACGGATGCAACCAACTGCGGTAGATATGCCCGGTCTGGCGCTTGCTGTAGAGCAAGTGGCCGTTGGCGCTGATCACGCGCTGAACGCCACTCTCACCACCGCGTCGACGGTTAGGCTCTTCAACCCACTCGCCCTGCTGGCGCCAGAAATAGTCGAATCTCTCTTCGGGAGCTACGTGACTGCCTGCTACGCACTCAACTGCCATCCTGTTACCTCTTGCGTAATACATACACTCGCCACATGGCGTAGAGCGGTATGAAGTCCAGGGACTCCTGGACACGGAAACCGGCCTCCTCGAACTCTGCTTCAACAGTAGCAGCCGGTAACACAAATCTGTTCTGGTAACCTTCCTGCTCACCTTTCTTGCGACGTTGCCCTTCGAGGCGCTTGCGTTTCCAGGCTTTAAAGTTGCCATCGACCCACAATGAAACGATCACGCTGTCACGGGTAACACGCTGAAACTCCCGCAATATCACCAGTCGGTGCGCTGGATCACCAATGTGGTGCAGCAAGCGCATACAAAAAATGCTGTCGACCGAGTTATCCGGAAGATCGATATCAAACGCAGATGTTTGCAAGGGCCGTACCCGTTTCACCACATCGGCGGGTTGGGCGACCGTTGCCACCTTCAACATCGACGCCGAATTGTCGGCACCGATGATGACGCGGTTGGGTTTTTCGGCCAGCAGCGGCCAGAAACGCCCGGCGCCGCACGGCAAGTCCAGCACCAGACCGGGCTCGCCCGCCATTGCCAGCGCGCCACGGGCCAATTGCTCGTCGCGTTTGTGGGACAACCGGCGAGCCAGATTGTCCTGATGCTTGAGCAAATATTCGTAGGCGTGCTCGTCGTCGTACTTATCGGAAAATTCGAGTTTGATCGGGGTAGACATCTCACTGACCTCCAGTTGCTGATGCCTACAACCTTAAGCAGCAATCTGTAATCAACAGGTCAACCCGTTGTGAAAAACTTGTCCTGTCCAATCTCATACATTTCAAGACTTTACAGACACAAGCAATAGCCTGGGGCCATCTTCGCCGAATTACGGTGATCTCTGGCAGGATAGCGGTAGAGGGTGGAGTCAGGCGTTGCCCTGACTCAATTGCACATGAAAGCGGCAGCCATTGGGTTCCATGGTACTGAGGCTCACGCTCCAGCCCTGGTTTTCGCAGATACGCTGGACCAATGACAAACCCAGGCCCAGGCCGTCGCCGCGTTTCTCGTTGCCGCGCACGAAAGGCTCGAACATCGCTTCGCGCTTGTCTTCGGGGATGCCCACGCCTGAGTCCTCTACCACAAAACCGCTCGATTCCAAGGTCAGGCGAATAAACCCTTGCTCGGTGTAATGCAAGGCATTGCGCAGCAGGTTGCCCATCACAGCATGCAGGAAGGTGGCGTTATACCGGGTATCCAGGGGGTTGCCCGGCTGGTAGATCAACTCCAGGCCCTTGCGCTCGATGGGGTCACGCCAGATCCCGAGCAGATCATCGGCCACTTGCTCCAGGCTGACCTGGGGTGACATGGTGCCGTCGTCATGTTCGGCACGGGCCAGCATCAGGAAGGTCTGCACCAGTTCGCGCATTTCTTCACAGGCACGGGCGATCCGCTCAACCTGGTTACGCCCACGCTGATCGATGGCCGGGTTTTCCAGCAGCAGTTCGCAGGAGCTGGCCAGCACCATCAACGGAGTGCGCAACTCATGACTCACATCACTGGTAAACATCTGCTCACGGGACAGCGCCTGACGCAGACGCCCCAGCGTGGCATCGAAGGCCACGGCCAGCTCCCCCACTTCATCCGCCGCGTAGTCCGGTGCCAACGGCGGTGCCAGGCCCAGCAGTTGATCACGGTGACGCACCTGGCGGGCCAGGCGCACGACCGGCGCCATCACTTTGCGCGCCAGCACCCAACCAAGGAACACCGCCAGCGCCAGGCTCAGCACAAAGCCCACCAGCACCACGGCAAACAGTACGCGCTCACGTTCTTCAAAATCGCTTTGATCCTGCAGCAACACGTAGCGCCGGCCATCGACCACTTCGACCATGGCATGGTACGACAGCGTTTCGCGGAACACTTCATGGAAACCGGGTTCTAGGTGGCGCAAATCCTTGGGTAACTCAAAATCGCCAGGGCCACCGCTGAAGTAAAACAACTGATCCGGCTCGGGGCGGTGCCGCCAGTCTTCGACCGTGTCCATCAGCAACAGGCGCTGCAGGTCGCCGCCCAAGCCTGCCGAGATCAGCTTCTCTTCCACCAGGTGCACCGTCGCGACGATGCCCATGGCGAAGGCTCCCGCCACCAACGCACTCATCAAGGCAAAGGCGATGATGATCCGTTGAGCAAGGCTCTGCTTAAACTCCATCTCGACCCTCAGCCAGGCGATAACCGACGCCGTGCACCGTTTGCAGCAATGGCTTGGCGAATGGTTTATCGATCACTTGGCGCAACTGGTGAACGTGGCTGCGCAGGCTGTCGCTGTCCGGGCAGTCATCGCCCCACAGGGCTTCTTCAAGAATTTCGCGGCGCAACACGTGCGGGCTCTTCTGCATCAGCACCGCCAGCAGCTTCAGGCCGACGGGGTTGAGCTTGAGCAGGCGACCTTCGCGGGTCACCTCCAGGGTATCGAGGTCGTAGCTCAGGTCACCCACTTGCAGGGCGCGGCGTCCGCCGCCCTGGGCACGGCGCAGCACGGCTTCGATGCGCGCGGCCAGTTCCGACAGGGCAAACGGTTTGAGCAGGTAATCATCGGCGCCGGACTTGAAGCCCTGCAGCCGGTCATCCAGTTGGTCGCGGGCGGTGAGCATGATCACCGGCGTGTCACGGCGTGCGTCTTCGCGCAGGCGCTTGCACAGGGTATAGCCATCGATACCAGGCAGCATGATGTCGAGCACGATCAGGTCATAATGTTCGGTAGCGGCCAGGTGCAGGCCCGACAAACCGTCCTGCGCACAGTCCACGGTATAGCCTTTTAGCCCCAGGTAATCAGCCAGGTTGGCCAGAATATCGCGGTTGTCTTCAACCAATAGAATTCGCATGGGCAGTATCTCCGTACGCGGTAACGGCCGTGTTGGCTCGCGCAGCTTAAGGCCAAGTGTGGTTCAGGGATAGACCTTGGGGTACGTCGATAAAGGTTTTCAACCAATATTTCGGCTGAACGAGATTTTCACTATAGCTTCACGTATTGAACACAGTGCCGATGAAAAAATTACCGATGGGGCGCACATTTTCATCGACAGATAGCGCCCAATAAAAAGCCCCGCCTGCATCACTGCAGGCGGGGCTTTTAAGTTAGCCGGGTAAGGCTGGCTTACATCATGCCGCCCATGCCGCCCATGCCACCCATGCCGCCCATGTCTGGCATACCGCCGCCAGCTGCGCCTTCAGCCTTCGGCTTGTCAGCGATGGCCGCTTCGGTGGTCAGGATCAGACCGCCGATGGAGGCTGCGGCTTGCAGCGCGGAACGGGTCACCTTGGTAGGGTCCAGAATGCCCATTTCGATCATGTCGCCGTAGACGCCAGTCGCAGCGTTGTAACCGTAGTTACCTTTGCCGTTCTTGACTTCGTTGACCACAACGCTTGGCTCGTCGCCGGAGTTGGCAGCGATCTGACGCAGCGGCGCTTCAACAGCACGACGCAGTACACCGATACCGACGTTCTGGTCAGCGTTGTCGCCGGTCAGGCCGGTCAGGGCTTCCAGAGCACGGATCAGCGCAACGCCACCGCCAGGTACCACGCCTTCTTCAACGGCTGCACGGGTGGCGTGCAGGGCGTCTTCAACGCGGGCTTTCTTCTCTTTCATTTCAACTTCGGAACCGGCGCCAACCTTGATCACTGCAACACCGCCGGACAGCTTGGCCAGACGCTCTTGCAGTTTTTCACGGTCGTAGTCGGACGAAGTCTCGGCAACCTGCGCACGGATCTGAGCGATACGGGACTCGATGTCGCCTTCAACGCCAGCACCGTCAACGATGATGGTGTTTTCTTTGGAAATGGTCACGCGCTTGGCACTGCCCAGGTTTTCCAGGGTGGCGCTTTCCAGGCTCAGGCCGATCTCTTCGGAGATAACGGTACCGCCGGTCAGAACAGCGATGTCCTGCAGCATGGCCTTGCGACGGTCGCCAAAGCCTGGAGCCTTGACGGCTGCGACTTTAACGATGCCACGCATGTTGTTCACAACCAGAGTCGCCAGGGCTTCGCCTTCAACGTCTTCGGAAACGATCAGCAGTGGGCGGCCGGCTTTGGCCACGGCTTCCAGCACTGGCAGCATTTCGCGGATGTTGGAGATCTTTTTGTCGACCAGCAGGATCAGCGGGCTGTCCAGTTCGGCAACCATGGTGTCCGGCTTGTTGACGAAGTACGGGGACAGGTAGCCACGGTCGAACTGCATGCCTTCTACAACCGACAGTTCGTTTTCCAGGCCACTGCCTTCTTCAACAGTGATCACGCCTTCTTTACCGACTTTTTCCATAGCCTCGGCAATGATGTCGCCGATGGAATTGTCAGAGTTGGCGGAGATGGTGCCTACCTGAGCGATAGCCTTGGTGTCAGCGCAAGGCTTGGACAGGTTTTTCAGTTCAGCAACGATGGCGATGGTCGCCTTGTCGATGCCGCGCTTGAGGTCCATCGGGTTCATGCCGGCAGCAACGGCCTTGTAGCCTTCGTTGACGATGGCCTGAGCCAGAACGGTGGCGGTGGTGGTGCCATCGCCTGCGTCATCGTTGGCACGGGAGGCAACGTCTTTGACCAGCTGCGCGCCCATGTTTTCGAAACGGTCTTCCAGTTCGATTTCTTTGGCGACGGAAACGCCGTCCTTGGTGATGGTCGGAGCGCCGAAGCTCTTCTCGATGATCACGTTACGGCCTTTCGGGCCCAGGGTCGCTTTTACTGCGTCAGCCAGGACGTTGACACCGGTAAGCATTTTCTTGCGGGCGGAATCGCCGAATTTCACTTCTTTAGCAGCCATGATCGATATTCCTTAAATACTTTGGAGTAACGGGAAAATGAGCGGGGAAATCAGTCTTCCAGAACAGCGAGAATCTCGTTCTCAGCCATAACCAGCACGTCTTCGCCGTCGACTTTCACTGTGTTGCTGCCGGAGTAAGGGCCGAAAACAACCTTGTCACCCACTTTCACGGCCAGCGCGCGTACATCACCGTTCTCCAGGGTCTTGCCTGGGCCCGCAGCGACGATCACACCGTGGTTGGCTTTTTCAGCAGCCGAACCTGGCAGAACGATACCGCCAGCGGTTTTCTTTTCTTCTTCGCTGCGACGGATTACGACGCGGTCGTGCAGAGGACGAAGCTTCATTGTCGATCTCTCCTAATTGTGTTTTTCATCGGCCGGTATCAATTCCGGCGGGTTAAATTCCGGCGGTGCCGGTCGCGGTTCGCGGAGCGAAACGCGGAAGTCTGTCCAGTGTCACCACCAGAAACCTTGCGGTGACCGTTACATAAGGGCGCATAAGCTTATTACAAGGGGCCGCGGCGTAATTTTTTTTGCGTGTGCCGACGACTGAAAGCAACACGGCACCCTGAGGTGCCGTGCCAGTGAAGCGGTTATTTGCTGTCGCGGTGTTCGAACTCGCCTTCGATCACATCACCTTCGCGCCCCAGCGGCTGGCGTGGGGGCGGGCCGCCACGGGGTTGCAGGTCGTCGGCGAACGCCCGCTGGCGAATTGCAGCCTCTTCGGCGCGCTGGCGCATCTTGCTGGCCAGCAGTTTGCGGGTGAACGGCAGCAACATCACCAGGCCCACCACGTCGCTGATGAAACCCGGCAGGATCAACAGGCCGCCGGCCAGGGCCATCATCAGGCCTTCAAGCATGGTCTGGGCGGGCAGTTCGCCACGGTTCAGGCTTTCACGCGCACGCAACGCAGTGGCCAGACCGGCGACGCGCAGCACCAGGACGCCGAACATCGAGCCGAGAATGATCAGCAGCAACGCCGGGAAAAAGCCGATCGCACTGCTGACTTGAACGAATACGAACAGCTCTAACACCGGGAACAGCAGAAAGAGCAATAAAAAAGGGCGCATCAAAAGGTTCCTCAACGCAAGAATGCCTTGCCAGTCCACCTTAGATGACGTCGCCATTTCGTGAATTCAAGCGTCGACGATGGCTTTTTTCGGCCAGACCTCGGCGTGGGCCAATGAAACCAGGGCTTCGCGTACTTGTATCGGTGTGTTGCAAGACTCCGCAAATGGCAACCAATATAAGGATTGGCCTATACGCAAGTGCATGCCTTCGCTGTCGATACCGGCCAACTGTGCAGGCTCGGAGGTCGGCAAACCGGTCAGGTCGACGTAATGGGCAATGGCCTTGGTGTGATCGCTGTTCATGTGTTCGATCATGCTGCGCTCGGCTTTGCCCGCAAACGGGTTGGCCAGGGTCAACTGGTCGACCCAGTGAATCGCGCCAAAGCCACCGATGTAACGGTGACGTACGGGCTTGAGCACCCAGAAGTCGAAGTCGTGGGCCTTGTGGTAGTCGGCTGAATCAGGGAAGTAGCGGTAATAGCGCTCGGCAGCCGCCTCGATGGCGGCGCCCTCCACCAGCTTTTCGGCTTCAGCCAGATAGGTCAGGCGCCCGACGGCCTGTACGTCATCCGCCTCACGCTCACCCACCAGCAGCGAGCACTTGGGATCTTTCTGCAGGTTGTGGGTGTGCTGCGCTATGCGACTGATCAGGATCAGCGGGCGACCCAGCTCGTCGAGGCAATAGGGCACGACCGAACCGAAAGGGAAACCGGGCATGGCTTTGGACAGTGTGGAGAGAGCCCCACGGTATTCCTTGAGCAACAGCTCTCGGGCGTTCTTGGCAACCTGTGCGCTCAACGTATGACTCCTCGGGTAATCAGCCGCCCATGGCATATGGGAATGGATCTCAACGCAAGGTAATCATTATCGGCAAAGGTTGCCAAGCAGGTTTTGTTCGCCCGTGTTACCAGGCCACGCCGAAGCCTGCGGTGTAGCGGGTTTTGCTCAGGCTGCTGTCGGAGTCGCCGCTGATCACGTCGCGCTCGGCCTTGAGGTTGAGCGAAGCCCACTCGGTGACTTTGTAGCGCAGGCCCATTTCCGCATCCAGCGAGTACTCCGCCGGGCCGGCGATGGGCTTGCCTACTTCGCCATTGGTGAAGAACTCGACCGTCTTACCCACCAGGTAGCGGTTGTAATTCCACTTCATGGCCAGGGAATAGAAGTTGTCCTTGCCGCCGTCGGCGTACTCATAGTCGGTGCGGTTGACCAGCGAACCCAGGGAGAAGGCGCCCAGCTCATCGTCCCAGAACTGATAGCCAGGGCCCGTGCCGACGGTGCGCTGGCGGGACAGGTCTTCAACCTTGTCGCGCTTATAGGTCAAGCGGCCTTGCCAGAACCAGTGCTCGGTCAGGAAGCGGTCGAGGTCGTATTCCAGGGCCCAGTTATCGGTGGTGGTGACATCGTCCTGAAACTCTCGGTTGTACTCGCCCTGCCCGGTATGGCGCCATTGGCCGTGGCGGGCGGTGGTCTTGAAGTCGATGTCGTAGTCGTTGGTGTCTTTGTCGGCGCGTTTATAGTCCAGCGCCATGTCCACGTTGCCTTTCCACACCAGGTCTTCGATCACAGGCTTGGGCTTGATGATCTGCTGGATGCTGGCCAGGTCGACGGTCTTGGGTGCTTCGCCGTTGGCCAGTACCACCTTGCCGTCGTCCGCAGCTTTCAGGGACTTGGCTTTCTCGCCGGTGTAGGCGTCCTGCTTGACCAGCAGTTCCTGGTCGCTCTCCAGGGTTTTCACCTGTTTCCAGTCCACCGGGATGGCGCCTGCGTAATCGGTCTGGATCAGCAGCTTGCCACCGTCGAAGACCTTGATCTTGCCGGTCAGGCGGTCACCGTTCTTCAACCAGACGGTATCGGCCAGCAAGGGCGTGGAGGCGCTGAAAACAGCGAGGCACAACAGGGTTCTGGACAACATAAGCAGATTCGAGGCTCGGGCTTGGCGAAAAAAGGGCATTATCGTGTTAGATAACGTCTTAGCAAGGACTGACTCAAGGATCTGGGTTGAGTTCAATGCTCACCTTCATGTTTGCAGACGTTTCTTACAAAAATGCCGACGATTTCAACGGATAGCCTCACAGTGAACCAAGCTGCCGAATCCCCTCAAAGCCCCGCCGAAATGCGCCGTACCGCGCTGTACCTGACCCTGGCGCAAGTGCCCGCAGGCTGCGTGGTGAGCTATGGCGAGCTGGCCCACCTGGCAGGTCTGGGTCGTGCGGCTCGCTGGGTCGGCCGTACCCTGAGCCAGCTTCCGGAAGACACCAAGCTGCCCTGGCACCGCGTGCTGGGTGCCGGCGGTCGGATAAGTCTGCCGGTGGGCAGTGCCTCGGGTGACGAGCAGCGCGCGCGTTTGCGCGATGAAGGCGTCACTGTCCGCAACAATCGCGTGGATATTCAGCGCCATGGCTGGCGCCCGGTAGAGCACAGCGGTTAGAGTGCGCGCTTTGTTTCCGCAAATCTGAGGCAGACTCCAGCCCATGCCCCGTAAAACCTGGCGCGCCGCGCTCGCTGCCTATGCCAGCCCCTCGACGTTGGTCCTGTTGTTGCTCGGCTTTGCCGCCGGCCTGCCTTACATGTTGGTGTTCTCGACGCTTTCAGTGTGGTTGCGTGAAGCCGGTGTGGCGCGCGAGACCATCGGCTATGCGAGTCTGATCGGTTTGGCGTATGCCTTTAAATGGGTGTGGTCGCCGCTGCTTGACCAATGGCGTCTGCCGTTACTCGGCAAGCTTGGGCGCCGCCGTTCCTGGCTGGTGCTGGCCCAGTCGCTGGTGATCCTCGGATTGATCGGCATGGGTTTTTGCGACCCGCAGAAACATTTGTCCTGGCTGATCGCTATCGCTGTCATCGTCGCCTTTGCCTCCGCGACCCAGGACATCGCGGTCGACGCCTACCGCCTGGAAATCGCCGACGACAGCCGCCAGGCCGCTTTGGCCGCCAGCTATATGTCCGGTTATCGCATCGCCGCCTTGCTGGCCACGGCGGGCGCACTGTTTTTTGCCGAGGGTTTCGGTTCCACCGGTTTCAACTATAAACACTCGGCCTGGACGGGCACCTATGTGCTGTTCGGCGTGTTGATGATCCCGGCGCTGCTGACCACCCTGTTCATGCGCGAACCCAATGTGCCGCTACGCACTCAACTGCAAGCCGGGCGCTACAGCTTCGTGCACCAACTCGCGTCTGTGTTTGTGCTGATTGTGTTGCTGGTGTCGGTGCCGGCGATGTTCACTCAGCTGTTCAACACCGATTTCGAAAGCGTGCTGTTCCACGGCATGAGTCTGTGGGACTTACTCATGGAAGACCGCGCGTTCCTGCGGGCCATCCTCTATATCACCCTCACCTCCCTATGCCTGTCAGCCATGGGCCGCCGTGGCCTGGCGCCGGTGCTGACGCCGGTGAACGACTTTATCCTGCGCTATCGCTGGCAGGCGTTGCTGCTGCTGGGACTGATCGCCACCTATCGCATGTCCGACACCGTGATGGGCGTGATGGCCAACGTGTTCTATATCGACCAGGGTTTTACCAAGGACCAGATCGCCGGGGTCAGCAAGATCTTCGGCCTGATCATGACCCTGGTGGGCGCCGGCATGGGTGGCCTGCTGATCGTGCGCTTCGGCATCCTGCCGATTCTGTTCATCGGCGGTGTGGCCTCGGCCGGCACCAACCTGCTGTTCGTGATGCTCGCCGACATGGGCCCGGACCTGCAGATGCTGATCTTCACCATATCCCTGGATAACTTCAGCTCCGGGCTGGCGACTTCGGCATTCGTGGCCTACCTTTCCAGCCTGACCAACCTGAAGTTCTCCGCCACCCAATATGCCCTGCTCAGCTCGATCATGCTGTTGCTGCCGCGCCTGATCGGCGGGTATTCGGGGGTGATGGTAGAGAAGTTCGGCTATCACAATTTCTTCCTGATCACCTGCATGCTGGGTGTGCCGACGCTGCTGCTGATTGCTCTGCATTGGTATCAGGAGAATCGGCGGGCGAAGTTGGCTCCCCAGACAGAAGACTGACCTGTGGGAGCGGGCTTGCTCGCGAATACGGTGGTGAGAAAAGGATTTAGCGACTGACACTCCACATTCGCGAGCAAGCCCGCTCCCACAGACCCCTCTGCATTCTGATGCCTGTACTCCAGCAGCCGGCGCCCGTACAATCCAGAGTCATTTCAAGTCCAAGCAACCGACAACGGCCTACCATGCGTACCAGTCAATATTTGCTCGCCACACAGAAAGAAACGCCTTCCGACGCGGTCGTGATCAGCCACCAGCTGATGCTGCGCGCCGGCATGATCCGCAAACTGGCCTCCGGCCTGTACACCTGGCTGCCCATGGGCTTGAAGGTGATGCGCAAGGTCGAAGCCATCGTTCGTGAAGA
Organism: Pseudomonas sp. HN11; assembly: GCF_021390155.1. Taxonomy (NCBI): domain Bacteria; kingdom Pseudomonadati; phylum Pseudomonadota; class Gammaproteobacteria; order Pseudomonadales; family Pseudomonadaceae; genus Pseudomonas; species Pseudomonas sp. HN11. The sequence goes on from NZ_CP089985.1 coordinate 5,084,202, forward strand.
AATGAACGCTGCCGGCTCTCTGGAAGTGTTGATGCCGAGCACCCAACCGGCTGAACTGTGGCAGGAATCCGGGCGCTGGGAAGAGTACGGCCCTGAATTGCTGCGCTTCAAGGACCGTCATGGCCGCGACTTCTGCGCCGGCCCGACCCATGAAGAAGTGATCACCGACCTGATGCGCAACGAGCTGAGCAGCTACAAGCAACTGCCGCTGAACCTGTATCAGATCCAGACCAAATTCCGCGACGAAATCCGCCCACGCTTCGGTTTGATGCGTGGCCGCGAATTCATCATGAAGGATGCGTATTCGTTCCACGCTGACCAGGCGTCGCTGCAGGTCACCTACGACCGCATGCACCAGGCCTATTGCAACGTGTTCACGCGCCTGGGCCTGAAGTTCCGCCCGGTTGAAGCGGACAACGGCTCCATCGGCGGCGCCGGCTCCCACGAGTTCCATGTGCTGGCCGAGTCCGGCGAAGACGATATCGTGTTCAGCAATGGTTCCGACTACGCGGCGAACATCGAGAAAGCCGAAGCCGTGCCACGGGAAACGTCCCGCCCGGCACCAACCGAAGAGCTGCGCCTGGTGGACACACCAGAGACCAAGACCATTGCGGCCCTGGTGGAAAAATTCAACCTGCCGATTGAAAAGACCATCAAGACCCTGATCGTGCGCGCCGAAGAAGAAGGCAAGCTGATCGCTCTGGTGATCCGTGGCGACCACGAGCTCAACGAAATCAAGGCTGCCCAGCAACCTGGCGTGGCCAGTCCGTTGGTCATGGCCACCGATGCCGAACTGCGCGACGCCATTGGCGCCGGCGCCGGTTCGCTCGGCCCGCTGAACCTGCCGCTGCCGATCATCATCGACCGTTCGGTCGAGCTGATGAGCGACTTTGGTATCGGCGCGAATATCGACGACAAGCACTACTTCGGCGTGAACTGGGAACGTGACCTGCCGGTTCCGACCGTGGCCGACCTGCGTAACGTGGTGGCCGGTGATCCAAGCCCGGATGGCAAGGGCACCCTGGAAATCAAGCGCGGCATCGAAGTCGGGCACATCTTCCAGCTGGGCAACAAGTACAGCAAGGCGATGAAATGCGAAGTGCTGGGCGAGAACGGCAAGCCGATCACCCTGGACATGGGCTGCTACGGCATTGGTGTGTCGCGCGTGGTTGCGGCTGCCATCGAGCAGAACAACGACGAGAAAGGCATCATCTGGAGTGACGCCCTTGCGCCGTTTCAGGTCGCACTGGTACCGCTGCGTTATGAAACCGAGCAAGTACGCGAAGCCACCGACAAACTGTACGCCGAACTGACGGCCGCCGGTTTTGAAGTGCTGCTGGATGACCGAGACAAGAAAACCAGCCCGGGCATCAAGTTTGCCGACATGGAACTGATTGGCATCCCGCACCGGATCGTGGTCAGTGACCGCGGCCTGGCCGATGGCAATCTGGAATACAAGAGCCGGACCGAAGCCGAAGCCCAACCGTTGCCGGTGGCTGACGTGCTGTCTTTCCTTCAGGCGCGTATTCGTCGCTGAAAACCAGATCAAGAGAAGTCATGTTCAAGCGAAACACCAGAGCCCTGGGGGGCGCCGCCTTGTGCGGCGCCCTGCTGGTCAGCGGCTGCGCCAACCAGATGTCGCAACGCAGTGAGCACGAGGAGCGGGTCGAGCGTAAGTTGCTTGATCACAGCCTGCAGATCGATGTAGGCGAACCCAAGGTGCTGGAACTGCCGCAACGCCGGGTACGCATTCACGAACAGAAGACCTTTGAGGTCACCGAGTTCGAAGTCACCCGTCGTTACGACCGCTACACCCCCTACCAACCCTGGCGCAAACTCTATGAGATGCCGTTGGGTGCCGTAGCCCTGGTGGCCGGCGCGGGCGCCAACGTGGTGAATGTCTTTGCCCTTGGCAACCTGCCGACCAGCATGACACGCGACTGGCTGACCTACGGCGTGGACGGCCTCAACCCGTTCATGAACGTGCAGTCCCATGGCCGTGCGCAACAGAACCTCGCGGGTATCGATGAAGTCCAGCGCGACAAACGTGTGGAGTATTCGAGCCTGCCCTGGAGCGAACGCCCGGTGCAAGTCACCGCTGGCAAACACGTCCATGAACTGACCACCGACCGCAACGGCGTACTGCGCCTGAACCTGTTGGACAGCCCATTTGCCGAGCAGGACCTGAACCGCGTCACGACCCTGAAGATCAGCGTGGAGGATGGCCAGGACGACGTGCATTCGGATTCCACGCTAGCTGTCAGCAGCACCTTGCGCAACAAGCTGCTGGAAGCCCACGGCCTGATCTACGACGACCTGGAAGACGACGAAGTCAGCCAGTGGGTACACCGGGTCAAGCGTTTGTCTGAACTGGGCCTGGAAGAAGAAGCCAGCGAGCTGGAACAAAGCCTGATCGAACTGACCCGCAATGATCCCGAGTTGCAGCAGGAATTCCTGCAAGCGCTGACCAAGGATGCGGGGCGGTTGGTGGCAGATCCTGGCGCTCGCTGAGATCTAAAGCCTGCTGAAGATCTAAATGTGTGCGGGCTTGCTCGCCCCCACATTTTTGCTCCCGGTTTCTACCAGGAGAATTCAAGCTGTTCGTTGCCATTGCTTAAATCCAACAAGCGCACGCCGATGCCCAGTAGCCTCACCGGTTTCCCACCGCGATTAAACGCCTGCGTCAGCAGCTGTTGATAACTCTCCAGATCCCGCCCTGCCCCCGCCTGCTCCAAGGTGGTCTGGGTAAAATCATGAAACTTCACCTTGACGAACGGCTTGTCCGCCCGGTAACTGCTGTCGATGCGTGCCATTCGCCCGGCCAGGGTGTCCATCAGCTCGGGGAGTTTGGCCAGGCAGCTTGAGAGGTCTGGTAGATCCACGTCGTAGGTGTTTTCCACACTGATCGATTGCCGGCGACTGTCGTTCTGCACCACGCGGTCATCGATCCCACGGGCCAGGCTCCACAGTCGCTCGCCGAAACTGCCGAATTCGCGCACCAGCGCCAGCTTGTTCCAATCGCGCAACTGGTGGCAGTCTTCGATTCCCAGGCGCGCCAATTTGTCTGCCGTGACCTTGCCCACACCGTGCAACTTGCTCACGCGCAATTGCGAGACGAAGTCTTCGACCTGGTCCGGTGTGATCACGAATAATCCGTTCGGCTTTTTCCAGTCGCTGGCGATTTTGGCCAGGAATTTGTTCGGCGCCACGCCCGCGGAAACAGTGATATGCAATTGGTTGGAGACACGCCGGCGAATATCCTGGGCAATGCGCGTGGCACTGCCACCGAAATGCGAGCTGCCGGACACGTCCAGGTAGGCCTCATCCAGCGACAACGGTTCGATCAGGTCGGTGTAGTCGCGAAAGATCGTCTGGATTTCCTTCGACGCTTCTTTATAAGCATCCATGCGCGGCTTGACGATGGTCAGGTCCGGGCACAGCTTCAAGGCATGGCGGGAAGACATGGCCGAGCGCACGCCATAGGCGCGTGCCTCGTAGTTGCAGGTCGCGATCACCCCGCGTCGGTCCGCCGAGCCGCCCACTGCCAATGGCTTTTGCGCCAGGCTCGGGTCATCACGCATCTCGATGGCGGCGTAGAAGCAATCACAGTCGACGTGGATGATTTTGCGCTGCGTCATATAAACGGGGTGTTTACCTACGGGCGGCCAGTATCGCACTCACACCTGTATATAGCACCAGTAGTTTGAATCTTCCGCTTGAGCGGTAGGAAAATTCCAAGATGAATTTATTTTCTCAATCGGATTTGACCTTCCGATAGAGCTGAAAGCCTCGGCCAGACTGGGCCCGAGGGGTATCAAGGGGCCTTTATAGAGAGCTAAGCGATTGAACCACAAGCGCTTTTCTTTAATTCACAGGTTGACACACTGGCGTTCCTCTGTAGAATGCCGACACACAGACGCGGGATGGAGCAGTCTGGTAGCTCGTCGGGCTCATAACCCGAAGGTCGTCGGTTCAAATCCGGCTCCCGCAACCAAACATCAAGAAAGGCTACTCGAAAGAGTGGACTTTTTTGTGCGTGCCTGTTTTTGTCATGTACGAAAATTGTAAGACAAAAAAATCTTTCCCATCGCGCACTTACGTGCATGGCCAACATTCGGAGGCCAATTCACACTTATTTGACCCATCGGCCCGATAACGGTTGACACCTCGCCGTTGGGCTGTAGAATGCCGCCCACAGACGCGGGATGGAGCAGTCTGGTAGCTCGTCGGGCTCATAACCCGAAGGTCGTCGGTTCAAATCCGGCTCCCGCAACCAAACATCAAAAAAGGCTGCTCGAAAGAGTGGCCTTTTTTGTATCCGGTGAAAAAGCTCTTCTGAAACAATGGCATGGCATCTTTCATGAAACCGCATGCGGTTTGTAGAGTCCATCTCATTGCAAGCTATGCTCAATGCGCTAGCGCTACCCTCTACGACCAATGGCCGCTGTCGCCGCCCCCGGTGATACGCGTTAATATTTGTAATTATTTTGTCCATAGGGATTGGTAACTTGGCTGGATACCTCCATCCTGTCGCGCACAATCCACGAGGTGATTGATGCGCGCCAACTCGTCTGAACCACAAGACACTGTCACAGCAGAACAACCGATCCCACCCACCCGTTTGCGTTGGCTGGATCTGGTGAGCAAGTACCGGCAACCCATCGGGCTGGCCGTTACCCTATTGTTGTTCGCCATTGCCCTGATTGCCTGTCGCCATCTGCTACTGGAACTGGACCTCTACGCCCTCCACGATTCGATCCTGGAAGTGCCCAAGCCCGCCCTGCTGGGTGCATTCGCCGCGGCCGTTGCCGGTTTCGTCATTCTATTGGGCTATGAATTCTCCGGCGCTCGATATGCAGGCGTGAACTTGCCCGCCAAGACCCTGGCCCTCGGTGGCTTTACCGCTTTCGCCATTGGTAATGCGATTGGCCTGTCGATGCTTTCCGGCGGGTCGGTACGCTACCGTTTATATGCACGCCATGGCATCGGGGCTTCGGAAGTCGCCCACATGACGGTGTTCGCCAGCCTTGCGCTCGGCACAGCCCTGCCACCACTGGCCGCATTGGCAACACTGAGCAACCTGCCCGCCGCATCGACTTACCTGCATTTGCCACAGGCTGTGCTTGGCGGCATCGCTGGCGCCGTGCTGTTACTGTCGGCCGTGTTGTGCATCGGCATTTACCGCCGTCGCCTGCCGGAACAACCCTACCCGGATAACCTGCTGGTAAAAGCCGGCCGCCGCACCCTGCGCCTGCCGGGGCGGCGCCTGACCTTTCTGCAACTGATCATCACCGCACTGGACGTAGCCGCCGCCGCCACTGTCCTTTATATGCTGCTGCCGGAAGCACCGCCGTTCGGGCCCTTTCTGCTGGTGTACCTGCTGGCCCTGGCCGCCGGCGTGCTCAGCCATGTGCCGGGCGGTGTGGGGGTATTCGAAGCGATCCTGCTGGCAGCCTTCGCCGACAAACTGGGCGCTGCGCCATTAGCTGCCGCCCTCCTGCTGTATCGCATGATCTACGTGGTATTGCCGCTGCTGATTGCCTGCGTGTTCCTGCTGGTCAACGAAGCGCAACGTTTGTTCCAGACCCAGCAAAGCCTGCGGGTCGCCTCGGGACTGGCAGCGCCAGTTTTGGCCGTCCTGGTTTTTTTGTCTGGCGTGGTCCTGCTGTTCTCTGGCGCCACGCCCGAAATCGACTCACGCCTGGAAAACATCGGCTTCCTGATTCCCCACCGCCTGATTGATGCCTCGCACTTTGGCGCCAGCCTGATCGGCGTGCTGTGCCTGCTGTTGGCCCAGGGCCTGCGCCGGCGCCTGTCGGCCGCCTGGATGTTGACCATGGTGTTGCTGCTGGTAGGCGCCCTGCTTTCGCTGCTCAAGGGTTTCGACTGGGAAGAAGCCAGTCTGATGACCATGACCGCGATCCTGCTGGCGATCTTCCGGCGCTCTTTCTACCGCGCCAGCCGCCTCACCGAACTGCCCTTCTCGCCGCTGTACCTGGTGGCCAGTGTCTGCGTGCTGGGCGCTTCGATCTGGCTGCTGCTGTTCGCTTATCAAGATGTGCCTTACAGCCATCAGCTATGGTGGCAGTTCACCCTGGACGCCAACGCCCCACGTGGCCTGCGCTCGCTATTGGGCGCCGCCGTGCTGCTGGTGATCGTGTCCCTGACCTGGCTGCTGCGTACCGCGCGCCCGGTGATCCACCTGCCGACACCCGACGAACTGGAGCGCGCCAGCAAGATCCTGATGGCCTCGTCCCAGCCCGACGGTGGCCTGGCGCTCACCGGCGACAAGGCACTGCTGTTTCACCCCAATGATGAAGCTTTCCTCATGTACGCCCGCCGCGGCCGCAGCCTGGTAGCGTTGTACGACCCGATCGGTCCGACTCAGCCACGAGCGGAGATGATCTGGCAGTTCCGCGACCTGTGCGATATCCACCACGCGCGCCCGGTGTTCTATCAGGTACGAGCGGAAAACCTGCCGTACTACATGGACATCGGCCTCACCGCCATCAAGCTGGGCGAAGAAGCCCGTGTCGACCTGAAACGCTTTGACCTGGAAGCCAAGGGCAAAGAGATGAAGGACCTGCGCTACACCTGGAACCGCGGCTCGCGAGACGGCCTGTCCCTGGAGATCTGCGAGCCGGGCACCGCGCCGATGGACGAGCTCAAGGTAATCTCCGATGCCTGGCTGACCGGCAAGAACGTGCGGGAAAAAGGCTTTTCCCTGGGACGCTTCAGCGATGACTATCTCAAGCACTTTCGCATTGCGATCATTCGCTTCGAAGGGCGCCCGGTGGCCTTCGCCAACCTGCTCGAGACCTACAACCACGACCTGGCCAGTCTCGACCTGATGCGCGCCCACCCGGACGCGCCCAAGCTGACCATGGAATTCATGATGGTCGGCCTGATTCAACACTATAAAAGTCACGGCTACGCCCGTTTCAGCCTCGGCATGGTGCCGTTGTCGGGCCTGCAACCACGACGTGGCGCCCCGCTGACCCAACGCCTGGGTTCGATGGTGTTCCGTCGTGGCGAGCAACTGTATAACTTCCAAGGTTTGCGCCGCTTCAAAGACAAGTTCCAGCCTGACTGGGAACCCCGTTACATGGCCGTGCCCGCAGGACTTGATCCGCTGGTGGCACTGGCCGATACCGCCGCCCTGATCGCGGGCGGCTTGACTGGATTGGTGAAACGCTGATGATTCGACGCTCCTGGCGGTATGTATTGGCCTTTGTAGTGCTGCTCGCCCTGGTCCTGGGTGGCGGCTATTGGTATTGGAACCGCCCTGCCCCGCAGCCGACCCTGGAGCAACTGCCCCAGGCCGATGGCTCGGTGATGACCCGCGTGACCCCGTACGGCACGCCGAAAGCCCGCGTGGCCGTGGCCGTGATGCCGGATGAAATCCTGACCGACAGCCAATTGATTGCCCTGAGCCAAGGCGGCAAGGCGCAGATTGTCCAGGTGATCCTGCCCAAGGACGACTGCAAGCTGCAGGAACAGGCGCTGCAAAGCGCTCTGGGTCAGCTCAAGGGCCCAGCCACCCTGGTCAGCGGCATCGGTCCTGGCGCCGCCCTCGCCTGGCGCTGGCTGGCCACTCAGAACGACGACATGGCCAATGCCATCTCGGTTGGCTTCGCCCTGGCCCAGGAAGGCTGCAAGGACCCACTGCCAAAAACGGCCGCACACGGCAATTGGCTGGTGGCCTGGAACGACAACCCTGACGATGAAAGCGCCAGTTTCGTACGCGACACACCGCGCGCCACCACCAGCATCAGCGACTACGACATTCACTACCCGCAAGTGCTGAACAACGAGCTGCGCAAGCAACTGGTGGGTTCGGACAACGGCGGCCTGGCGATTCCGGTGGTTGAAGTCCCGGCGGGCCAAGCGAAAGACACCGTCACCCTGTTTCTCTCCGGTGACGGCGGCTGGCGCGACCTGGACCGCGACGTGGCCGGCGAGATGGCCAAGATCGGCTACCCGGTGGTGGGCATCGATACCCTGCGTTACTACTGGCAGCACAAGACCCCGGAACAAAGCGCCAAGGACCTCACCGAACTGATGCAGCACTACCGTCAGAAATGGGGCACCAAGCGCTTCGTACTGACCGGCTACTCGTTCGGCGCTGACGTGCTGCCGGCCATCTACAACCGCCTGCCGGAAAACGAGCAGCAGCGTGTGGACGCCATCATCCTGTTGGCGTTCGCGCGCACCGGTAGCTTCGAGATTGAAGTGGAAGGCTGGTTGGGCAACGCCGGCAAAGAAGCCGCCACCGGCCCGGAAATGGCCAAGCTGCCACCTGAGAAAGTGGCGTGTATCTATGGGGCCGAAGAGGTCGACGAGAGCGGCTGCACGGATAAGACCGCCGTAGGTGAGGCACTCAAGTTGCCGGGCGGGCATCACTTTGATGAGAACTACCCGGCGCTGGCGAAACGCTTGGTGGATATCATCGTGAAGCATCAGGCCAAAGCCGAGTAATCCTGCAGCCATACGCAAAACCAAATGTGGGAGCGGGCTTGCTCGCGAATACGGAATGTCAGTCGATGTTGCTGTGACTGATCCACCGCTTTCGCGAGCAAGCCCGCTCCCACATTTGCTTAGTGGTGTGACTGATACTTAGCGCGGTTCGATGTGGGCAATCATCAGTTGCACAGTCTCATTCCCACGAAACTCGTTCACATCCAGCTTGTAAGCCAACTCCACCCAACGCACGGTCGGGTTTGGCCAAACCTCCCGGTCCACCCCAAATGCAATACCATCGAGCTTCACAGAGCCGCATTCGCTTTTGAGCACCACCTTCAGGTGCCGCTCCCCTACCACGCGCTGTTCAACCAGCTGAAACACGCCGTGAAACAACGGCTCGGGGAAATGCTGCCCCCACGGCCCGGCATGCCGCAACGCGCGGGCCAGTTCCAAGTGAAACTCTTCCACCGCCAGGGTGCCGTCCGATAGCAGACGACCGGTCAGGTCTTCTTCACGCAGTTGCCGGCGCACTTCAGCATCAAAGGCTTCGGCAAACAGCGGGAAGTTTTCTTCGCGCAATGTCAGCCCCGCCGCCATGGCGTGGCCGCCGTATTTGGCGATCAGGTTGGGATGCTGGCTCGCGACCACCGCCAGGGCATCTCGGATATGAAAACCCTGCACAGAACGCCCTGAGCCCTTGAGCAAGCCATCACCGGCGTCGGCAAAAGCGATGGTCGGGCGGAAGTAACGTTCTTTCATACGCGACGCGAGAATCCCGATCACGCCCTGGTGCCATTCCGGGTCGAACAGGCACAAGCCGTAAGGCATCGACTCCACCGGCAAGTCCTTGAGCTGGGCCAGGGCCTCGCGCTGCATGCCTTGCTCGATGGATTTTCGGTCCTGGTTCATGCCGTCCAGTTGCGCGGCCATTTCCCGCGCGGCGGCGAAGTCGGTGGTGAGCAGGCATTCGATGCCCAGGCTCATGTCATCCAAGCGCCCGGCCGCGTTCAGGCGTGGCCCGAGGATAAAACCCAGGTCGGTAGAGGTGATACGCGCGGCATCACGCTTGGCCACTTCCAGGATCGCCTTGATCCCCGGCCGCGCACGACCGGCGCGGATACGCTCCAGGCCCTGATGCACGAGGATGCGGTTGTTGGCGTCCAGGGGCACCACATCGGCGACGCTGCCCAGGGCAACCAGGTCGAGCAATTCGCCGATGTTGGGTTGAGGCTTGTTCTCGTACCAGCCCAAGCTACGCAGGCGCGCACGCAAGGCCATCAGTACGTAGAAGATCACGCCCACCCCAGCCAGGGCTTTGCTAGGGAATTCGCAACCGGGCTGGTTCGGGTTGACGATGGCATCTGCCGCCGGCAACTCATCGCCAGGCAAGTGGTGATCGGTCACCAGTACCTGCAACCCCGCCGCTTTCGCCGCCGCCACGCCTTCGACGCTGGAGATGCCGTTGTCTACGGTGATCAGCAACTGCGGCTCGCGCTGCAGGGCCACGGCGACAATTTCCGGGGTCAGGCCGTAGCCGTACTCGAAACGGTTGGGCACCAGGTAGTCGACATGGGCCGCACCGAGCAAACGCAGGCCCAGGGTGCCCACGGTGCTGGCGGTGGCGCCATCGGCGTCAAAGTCGCCGACAATGAGGATACGCTGGCGCTGCTCCAACGCCGTCACCAACAGGTCCACCGCTGCATCGATTCCCTTGAGCTGTTGGTAGGGAATCAACCGCGCCAGGCTTTTATCCAGCTCGGCCTCGGATTGCACTCCGCGCGCGGCGTAGAGACGGGTCAACAGCGGCGGCAATTCACCGAGGAACGGCAGGACAGCGGGCAACGGGCGAGGATCGATACGCATGGGAAGCTGGGGAGTTCTCTATTTAAGGAAATATTGGTTTTAAGCTTCAAGCTTCAAGCTTCAAGCTTGCAGCTAACTGCTTGCCGCTTGCCACTGCCACTCTTCAACCGCGTTCGCCGACCAACCACTGCAACTGCACTTCATGCTGACCACGGTCGTCGGTGACGAACATCGTGCCTTCGCTGATCATGACATCCCACTTGATAACGCGGGGCATGTCCTTGGCCAGGGTCTCGAGGACTTCCTGAGGCACGGCAGCGATGTGTACGTTTTTCAGGTTATTCGCCACCGGCACCACCTTGCCTTCCCACACGCGCAAGCTGCCATACGCCAGCAGGCTGGTGCGTTCGGTGCGACGCGAGCACCAGGTGAGGCGGTCGGCATCGGGCTGACCGACTTCGATCCAGTGCAGCACCCGATCATCCAGGCTTTTTTCCCACAGGGCTGGCTCGTCTACATCTGAAAGACCACGGCCGAACGACAATTGCTCGTTGTACCAGAGGGCGTAGGCCAGCAGGCGCACGGTCATACGCTCTTCAGTTTCCGACGGGTGGCGGGCGATGGTTTGTTTGACACTCTCGTACACCGAGCGATCGAGGTCGGTGAGGTTGAGTTCGAATTTGTAGGTCGTGGACGGCTGGGCCATGAACGGGCTTCTAGAGACAGGGAAAGGCGGCCAGTCTAACCGATGGCGAGGCGATTCAACGAATCCTGCGCTGCTCTGGGCTACCGGCCTGTGTTAAAAGGCATCACACCAACGCCCTGCGCAGACAAGGATCCTCATGTCGTTCAACGCCAAACCGCTTGCCGGACTGAAAGTCATCGAACTCGGCACCCTGATCGCCGGTCCGTTCGCCTCACGTATCTGCGCGGAATTCGGCGCCGAAGTGATCAAGGTCGAATCACCTGACGGCGGCGATCCTCTGCGCAAATGGCGCAAGTTGTACGAGGGCACGTCGCTGTGGTGGTTCGTGCAGGCGCGCAACAAACAGTCGCTGACGCTGAACCTCAAGCACCCGGATGGCCTGGCCATCCTCAAGCAGTTGCTGGCCGACGCCGATATCTTGATCGAGAACTTCCGCCCCGGCGTGCTGGAAAAACTCGGCCTGAGCTGGGAAACCCTGCACACCCTCAACCCCAAGCTGGTGATGGTGCGCCTCTCTGGTTTTGGCCAGACCGGGCCGATGAAAGACCAGCCAGGGTTTGGCGCCGTCGGCGAATCCATGGGCGGCCTGCGCTACATCACCGGCTTTGAAGACCGCCCGCCGGTACGCACCGGCATTTCCATCGGTGACTCGATTGCCGCGTTGTGGGCGGTGATCGGCGCGTTGATGGCGCTGCGTCATCGCGAAGTCAACGGAGGTCTGGGCCAAGTGGTGGATGTGGCGTTGTATGAGGCCATCTTTGCCATGATGGAAAGCATGATCCCGGAGTTCGATGTGTTCGGCTTTATTCGCGAGCGCACCGGCAACATCATGCCCGGCATCACCCCTTCCTCCATCCACACCAGCGCCGACGGCAAGCATGTGCAGATTGGCGCCAACGGTGATGCGATCTTCAAGCGTTTCATGTCGGCCATTGGTCGCGAGGATTTGGCCAACGATCCTGCACTGGCCAGCAATGACGGGCGTGATAGCCGCCGTGATGAGTTGTACGGGGTAATTGATCGTTGGGTGAATTCACTGCCGCTGGATCAGGTGGTAGAGATCCTGAATAAAGCCGAAGTGCCTGCCAGCCGTATCTACAGCGCCGAAGACATGCTCGGCGATCCGCAATTCCTCGCCAGGGAGATGTTCCTCAAAGCCCAGCTTCCCGGCGGCAAGGACTTCAAGATGCCGGGCATCGTGCCCAAGTTGTCGGACACGCCGGGCAGCTGTGAATGGGTCGGGCCGCAATTGGGTGAGCATAATGCGGTCGTGCTCACTGCGCTGGGGTACGACGCAACAGCGATCGCTCGCCTGCGCAAGGAGGGCGCAATTTGATCGCGATGACGAATCGCGGGCAAAAAGAAACCCCGAAGCGTGGGGAAACACTTCAGGGTTAAACGTGGCCTTACAATGACCAGTACAACAAGCCACAAACACCGGAGCACAATGTTTGCTCTTGCTGTTACAAACTCTGACTGGCCACAGTGTAGGAAGTTTCCACGCTTAAATAATTCTTCACGCGACGGCAATGCCGCGGGTCTGGGCTGCGCTGCGCAAGGCTGCGATGACTGAGGGCTCCAGACGTCCTTCGGCAATTTTAATGTCGCGCAGCAGACAATCCACCACATCCACCAGCACTCGCTTGTCCATCAATTGGGCACGGTCGACTTCACGCTCGACCACGATGGCGCCAGCAGGATTCTTCACGGTTACCAGGCACTCGTCCTGCACACCAGAGGTGGTCAGCGTAACCTGATAAGGGCTCAGTGCTTCTTCGAGCAATAGGCTGATACTTTCCATCTCGATCACCACTCAATAGTTCGGGAACAATCGTTTCAACGGGAACTGCATCTATCCTAAGTGACTGTTTGTGACGTAGGAAAGTTCGCTTTATCGTCTTTATGGGGCCGTCAGGGGGTGACGGATTCCAGCATGCGCTTGCAACATGACAACCTAAAAACGACGGCACATAACTGCTTACGCAATGGTGGGTCGTTTTGGGGTTTTCCCAAGGGTCAGATCAGAGGTGGATCCTATACTCGGTGAGCGCTGGTGACGCTGCTAAGCAGATAAAAGCGCATGTCAGAAGGCCCTTACTGCGAAGGATAAAGACGATGCTGGAACACGACAAAGAGCAAGCTGCGCTAGAGAAGATTCACGCCGACATATCACGCATTTATGCGGAGCAACGCAAACTCACTGCCGAGACCCACAAGATAACCCGTGAGAATTTCTGGTATCCATTGGGTGTCGTCATGGCCATGTTTACGGCGTTCAGCACTGTCTTGGCCATCGTGCAGAAACTACTCACGTAGCCGCGCATACCAAGCGGGGCCTGCCAGAAACGAAAAACGCCGCTGCCCCAGGGAAGGGAAAGCGACGTTTTTGTCTACGCGGTTCGCCTTACAACGGCTTGCCCCGATTGCCATGCTGGCTCACAAACGCCTGCATCGACTTCAGGTCGTTGGCCAACACCGTGCAACGCTCTTCACGCTCGAACAGGTCAGCCAGGTGCACCGGCAACTCCAGCGCCTTGCCAACGCCAGCCTTCTCCACTGCTTCCGGGAACTTGACCGGGTGGGCGGTGCCCAGGATCACCATCGGGGTGTCCAGGCTGCGACGGCATTCGCGGGCGGCCTTCACACCGATGGCGGTGTGCGGATCGAGCAGCTCACCGGTCTGGGCGTAGACTTCAGCGATGGTTTCGCAAGTCTGCGCATCGTCCACGGCCAGGGAATCGAACAGCTTGCGGGTTTCGGTCCAGCGCTCTTCATCCACGCTGAAACCGCCACCGCTCTTGAAGGTATCCATGAGGCCGGCAATTGCGGCACCGTTGCGACCGTGCATGTCGAACAGCAGACGTTCGAAGTTCGACGAGACCATGATATCCATGGACGGCGACAAGGTCGCGTGCAGGGTTTCCTTGACGTACTGGTTGCCGCTCATGAAGCGGTGCAGGATGTCGTTGCGGTTGGTGGCAACGATCAACTGGTTGATCGGCAGGCCCATGTTGCGCGCCAGGTAACCGGCGAAGATGTCGCCGAAGTTGCCGGTCGGCACCGAGAACGACACCGAACGCGCTGGACCGCCCAGCTGCAGAGAGGCGTGGAAGTAATAAACGATCTGGGCCATGATCCGCGCCCAGTTGATCGAGTTCACCGCCACCAGGCGCGTGCCTTTCAGGAAACTCTGGTCAGCGAAGCTGTTCTTGACCATTTCCTGGCAGTCATCGAAGTTGCCTTCGATGGCGAGGTTGTGGATGTTCTCACCAAAGATGGTGGTCATCTGGCGACGTTGTACTTCCGACACGCGCTTGTGCGGGTGCAGGATAAAGATGTCGACGTTTTCGCAGTGCTTGCACCCTTCGATGGCCGCAGAGCCGGTATCACCGGAGGTGGCGCCAATGATCACCACGCGCTCGCCGCGCTTCTCCAGCACGTAGTCGAGCAGGCGACCCAGCAGTTGCAGGGCGAAATCCTTGAACGCCAGGGTCGGGCCGTGGAACAACTCCAGCACCCATTCGTTGCCGTTCAGTTGGCGCAGTGGCGCGATGGCATTGTGGGAAAACACGCCATACGTCTCTTCCAGAATCTTTTTGAAATCCGCATCCGGAATGCTGCCGGTGACGAACGGGCGCATCACGCGAAACGCCAGTTCGTGGTACGGCAGGCCGGCCCAGGAAGCGATTTCCTCCTGGGTGAAGCTTGGCAGGTTTTCCGGCACGTACAGGCCACCGTCAGTGGCAAGGCCTGCCAGCAGGACGTCTTCGAAATTCAGGGCCGGTGCCTGGCCGCGGGTGCTGATATAGCGCATAGGGGCAAACCTTCGGTTTGGGCTTCAAGCTTCAAGTGACAAGCTTCAAGTTAAAGCGGATCTGCTTCTACTTGAAGCTTGCAGCTTTACGCTTGCAGCTGAATTAATTCAGGTGTTCGACGCGAATCCGGACTACCGGCCCAACCACACCCTGGAGAGCTTCCAGCGCCTGGATGGCATCATTGATATGCTGTTCAAGCACGCGATGAGTCAGCAGGATCATCGGCACCTGGCCGTTTTGCTCCTCGACTTCCTTCTGCATGATCGACTCGATGTTGATACCGCGCTCCGAGAGGATGCTGGCAACCTGAGCCAACACGCCCGGGTGGTCCTGAGCCTGGATGCGCAGGTAGTAGGCACTTTCGCAGGCTTCGATCGGCAGAATCGGGTGCGCCGACAGCGAATCCGGCTGGAAGGCCAGGTGCGGCACGCGGTTTTCCGGGTCGCTGGTCATGGCGCGAACCACGTCCACCAGGTCGGCGATCACCGACGAAGCGGTCGGCTCCATGCCGGCGCCGGCACCGTAGAACAAGGTTGAACCCGCCGCATCACCATTGACCATCACGGCGTTCATCACGCCATTGACGTTGGCGATCAGGCGGTCGGCCGGGATCAGCGTCGGGTGCACACGCAGCTCGATACCGGCCGGTGTGCTACGCGCTACGCCCAGGTGCTTGATGCGGTAGCCCAGGGCTTCGGCGTAGTTCACGTCGGCGGTGGTCAGCTTGGTGATGCCTTCGGTGTAGGCCTTGTCGAACTGCAGCGGGATACCAAAGGCGATGGAGGCCAGGATGGTCAGCTTGTGCGCGGCGTCGATGCCTTCCACGTCGAAGGTCGGGTCGGCTTCGGCGTAACCCAGGGCCTGGGCTTCGGCCAGCACGTCTTCGAAGGTACGGCCCTTCTCGCGCATTTCGGTGAGGATGAAGTTACCGGTGCCGTTGATGATGCCGGCCACCCAGTTGATGCGGTTGGCGGACAGGCCTTCACGGATCGCCTTGATCACCGGGATGCCACCGGCCACGGCGGCTTCGAACGCCACGATCACGCCCTTCTCGCGCGCCTTGGCGAAGATCTCGTTGCCGTGCACGGCGATCAGCGCCTTGTTGGCAGTGACCACGTGCTTGCCATTCTCGATAGCCTTGAGCACCAGCTCACGGGCCACGGTGTAGCCGCCGACCAGCTCGATGACGATATCGATCTCAGGGTTGGTGGCAACCGCAAAGACATCGTTGGTAATCGCAATACCGGTCGTTTCGAACTGAGGCTTTGGCGAACGCGTGGCAATTTGCGCCACTTCAATCCCGCGGCCTGCGCGGCGGGAAATTTCCTCAGCGTTACGCTGAAGTACGTTAAAGGTACCGCCACCGACGGTCCCTAACCCACAGATGCCTACTTTGACCGGTTTCACTGAAGAACTCCCCATGAAACGGCCGACGCTAGGTCGGCCGTGGAAAACAGCCGCACAACTGCGGCTTTCAATTAATGGCCCGTCGACTTGTCCACGGGTCATGATCGTCAAAGGTTCGACGATGCTGGTTTACTTGGCACTCAGCGCCAGTTTGGCAACTTGTGGCGCCGGCTGGTAGCCCGGAATCACTTGGCCGTCAGCCAAAACGATGGCCGGTGTACCGTTCACGCCAATCGACTGGCCCAGGGCGAATTGCTTGGAAACCGGATTGGCACATTTGGCCGCCTTGATTTCCTTGCCGTCGACCATCTTGTCCATGGCGGCTTTCTTGTCGGCCGAGCACCACACCGCTTGCAGCTGCTCGTCACCCGGCGAACCCAGGCCCTGGCGCGGGAACGCAACGTAGCGCACTTCCACGCCCAGCTTGTTCAGCGCCGGCACTTCGGCGTGCAACTTGTGGCAGTACGGGCAGGTGGTGTCGGTGAACACGGTGATGTGGGTCTTGGTCTCGCCGATGGCCGGGTAAACCACGGTTTCCGCTACCGGAATACCGTTGATGAGCTTGGACACGCCCAGGCGCTCGGCTTTCTCGGTCAGGTTGACCGGCTTGCCGTCCTTCAGCTGGAACAGGTAGCCCTGGACGATGTACTGGCCGTCAGCACTGGCATACAGCACGCGGCTGCCTTTGAGCTTGACTTCATACAGGCCGGCCATCGGGCTGGCGCTGATGCTTTCGATTGGGGTATCGAGTTGCAGGTTGGCCAGGCTCTTGCGGATGGTCTGCTCGGCAGCGTCATCGGCGAAGGCAAAGGTAGAAACCAACGCAATGGCTGCGGCGGCAATAATCTGGGTCAAGCGCATGGGAACTCCTGAAGGCAGATGCAGGGACGGGTGCAGTAGCACCGATGTGGAAACTCGGGCATGGGCCGTCCCCTTTGCTAACCGGCAAAGCCTACCACAGTTGGGCCGCAGGGCAGCCCGTGGCGGGATAAATTGGCGGTTTTCAGCCTCGCGGGTGGTGCTTGGCGTGCATATCCTGCAAACGCGCGCGCGCCACGTGGGTGTAGATCTGGGTGGTGGATAAGTCGCTGTGGCCGAGCAGCATCTGCACCACACGCAAATCCGCACCGTGGTTGAGCAAGTGCGTGGCAAATGCATGGCGCAGTGTGTGCGGCGACAGCGCCTTGCCGATCCCGGCGACCTTGGCCTGGTGCTTGATGCGATGCCAGAAGGTCTGCCGGGTCATCTGCTCGCCGCGCAAACTCGGGAACAGTACGTCGCTGGGCCGTCCGCCAAGCAATTCACTGCGAGCATTACGCATGTAGCGCTCGACCCATACGATCGCCTCTTCGCCCATGGGCACCAGCCGCTCCTTGCTGCCCTTGCCCATCACCCGCAACACACCCTGGCGCAGGTTGACTTGCTCCAGGGTCAGGCTGATCAGCTCGGTGACCCGCAGGCCGCAGGCGTACAGGACCTCCAGCATGGCGCGGTCGCGCTGGCCGATGGCTTCGCTCAGGTCAGGGGCGGCGAGCAAGGCCTCCACGTCACTTTCTGACAAAGACTTGGGAAGAGGCCTACCTAATTGTGGCATGTCGATTTGTAGAGTCGGGTCGACCGCTATCAGCTTTTCACGCAGCAGATAGCGATAAAAGCCACGCACCCCGGAGAGAAATCTCGCAGTTGAACGCGGCTTATAGTTTTGCTCAAGGCGCCAGGCCAGGTGATCGAGGATCAACTCACGGCCGGCGCTGATGAGCTCGAGGCGCTTTTCCTGCAGCCAGCCATTGAACAGGGCCAGGTCGCTACGATAGGCCTGGCGTGTGTTAACCGACAGGCCCTTTTCCAGCCAGAGAGCATCCAGGAAACGGTCAATCAGAAGGTGGTCAATCGCGGGCATGGGCAGTTCGAATTCGCCGAATGAAAGAAGGAGCTTAATCAAGAAGGGCGGGCTGGGGCACGGTGTTTTTTAAACCTGCCTTTCGCCGCGCTGCGGTGGAACTGCTTCGAGACTTCGTACGACATAGTAACAGCCAATTACAAGACTCCCCTTCAACGACGGCAAATCCCTAAGACCTCGGAGACCTTATGTACATTAACGACACCCAGCTCAAAACCGGGCCCGCCCCCCATTTGTCGACTGATAATCCCTACACGAACTACAGCGACAGCGCGCTCATAAAACACTTGGAGAACAACTTCGAACGCTTTGCTGACTCGAGGCACCGCAATCAATTTGTTACGAAGCACTCACTTACAGAGGTCGCGCAGCGTGACAAGAACAGCCCAGGCTATAACAAACAAGACTCTGATTTCGCGAAGACACTGTTGAGCAAAGAGCAATTGCTGACCGAAATCACCGACTACAAACGCGCGGCTCGGCATGACGACGGTGTGTTCATCAGCCACTCGGATACCGCGATCTTCAACTCATACAACGACCAAATGCGGTCACAAAAGCTTTCGTATTAAATGACTGAGTGTTGAAATACAGCTTTGGTCACGTGGGCGACCGACAGGTCGGTACGGCGCTGGATTTCTTCAAGCGGGGCGGTCATGGACCGATACCGGAAAGGACAAATTTCAGGCACAAAAAAGCAGCCCGAAGGCTGCTTTTTTCTGCATCGAAAAGCTGGACTTAAGCCAGTTTTTCCTTGATGCGAGCTGCTTTACCGGACAGGTCGCGCAGGTAGTACAGCTTGGCTTTGCGTACGTCACCGCGACGTTTCACAGCCATGCTGTCGATCTGCGGGCTGTAGGTCTGGAAAGTACGCTCTACGCCAACACCGTTGGAGATTTTACGAACAGTGAAAGCACTGTTCACACCACGGTTACGCTTGGCGATTACCACGCCTTCGAACGCTTGCAGACGCGAACGGTCGCCTTCCTTCACTTTCACCTGAACGACAATGGTGTCGCCCGGGGCAAAGGTAGGGATCTCTTTGGTCATCTGCTCTGCTTCGAGTGCAAGGATGATTTTGTTAGTCATGCTGTGCTCCTAAGGTAAGTCAATGGACCTACCATCGATACGTTGTTAACTATCGTCCCGCGCGAGGATGTATTCCTCGAGCAGCTTCTTCTCTTCTCCAGAAAGCGAGCGGCTATCCAGAAGATCGGCGCGTCGTTCATAGGTCCGACCAAGGGACTGCTGTAAACGCCAACGCCGGATATGTGCGTGATTGCCACTTAGCAATACGTCGGGAACACGCTGATCCGCATACACCTCCGGTCGGGTGTAGTGCGGGCAATCCAGCAAACCATCCGTGAAGGAGTCTTCCTCCGCGGAGTCCGCATGCCCTAAAGCTCCAGGCAGCAGTCGTGTAACCGCATCTATCAGGACCATCGCCGGCAGCTCGCCGCCAGACAGAACATAGTCCCCAATCGACCACTCTTCATCGACATGAGCTTCAATAAAACGCTCGTCAATGCCTTCATAGCGACCGGCAATCAGGATCAGTGCTTCCTCATTCGCCAGTTCGCGGACCCCAGCCTGTTTCAGCTGACGGCCTTGAGGGGACAGGTAAATTACCCTCGCCTTCTCCCCGGCGGCGACCTTGGCCTGAGCCAACGCGTCTTCCAGGGGCTTGATCTTCATCACCATGCCCGGGCCACCGCCAAATGGGCGATCGTCCACAGTGTGATGTCGATCCGTCGTGTAGTCTCGCGGGTTCCAACAGGTAAGCTGCAATAGCCCCTGTTTCACCGCCCGACTGGTGATGCCGTACTCGCTGATGGCAGAAAACATCTCGGGAAACAAACTGATCACTTCAATGCGCAAATTAGCCACGCTTAGAAGTCCGCGTCCCATTCCACCTTCATTTCGCCTGCGGCCAGGTCGACGGCCAACACACATTGCTCGGTATACGGCAACAGGCGTTCGCGATCATCCAGGCTGCCAGCGCAAGGCTTGACCACCATTACATCATTGGCGCCGGTTTCCAGAAGATGATCGATTTTCCCGAACAATTGTCCGAGTTGATCAATAACCTTCAGACCTTCCAGCTGGTACCAGTAGTACTCGCCGTCGGTCAATTCAGGGAACAGGTCTCGCGGCACGCAGATCTCATAACCAGCCAGAAGACGAGCTTCTTCACGATCTTCAAGACCCTTGAGCTTTGCGACCAGGAACTTATCGCTCCCGCGTCCACTGACCAGCTCGACCTGTTTCACACTCCCTTCGCGCTTGAGCGTCCAGGTTTTGTACTGCAACAGGTTTTCAGTCGGATCAGTAAAGGAATACACCTTCACTTCGCCGCGAACGCCATGAACCGAGTAAATCTTGCCGATAACGATCAAATCATCAGCAACAGCTGGCGTCGCGTTCATATTGCTCAGGCTGCGGCCTTAGCCGAGTCCTTCAACAGTTTTGCAACGCGCTCGGATGGCTGTGCACCCACGCTCAGCCAGTAGGCTACGCGCTCTTGGTTCACGGACAGACGAACTTCTTGACCACGAGCAACAGGGTTGAAGAAACCAACCTGTTCCTTGTGCGAACCGTCGCGCGGGTTGCGGCTGTCGGTTACGGTCAAGTGGTAAAACGGGCGCTTTTTGGAGCCGCCAAGGGCAAGACGGATTGTTAGCATGTGAACATCGTTCCTGTAGTCGGTGCTGCAAATCTAAATGCACAGCGGGCATAGGTGCCCGAAAGGCCGCATATTCTAAGGAATATCCGGACTTTTGCAAATGTCTTTTTCTGGCGCCTATCAGCGTGCCACTCAGATCTGCTATAGAGCCGTCGGTTAAAACGGCAAGTCAGCGCCCGCCAACGACGGGTTTGCTGGAGATCCCACGTCCCTGTGGGTCGGAGCAGGAGCAGGGCTCCCGCTCGAATACTTTACATTTTCGGCATGCCGCCGCCGGGCAACATACCGCCCATGCCGCGCATCATCTTGGCCATTCCGCCCTTGGCGGAGAATTTCTTCATCATCTTCTGCATCTGCTTGTGCTGCTTGATCAAGCGACCGATATCCTGCACCTGGGTGCCGGAACCCATGGCGATCCGGCGCTTGCGCGAACCGCTGATCAGCTCAGGGTCGCGGCGCTCGGCCGGGGTCATGGAGTTGATGATGGCTTCCATCTGCTTGAACTGCTTCTCTGCCGCGCCCTGGGCATTGCCCATCTGCGCCAGGTTCACACCGCCGATGTTCGGCAGCTTGTCCATCAGACCGCCAAGGCCGCCCATGTTCTTCATTTGTTGCAGCTGGTCGCGGAAGTCTTCGAGATCGAAACCCTTGCCCTTCTTCAGCTTTTTAGCAAGCTTGTCGGCCTTGTCCTTGTCGAGCGTGGCTTCGGCCTGCTCGATCAGGCTGAGCACGTCGCCCATGCCGAGGATGCGCGAGGCAATACGCTCTGGGTGGAACGGCTCGAGCGCTTCGCTCTTCTCGCCCATACCGATGAACTTGATCGGTTTGCCGGTGATGGCACGTACCGACAGCGCGGCACCGCCACGGGCGTCCCCGTCGACCTTGGTCAGGATCACGCCGGTCAGCGGCAGTGCGTCACCAAAGGCCTTGGCGGTATTGGCCGCATCCTGGCCGGTCATGGCGTCGACCACGAACAGCGTCTCGACCGGGTTGATCGCGGCATGCAGCGCCTTGATCTCGCCCATCATTTCGTCGTCGATGTGCAGGCGACCGGCGGTATCGACGATGACCACGTCGATGAACTTCAGCTTGGCTTCTTTAATAGCCGCGTTGGCGATGTCGACCGGCTTCTGGCTCAGGTCGGACGGGAAGAAGGTCACGCCTACTTCGCCTGCAAGCATTTCCAGCTGTTTGATAGCGGCCGGACGGTAGACGTCGGCCGACACCACCATCACGGACTTCTTCTTGCGCTCTTTAAGGAAGCGCGCCAGCTTGCCGGCAGTGGTGGTCTTACCCGCACCTTGCAGACCGGCCATCAGCACAACGGCCGGTGGCACGGCGCTGAGGTTCAAATCTTCATTGGCCGCGCCCATCAGGCTTTCGAGCTCGGCCTGGACGATCTTCACAAACGCCTGGCCCGGGGTCAGGCTGCGGGACACTTCGGTGCCCACCGCGCGCTCTTTGACCGAGTTGACGAAGTCCTTCACCACTGGCAAGGCCACGTCGGCTTCCAGCAACGCCATGCGCACTTCACGCAGGGTGTCTTTAATATTGTCCTCGGTCAGCTTGGCCTTGCCGGTTACGTGGCGCAGCGTCTGCGAGAGACGGTCAGTCAGATTTTCAAACATGCGCGATCCTTTCAGGCCCTATTCATAGACCGAGGTAATGGCGGCCCAGGCTGTGGTAAATCGCTATTAAAAACAGCGCTCGGCGAGCCTGCGGCGTGGGCAGGTCGCGGATTATAGCGAAGACTGCCGCCATGCACACCCGCTGTCTGGCCTGAGAGTCTTTCGTGTTACGCGGGGGTATGCCAAACTCAGCGCCTTTCGGGCTTGCCTAACAGGATTTATGCTCCCTTTGTCACCCAGTTTGCTACCCAGCCTCGCCGCCGCCATTTTGTATGCCGCTGCGACTCTCTACCAGGGCACTCGTCTGGCCCAAGGCGCCAAGGCGGACAAACGTCTGCTTGTAGGCCTTGGTGTCCTCGCCCTGCTGGCCCATGCTGCCAGCCTGTTTACCCACTTGATGACACCTGTCGGTCTGGGCCTGGATTTTTTCAGCGCCGCCAGCCTGATCGCGGCCGCCGTCATCGCATTGACCCTGCTGGCCTGCTACCGCATTCCCGTCGAGAACCTGCTGGTACTGCTGTTCCCGCTGGGCATGCTGACGGTGCTGCTGGCGCAATTCGCCCCCACCGGCACGGTGCAGGTGATTGATGAAGAGCCGGGCATCCTCGCGCATATCCTGCTGTCCATCCTGGCTTACGGCATGTTCACCATCGCGGTGTTCCAGGCCCTGCTCCTGCTGCTGCAGGACCACCAGCTCAAGCACAAGCACCCCTCGGGGCTGATCAAGAACTTCCCGCCGCTGCAAACCATGGAAAGCCTGCTGTTCGGCTTTCTATGGGCCGGCTGGACGCTGCTGTCGCTGTCGCTGATCTCCGGCTGGCTGTTCGTCGAGAACCTGTTCGCCCAGCACCTGGTGCACAAGACCCTGCTGGCGTGCCTGGCCTGGGTGGTGTTCAGCGTGTTGCTGTGGGGCCGCAACCGCCTCGGCTGGCGCGGGCACAAGGCGATTCGCTGGACCCTGGCCGGTTTCTGCCTGCTGATGCTGGCCTATTTCGGCAGCAAGCTGGTCCGCGAATACATCCTGCATATCTGACGGGCAGCAATCATGGACAACTTGCCCCTGGAGCCGATGCTCGCGGTAATCGCCCTGCTGGTCTTATGGGCCGCACTGTTCACCGCCATCGAAGCCGCGCAACAACACCTGCTGGCCCTGCGCCCCGGCACACGCCAGGGCGACAAGGCGGCCGCCCGTCTGAGCTTCCCGCGCAATAGCCTGATCCTGTGCAACAGCTTGTGTCGCGCTGCCGTGGTGATCCTCTGCACGCTGCTGGCTATCTATGCCTGGGCGCAGAACGGCCCCTGGCTTGGCTGGATGATCTCCTGCGCGATACTGTTGATTCTGGCCGATTACCTGCCCCGCACCCTCGCCATCCGCCATCCGCAGGCCGTGCTGGGCTTTGGCAATACACTGCTGGGCGTGCCGCTGAAAATCCTCTACCCGCTGGCCTGGCTGCTCAATGGCATCAGCCTGTTGCTGCTGCGCCCGTTCGCCCGTAAATCCGGCGTGGTGAAAAAGAGCGACGAACCGCTGCCCGACCATGACGATGAGCCGGAACCCGAGTCCGACGAAGGCCGCACCCCAGGCATGCCGGGCATCCATGCCCTGGACAACATCACCGTCAACGACATCCTGGTGCCGCGCAGCGAAGTGGACGGCATCAACCTGGATGACTCGATCGAAGAGATCATCGAACAGCTGCGCACCTCCCAGCGTACGCGCCTGCCGGTGTTCCACAGCGACATCAACCAGGTCCAGGCGGTGCTCAACACCCGGCAGATCCAGCACTTGCTGCCCGACGCCAGCCTGACCAAGGAAGCGTTGCTCGCCGCCTGCCACGAACCCTACTTCGTTCCGGAAAGCACTCCCCTGCAACTGCAGTTGCTGAACTTTCACAAGCAACAGCGGCGCCTGGGGATGGTGGTGGATGAGTACGGCGACGTGCTGGGTATCGTGACCCTGGAAGACATTCTCGAAGAAATCGTCGGCGAATTCGAAAGCGAGCAGAGTGCCGACAACCCACATATCGAACCCCAGCCGGACGGTCGCTACATCATCGATGGCGCCGCCTCGATCCGCGAGCTGAACAAAAGCCTCAACTGGCACTTGCCCAGCGATGGACCCAAGACCCTCAACGGTCTGGTCACCGAAGCGCTGGAGACCATCCCGGATTGCGCGGTATGCCTGAAAATCGGCCGCTATCGCCTGGAAATCCTCGAGACCGAGGACAATCGCGTGAGCAAGGTGCTGATCTGGCATACCAGCAGGATGCCGGTGGCCGTTTAACCCCCTTGTTGGATCCGCAAACCCCTTCCTATAATCGGGGCGGCTTACCAGAGCCGCGCCCGACCGCGTGCTACCCGCACCCAGCGTGTCCAGGCACCGCTTTATCGTGTCTGACCGGTGTTCGCTCCCATCCCGAGCCTTCCCGCGCACAACCCTGATCCATGGGTGTTCGACCAATAATAATCCGCGTCCAAACGCGCAATGACCATCAGGGACACCACCATGAGCACCACCTACAACGAGGCCGCGCCCGCCGCCCCGACCAACTCGACCGCACGGGTCGCCACGGCAAGCATTGTCGGCACCGCCATCGAGTTCTACGACTTCTATATCTACGCCACGGCCGCTGCGCTGGTGATCGGTCCGGTGTTCTTCCCGCAGACCTCCGGTACCGCGCAGATGCTGGCCTCGTTCCTGACCTTCGGGATCGCCTTCATCGCCCGCCCGCTGGGCTCGGCACTGTTCGGCCACTTTGGCGACCGCATCGGGCGCAAATCCACACTGGTGGCTTCGCTGCTACTGATGGGCGTGTGTACCACGCTGATTGGCTTGCTGCCCGGCTATGACAGCATCGGGGCCTGGGCGCCGATCCTGTTGTGTGTGCTGCGCTTCGGCCAGGGTCTGGGCCTTGGCGGTGAATGGGGCGGCGCGGCGCTGCTGGCGACCGAGAATGCGCCCAAGAGTAAACGCGCCTGGTTCGGCATGTTCCCTCAGTTGGGTCCTTCGATCGGCTTCCTGGCAGCCAACGGCTTGTTCCTGATCCTGGCCATGAGCCTGAGCGACGAACAATTCCGCAGCTGGGGCTGGCGTATTCCGTTCATCCTCAGCGCCGCACTGGTGATGGTCGGCCTGTATGCGCGCCTGAAGCTGCACGAGACGCCGGTGTTCGCCAACGCCGTCGCCAAGGAAGCCCCGGTCAAGGTGCCGCTGGTGGAATTGTTCAGCCAGCATTGGCTGCCGGTATTGCTGGGCGCTGCGTCGATGGTGGTGTGTTATGCGCTGTTCTACATCACCACCGCGTTTTCCCTGAGTTATGGCGTTTCAACCCTGGGCTACAGCCGCGAGACCTTCCTCGGTCTGCTGTGCTTTGCGGTGCTGTTCATGGGACTTGCGACGCCATTGGCAGCGCTGGCCAGTGATCGTTACGGACGCAAGCCGGTGCTGATTGTCGGCGCGATCCTGGCGATCCTGTCGGGCTTCACCATGGAGCCGCTGCTGACCCACGGTTCGACCTGGGCCGTGGCGCTATTCCTGGCGCTGGAGCTGTTCCTGATGGGCGTTACGTTCGCACCGATGGGCGCGCTGTTGCCGGAACTGTTCCCAACCCGCGTACGTTATACCGGCGCTTCGGCGGCGTATAACCTGGGCGGCATTGTGGGCGCGTCGGCCGCACCGTTTTTCGCGACCAAGCTGGTGGCGATGGGTGGGTTGAGTTATGTCGGCGGGTATGTGTCGGCGGCAGCATTGCTCAGCTTGATTGCTGTGCTGTGCCTGAAAGAGACGCGGGATAACGATTTGAACAAGGTCGCCTGATAGACCGCCTTCGCGAGCAAGCCCGCTCCCACAGTTGACCGCATTTATCCAATAGGAGCGCGGTCGAATGTGGGAGCGGGCTTGCTGGCGAAAGGCACGCCTCGATTACAGCTCGACTACAACGGCTTTGGAAGCACGAGTAGCCTTCGCCCGGGCCGCTTCAATCGACTCATCCCGCGCCAGCGCCACGCCCATGCGGCGCTGGCCATTCACTTCCGGCTTGCCAAACAGACGCAACGCCGTATCCGGCTCGCTCAACGCGGCGCCCAGGTTGGCGAACGCGGTCTGGGTCGACTGGCCTTCCACCAGAATCACCGCCGAAGCCGAAGGCCCGAACTGACGGATCAACGGGATCGGCAGGCCCAGAATGGCGCGAGCGTGCAAGGCGAACTGCGACAGGTCCTGGGAAATCAAGGTCACCAAACCGGTGTCATGGGGACGCGGCGAGACTTCGCTGAACCACACCTGATCCCCCTTGATGAACAACTCCACGCCAAACAGGCCACGGCCACCCAGGGCCTCGGTCACCGCCTTGGCAACGCGCTCGGATTCGGCCAGGGCAATCGGGCTCATGGCCTGCGGCTGCCAGGATTCCTGGTAGTCGCCCTTCTCCTGACGGTGACCGACCGGTGCGCAGAAAGTGGTGCCGCCGATGTGACGCACGGTCAGCAGAGTGATTTCGTAGTCGAAGTCGATAAAGCCTTCGATGATCACGCGGCCTTTACCGGCACGGCCACCTTCCTGGGCGTAGTCCCAGGCCTTCTGCACGTCATCGACACTGCGCAGCAGGCTCTGGCCCTTGCCCGACGAACTCATCACCGGCTTGACCACGCATGGGAAACCCAGGTCTTGCACGGCCTTGCGGTAGTCCTCGAAGGTATCGGCGAAGTGGTACGGCGAGGTCGGCAGGTCCAGCTCTTCGGCAGCCAGGCGGCGGATGCCTTCGCGGTTCATGGTCAGCGAGGTGGCGCGCGCGGTCGGGATCACGGTGAAGCCTTCGGCTTCCAGTTCCACCAGGGTGGCGGTGGCGATGGCTTCGATTTCAGGCACGATGAAGTGCGGTTTCTCGGCCTCGATCACCGCACGCAGGGCAGCGCCGTCGAGCATGTTGATCACGTGACTACGGTGCGCCACCTGCATGGCCGGCGCGTTGGCATAGCGATCCACGGCAATCACTTCAACGCCCAGGCGTTGCAGTTCGATTACCACTTCCTTGCCCAGTTCACCGCAGCCACACAGCAAAACGCGGGTCGCGGTTGGCGACAATGGAGTTCCGATTCGGGTCATCTCAGGTCCTCAGGGGAGCGGATCATTGGGAGAAAGGCCGGCATTTTACATGAACTGCACGAATTGGCCTCAGTTGGCGACGGCCCGCTTGCGGATGCGCCAGGCCATGATCAGCCACACCACCGTGACCCCGGCGAATTTCGACACCAGCGCGGTGCCCGCCACGGCCGGGGTGAGCGCGCCGATCAGGCCGAAGAAGATAAAGGTGTCGAGGGGAATGCTCAGCGCCGAACTTATCCACAGGCGATCGTGCAGAGGGCGCTTGGTGATGCTGAACACCAGCCAGTCAATGCACTCCGACACCGCGAACGCCGTGGCACTTGCCAGGGCGATGGCCGGGTCGGACGTGACATACGACAGTACCAGCGCGGCCAGCATGGCAATGATTGCACCGTGGCCGAAGCGGGTTTGCACCATGTCGCGCAGGATGAAGACCAGGCCACCCCAGGCGGACCAGATGACATCCAGGTGCGGGGCGGTGGAGAAGGCGAAGTTGATCAGCACGACGCTGCTGATGTAGGCGATCAGGAAGAGCATGGGAAAGTGGGCCTGTGAACAAGGGGCACAGGGTACTTCACATTGGGAAATATGTCGTCTGGGAGGGCCCCTTCGCGAGCAAGCCCGCTCCCACATTTGATCGCGTTTATCCTGTAAGAATGCGGTCGAATGTGGGAGCGGGATTGCTCGCGAAAGCAGTCTATCAGCCGCCGGATTCACCCGGAATCATCCACACCAACCCACTCGCCACTGCCCGCTCATGGCACAACCTCAACACCATCCGGCGCTCGGTGTTATCCATCCGGCTCCAGCGAGTAATCTCATCCACCGTACGCTGGCAGCCGGTGCAAATATCGTCATCGTCCAGCGCGCAAATGCTCACGCACGGCGAGGCAACAGGACGTTCAACCGGGTTCATTCTTCCTGCTCAACCAGATCACGCGCGTAACGCTGCGAGTTATGCACATAGTGCGCGGCGCTGGCTTCAAGCATGCGTTTCTGTGCGTCGGTCAACTCCCGCACCACCTTGCCCGGCGAACCCATCACCAGCGAGCCATCGGGGATTTCCTTGCCTTCACCGATCAGCGAATTGGCGCCGATGATGCAGTGCTTGCCGATCTTGGCGCCGTTGAGGATCACCGCATTGATGCCGATCAGGCTGTAATCATCCACCGTGCAACCATGCAACATGGCGTTATGGCCGATGGTCACGCCCGTGCCCAGGGTCAGCGGGTAACCCATGTCGGTGTGCATCACGCTGCCGTCCTGCACGTTGCTGTTCTTGCCGATCAGGATCAGTTCGTTGTCTCCACGCAACACCGCGTTGAACCAGACGTTGGCGCCCTCCTCCAGCTTGACCTTGCCCACCAGCGTGGCATTTGGCGCCACCCAGCTGTGTGGATGAGTCTCGACGCGGGCGTCGCCCAGGCGGTATTTCATGGATATTCCTCACGGCATGCCATTCAAGCGATGGCTTTTTAGATATTGATGAAACTCTTGGGGGGTTGGTGCAGGCTGATCTTCGCGTCGTCATAGAGCAGGTTGATCAATTCGACGATCATGATTGCCGTCAGCCCCCAGATCTTGTATTCGCCGAACCGATAGCTGGGCACGTACCAACTGCGGCCCTGGTAGTCGATCCGGTGGGTATGTTCGCGCGGGTCCTGTCGGAAGAAGTCCAAAGGCACGCTGAAGACCGCGGCGATCTCGGCATCGTTGGCCAGGTATTCGACGTAATCCGGGATGACGCCGACATACGGCGTAACCCGAATGCCGTGCAGGGAGATCAAGGGGCTCAGCGGGCCGATAACTTCCACCAGGCCGGGTGGCAGGCCAATTTCTTCTTCAGCCTCGCGCAACGCGGTGAAAATCAGGTCAGGGTCTTCGGGGTCGCGGCGCCCGCCGGGAAAGGCCACTTCGCCACCATGGGTCGACAGGCCACTGGCGCGCAGGGTCAGGATCAGCTCAGGTTCGTCACTGCGGGTAATTGGCACCAACACCGCGGCCTCGGGGAAACGCCCGTCGGTTTCCAGCGTGTGGGGGGTGTGATTGCTTACCCGGCGAAGTAGCTCGTCCAGCATGAGTCATCTCGGTCTGTTGGCTACCTTGCATCATGCACCAAAGCACGCGGGCACCCAACCCCAAACCCGCGCGGTGTCGCTAAACGACAACTTGTTGCAGCGCCCTGCCGGTCACGCCAAGATAGACGCACTTTCCAGGAACCCCAGCATGAATTTCTGCAGCCAGTGCGGTAAACCGGTTACCCAACGCATCCCCGAAGGCGACGGCCGCCTGCGTTTTGTGTGTGATCACTGCTCGACCATCCACTACCAGAACCCCAATATCGTCGCCGGCACCGTGCCGGTATGGGGCGATAAAGTGCTGCTGTGCCGCCGCGCCATCGAACCGCGCCTGGGTTACTGGACCTTGCCCGCCGGCTTCATGGAAAACGGCGAGACAGTTGAACAGGCCGCGATGCGCGAAACCCTGGAAGAAGCCTGCGCCCGCGTGCACAACCTGAACATCTACACCCTGATCGACGTACCGCACATCAACCAGGTGCATATCTTCTACCGCGCCGACCTGCTCGACCAGGACTTCGCCGCCGGTCCCGAAAGCCTGGAAGTGCAGTTGTTCGACGAAGTTGACATCCCGTGGTCCGAGCTGGCTTTCCGCACGGTCGGGCGTACCCTGGAATATTTTTTCGCTGACCGTCGGCAACAATCGTTCCGGGTACGCAGCGAGGCCGTGCCGCCCATGGGCAAGCCCGCGCCATGACACTAGGAATATCGTCTTTGATGCGTTGGGTGCTTGCTTTGCTCTGTCTATCATTCGCCACACTGGCGCCAGCGGCCACGGTGCAAACCCTGGGCGGTAAAACAGTCGAAAAAGTGCTGGTGCTCAAGTCCGCCCACCAGTTGCAGCTGATCAATGACGGCAAGCCGTTCAAGACCTACCGCATTTCCCTGGGCAAGAACCCCAAGGGCCACAAGCTGATCGAGGGCGACCGCCGCACGCCAGAGGGCCTTTACTGGATCGACTGGCGCAAGACCAGCGACCGCTTCAACCTGGCCATGCACATTTCCTATCCGAATATCAGCGACGCGGCCCGTGCCCGCCGCGAAGGCGTGAAGCCCGGCAGTATGATCATGATCCACGGCACCCCCGACACCGAGGATTACCCGGAACAGTGGTTTCACACCCTGGACTGGACCGACGGCTGCATCGGCATGCGCAATGTGGATATGCGTGAAGTGTGGAACCTGGTCAAAGACGGCACTCTCATCGAGATTCGTCCGTAATCTCGTACCGTTCGTAAAATAATTCAAAAATATTTCCTGCCCTGCCCCGCGACCATCGGTGAATACCAGTTCACCCCCACGGGCTGCACAGTTCTGTGCGCGGTAAAGACCTCTCTAATACCACTTGATACCGACTTCCATTACAGGGCCCTGAACCCACTATTTTCACCGGTTTGGCTGCATTGACATGGTATTTAAGTGGTATTAATTTCCGGCCAATACCGGGCGACAACACTCCAATAACCGCATCGGAAACCTTAACGATGAATCCCATCCTGGGCCTGCGCCCCGACGACAAACAATCCACGCCGCTGTACCTGCAATTGGCGCGCAAGCTGGAAGCGGCGATCCATGCCGGCCAGTGGACGTCCGAACAGGCGCTGCCATCGGAACGGGCACTCAGTGAGCAACTGAGCATTTCCCGGGTCACCGCCCGCAAAGCCCTTGAAGTGCTGTTCGACCAAGGCCTGATCCGCCGCAGCCAGGGTTCCGGCACCTTTATCACGCCGCGCCTGGAACAACCGCTGTCGCGCCTGTCGGGTTTCAGCGAGATGCTGCGCCTCAAAGGCTTTGTGCCCAGCTCGCAGTGGCTGGAACGCGACATCACCCCGCCAACCCATGAAGAACTGATCCGCCTGTGCCTGTCGACCAGCGACAAAGTGGCGCGGCTCAAGCGCCTGCGCAAAGCCGATGACACCGTGATGGCGATCGAAATGACGGTTGTCCCCGCCTCGGTGCTGCCGCAGCCGCAAGCCCTGGGCAGTTCGTTGTACGAATACTTTGAAAGCATCGGCAAGCCCATCGTCCGCGCCTTGCAGCATGTGCAGGCGATCAACGCCTCGGACGAGTTCGCCAGGCTGGTCGGCATCGCCCCCGGCACCGCCATGCTGCTGATGACGCGGGTTGGCTACACCGCCGATAACACGCCGATCGAAATCACCGACACCTACTGCCGCAACGACTACTACGACTTCGTCGCAGAACTGCGTCGCCACGACTATTCCGCTGAACTGCGAATTTAGAGAACTGCCCATGTCCGAAGACAACATCCTCACGCCCAGCGGCTGGATTTGCGGCCGCCTGGTGCACGCGCACGGCAAGGTCGTCGCCATCGAAGGCAAGCCCTGCGATCCGGCTGAAAACGATTTGCCCTACCTGCTGCCGGGCTTTATCGACCTGCATGTGCACGGCGGTGGCGGCGCGGACATCATGGAAGGCAGCGATGCCTTCGAGACCATCACCCGCACCCACGTGCGGTTTGGTACCACGTCATTGCTGGCCACCACCATGACGGCGCCGGTCGAGGAAATCTCCCGCGTGCTCGGCCAGCTCGGCACCTTCTGCGAGCGGCGCCCTACCGGCTGCGCTCGTGTCCTCGGCGTACACCTGGAAGGGCCTTACATCAATCCAGGAAAACTCGGCGCGCAACCCAACTTCGCCCACACCGCGTTGATGGCCGAAGTGGAAGCCTACCTACGCCTCGCGCCGATCCGGGTGATCACCATCGCGCCGGAGATCGCCGGGCATGACGGCCTGATCCGTGCCCTCAGCGAGCGCGGCGTGCGCATGCAGATCGGCCACACCCTGGGCAGCTACGAAGAAGGCGTCGCCGCCCTCGCCGCCGGGGCCACCAGCTTTACCCATTTGTACAACGCGATGAGCCCGTTGCATCACCGCGAGCCGGGTATCGTCGGTGCGGCATTGGCCCACGCCCAGTACGCTGAATTGATCCCGGACCTGCTCCACGTTCACCCCGGCGCCATGCGTGTGGCCCTGCGCTCGATCCCGTGCCTGTACTGCGTCACCGACTCCACTGCCGCCGCCGGCATGCCCGATGGCGAGTACAAGCTGGGCAGCCACACCGTGACCAAATGCCTGGGCGGCGTGCGCCTGGCCGACGGCACCCTGGCCGGCAGCACGCTGACTATGGACCAGGCGCTGCGCAACCTGGTGAAGATCGGCCTGCCCATCAGCGAAGCCTCACAACGCCTGTCGCAATTTCCTGCGGACTACCTGGGCCTGGAAGAACGCGGCCGCCTGCAACCCGGCAGCTTTGCCGACTGCGTACGCCTGGACCGTTCCCTGACACTCACCGACGTAATGGTCGAAGGAGAAACCATTGACTTCAAAAATGCTTGAAGAGGCCCTGGCCTCCTGCGACGCCGTTGCCGCCCAGCTGCAACGCCTGGACCCGCTGCTGGAAGAAATCGCCGGCCGCCTGCGTCGCCAGCCGCCGCAGGTGGCGATGACCATCGCCCGTGGCAGCTCGGACCATGCCGCCAGTTATTTCGCCTACCTGGCCATGCAGCACGTCGGCATTCCAGTAGCGTCGTTGCCGATGTCGGTGGTGACCTTGTTGCAGGCCCCGATGAAAGTCAGCGGCCAAGTGGCGTTTGGCTTCTCCCAATCGGGCCAGAGCCCGGACCTGGTCAACAGTCTGCGCCTGCTGCGCAAACGCGGTGCCCTGAGCATTTCGCTGGTCAACGCAGAAGACTCGCCGCTGGAAGCCGCCTGCGAATTCCATGTGCCGCTGTGCGCTGGGCCGGAACACAGCGTGGCCGCGACCAAAAGCTTTATCGCCACCCTCAGCGCCAGCGCGCAGTTGATCGGCCACTGGAATCAGGAAACCGAGTTGCTGCAAGCCTGCCGCGCCCTGCCCGATGACCTGCGTGCCGCCGCCAAGCAAGATTGGACGGTTGCCATCGACGCCCTGCGCGACTGCCAGCAACTGATGGTTATCGGTCGCGGCGCCGGTTTCGCCATCGCCCAGGAAGCGGCGCTCAAGCTCAAGGAAACCTCGGCGATCCAGGCCGAAGCCTTCAGCAGCGCCGAAGTGCGTCACGGCCCGATGGCCCTGATCGGCGACAACTACCCGCTACTGGTATTCGCCCCGCGCGGCGCCGAGCAAGCCGGCCTGTTGAGCCTGGCCGCCGATATGCGCCAACGCGGCGCCCGTGTATTGCTGGCCGCGCCGGACGATATCGCCGAACGCGACCTGACCCTGAGCCGTGCCGAACACCCGACCCTGGACCCGATCCTGGCGATCCAGAGTTTCTACGTAATGGCGGCAGGTTTGGCGCAAGCCCGTGGCATGGACCCGGACCAGCCGCGTCACCTGAGCAAAGTTACCCGCACTCACTGAGTCGCGTTTCCTGATGAGTACCGTGCCCATGTCCTACAACAATAATGAATTGACCCTCAGCGCTCCGTTAAGCGGACCCGTGCTGACCCTGGGCAACGTTCCCGACGAAGTGTTTGCCAGCGGCGCCATGGGCGATGGTATTGCCATCGACCCCCTGAACGATTGCCTGTATGCGCCGTGTGACGGCGTGATCATCCATGTCGCGCGTACCGGGCACGCCCTGACGATTCGCGCCGAGAACGGCGCCGAGGTGTTGATGCATGTGGGCATCGACACGGTGGAACTGAACGGCGAAGGCTTTGCCTTGCTGGTGAAGGAAGGCGCGAAGGTGAGCAAGGGCCAGGCGTTGGTGCAGTTTGATCTTGACCGCATTGCGCGCCAGTGCAAGAGCCTGGTCAGTCTGATCATCCTGACCAATGGCGAGCGCTTTGAATTGCGTGCGGTGGCCGGGCAAACGGTGAAGGTCGGTGAGCCGTTGTTGCAGGTCGTGGCGCGTTCGGCGGCAGTGGCTCAAACCGCTGTGGATAACTCGAACGCTGAAGTCAGCGCCAGCGTGCGCATCACCCATCGTGGAGGTTTGCACGCGCGCCCGGCGGCGTTGATTCGTAAGACCGCACAAGGTTTCAGCAGCCAGGCGCAGTTGCACTTCGGCGATAAGTCCGCGTCATGTGACAGCCTGATTGGCTTAATGGGCTTGGGTATTGGTGAAGGTGATGAAGTGCGTGTGAGCTGTCGCGGCAAAGACGCCGAAGCCGCTTTGCAGGCCTTGGTCGCAGCATTGTCAGCTGCCATCAAAGAAGAACACCACGCCCCCATCGTTGCCACCCCACGCAGGGCAAATACCGAAGCCGGCGTGTTACAAGGCGTGTGTGCCGCGCCGGGTCTCGTATGCGGGCCGCTGTTCCGCCTGACCGGTATCGAACTGCCGGCAGACACCGGCAACCACACTGCCGATGAGCAACTGCAACACCTCGACACGGCCCTGGAGCAGGTGCGCAGCGAAATTCGCATCACTCTGGATCATGCCCGCCAGCGCAAGAACGTTGATGAAGAGGACATCTTCGCCGCCCACCTCGCGCTGCTGGAAGACCCGAATCTGCTGGAAGCCGCGGCCGGTTCAATTGAACAAGGCAGCGCAGCCACCCACGCCTGGCGCGATGCAATCCAGGCGCAATGCGCGGTATTGCTGGCCCTGGGCAAACCGCTGTTTGCCGAGCGCGCCAACGACCTGCGGGACTTGCAACAACGGGTATTGCGCGCGTTGCTGGGTGAAGCCTGGCATTTCGAATTGCCCGCCGGATCGATTGTCAGCGCCCATGAACTGACCCCGTCTGACTTGCTGCAACTGAGTGCGCAACAAGCCGTCGGCATTTGCATGGCCGAAGGCGGCGCCACCTCTCACGTGGCGATCCTGGCCCGCGGCAAAGGCTTGCCCTGCGTAGTGGCCTTGGGCGCGGACGTACTTGATGTGCCCCAGGGTCAACGCGTGGTACTCGACGCCGCCAACGGCCGTCTGGAACTGGAACCCAGCGACGCACGCCACGCCGAAGTGCACCAGATTCGCGACGCGCAGAAACTGCGTCGCCAGCAGCAGCAGGCCCAGGCCCAACAGCCGGCACGCACCACCGATGGAGTGACCATCGAAGTCGCCGCCAATGTCGCGTCCAGTGCCGAAGCCCAGGTGGCGTTTGAAAATGGCGCCGATGGTGTTGGCCTGCTGCGCACCGAGTTTCTCTTCGTCGACCGCCGTACCGCGCCGGATGAACAGGAACAACGCCACGCCTATCAAGCCGTGCTGGATGCCATGGGCGATAAATCCGTGATCATCCGCACCATCGACGTGGGCGGCGACAAGCAGCTCGACTACCTGCCGCTGCCGGTCGAAGCCAATCCGGTGCTGGGCCTGCGCGGTATTCGCATGGCCCAAGTGCGCCCGGAAGTGCTCGACCAGCAACTGCGTGCCCTGCTTCAAGTAAGCCCGCTGGCGCGCTGCCGCATCCTGCTGCCGATGGTCAGCGAAGTGGATGAGTTGCTGCAGATCCGCCAACGTCTGGATGAGCTGTGCATTGAGCTGGAACTGACGCAACGCCCAGAGCTGGGCGTAATGATCGAAGTGCCCGCCGCCGCGCTGATGGCCGAGCAGTTGGCCAAGCACGCGGACTTCCTGTCTATCGGCACCAATGACCTGTCCCAATACACCCTGGCCATGGACCGAGACCACGCCGGCCTCGCCGCACGGGTCGACGCCTTGCACCCGGCCCT
This sequence comes from Pseudomonas sp. HN11, assembly GCF_021390155.1. NCBI lineage: Bacteria > Pseudomonadati > Pseudomonadota > Gammaproteobacteria > Pseudomonadales > Pseudomonadaceae > Pseudomonas > Pseudomonas sp. HN11. The sequence goes on from NZ_CP089985.1 coordinate 5,120,414, forward strand.
GCTGCGGCTGATCGCCCAAACCTGCGCCGGGGCTTTAAAACATGGACGTTGGGTCGGCGTCTGCGGCGCCCTCGCCTCCGACCCGCTCGCCACGCCGGTGCTGGTCGGCCTGGGCGTCAGCGAGCTGTCGGTGAGCCCGCCGCAGATCGGAGAAATCAAGGACCGTGTCCGTCGCCTGGACGCGGCGCAATGCCGGCAATTGAGCCAAGGCCTGCTCGACCTGAGCAGCGCCAAAGCCGTTCGCCACGCCTGTCAACACCACTGGCCGCTGAGCTGACAACAACAAGAAAAAAGGAGACTCGCTATGTACCAACATGTCATCGAAGGCCTGCAACGCCTGGGCCGTGCACTCATGCTGCCGATCGCGATCCTGCCAATCGCCGGCCTGCTGCTACGCCTGGGCGACACCGATTTGCTCAACATCGCGGTGATGCACGACGCCGGGCAGGCGATCTTCGCCAACCTGGCGCTGATCTTCGCCATCGGCATCGCCGTGGGTTTCGCCCGCGACAACAACGGCACGGCCGGTTTGGCCGGGGCGATTGGTTACCTGGTGATGGTCTCCACGCTCAAGGTGATGGACACAACCATCAACATGGGCATGCTCGCCGGTATCGCCAGCGGCCTGATGGCGGGCGGGCTGTATAACCGATTCAAGGACATCAAGTTGCCGGAGTACCTGGCGTTCTTTGGTGGGCGCCGGTTTGTACCGATTGTCACCGGGTTCTCGGCAGTCGGTCTGGGTGTGATCTTTGGGTTGATCTGGCCGCCGATCCAGCACGGCATCAACAGCTTCGGCGTGCTGCTGATGGAAAGCGGCAGCCTGGGCGCCTTTGTGTTCGGCGTGTTCAACCGCCTGCTGATCGTCACCGGCCTGCACCACATCCTCAACAACATGGCGTGGTTTGTGTTTGGCAGCTTTACCGATCCCGCCACTGGCGCGGTTGTGACGGGTGACCTGACCCGCTACTTCGCCGGCGACCCGAAAGGCGGCCAGTTCATGACAGGCATGTTCCCGGTGATGCTGTTCGGCTTGCCTGCGGCGTGTCTGGCGATGTACCGCAACGCGCTGCCGGAGCGCCGTAAAGTGATGGGCGGGATTTTCCTGTCGATGGCGCTGACCTCGTTCCTGACTGGGGTGACCGAGCCGATTGAGTTCGCGTTCATGTTCCTCGCGCCGTTCCTGTACCTGATCCACGCCGTGCTGACCGGCCTGTCGATGGCTGTCACCAATATGCTGAATATCCACCTGGGCTTTACCTTCTCCGGTGGGTTTATCGACATGGTGCTGGGTTGGGGCAAGTCCACCAATGGCTGGCTGGTGTTCCCGGTCGGCCTGGCCTATGCGCTGATCTACTACAGCGTGTTCAACTACTGCATTCGTCGCTTTAACCTGAAGACGCCGGGGCGGGAAGATATCCAGGTGGTGCAGGCTGAGGTGATGAGTGATAACCAGCGGGCCACGGCTTACATCCAGGCGCTGGGCGGTGCGGAGAATCTGCTGAGCGTCGGCGCCTGCACCACGCGCCTGCGGTTGGACATGGTGGATCGCAACAAAGCGATGGATGCGGAGCTGAAAGCCCTGGGTGCCATGGCGGTCGTCCGGCCAGGTAACGGCGGCAGTTTGCAGGTGGTGGTCGGGCCGATGGCAGACAGCATTGCCGATGAGATTCGCTTGGCCATGCCTTCGTTTGTCGCCAGTGCGCCGGTGGCGGTTGCGCCTGTGGATAAGCCGGTGGCGGTGAATGTGCAGGAAGCCGAGAAATGGCTGAATGCGTTGGGTGGTCGCGGGAATGTGCGGCAGTTGGAAGCGGTGGCGACGACTCGGTTACGGGTGGAGTTGGGGGATGATTCTGTATTGTCCGAAGCTCAACTTACTGCACTCGGCTGCCAGGGTGTGAGCCAGCTGGAAAGCGGTGTGTGGCACCTGTTGATTGGTGAAAATGCGTCAGGATTGGGTGAAGCGTTGGAGCGGTTGGTTACCCGCCCAATCAACGCCTGACCACCCTGTGGCGAGGGAGCTTGCTCCCTCGCCACAGGGTGGGTGTGGTCAGTTGCTGATCGGCACTTCCTGTAGGTCCAACACCCGATCGACCATCAACTGGATACCTTCCACCATCCGATGAATCCCCAGCACTGCATCTCGCTGCGGGCCGTCGACGTCAAAAGCCAGATTACCCGCCAGTGCCTGTACTGATGCCAGGTCTTGGGAAGCATTGGCGAGCAGGGTTTCGGTGTTCAGGTTGGTTAGGACGGTGAAAATTTGGTCGGTGGGCTGGGAATCTGACGGGGGGCTTGGGCTGTCTTTGATCATGGTAAACCTCTGGTGTGAAGTAAGGACTACCAGCATCACTTGCAGATGATGGGTGGCAGCTGTGTGCGGGCCTGCAAGACCGAGAGTCACCAGCAAGTCTCGGTAGACCCGAAGGTCTCCCGCACACAGCCGCCATAAATGGCGACCATGAAAAAGCGCCGCAATTATAAAGGCGCTTGTAACTCACTGGTGAGGTTTCGGCGGGCTTGCAGTCCCGGTCACTGAATTGGCAGCGACTGGCAAAGGTTAGTGAGGTGAGTTCCGAGGGACAACCTGAAAGACCTGTGGGAAATCTCCGAGAGCTGAAGATATCGCAGACAGCAAAAACCCGGCCTTCGCCGGGTTCTTCAGTCGCAATCAACACCTAGGCAGACGCTGCACGCTGCTGCGCTTCGTAATGGCGAGTCTGGAAAGGCATCAACGCCTGAGCCTTCAAACCCAGCCCTTCACTCAGCCCCCAAGACACTGCCAGTTCATCACGACGACTGCGCAATGCAACAGCGCCCTGTGGTTTCACGTCTTGCTTGGAGGCAGATGCTGAAAACAGCTCAAGCGCCTTCAACGCCTCTAATAACCGACTATCCGTCACGCAAGAAAACCGCGTGAAGCGCTCTAGCAAATAGCCTGCGCGACGAAGCTCCAATTCGCTGGAGTGGCCATCCAGAAAGTCCTTCACTTCCCCCACAAGGTTGGCGTCGGAGTACCAAACCGCTTTCGCTGCACTCACCAGCGCGTCGTCATCAGCCTGATTCAAAGGGCTTTTGACCAGTGTGTCCAAGGCGGACGAGAGGATGGGACCGTTAAAAGACTTGGCCATCTGCAGTCTCCAGATAATCGTGCAAGATATTGGTCAAAATAGATCTGGGTGGCTCTTTGTTGCCAACATACATATCAATCGCCTGCAATGCCAGCTGACGGAGCTCAGTGGTCACTATGAAGCCAGCCCTGAGCAACGCCATTATGTCGCCTATATCCTGATCAGTGGCTCTGCCCAGTTTTGAGATTGCAATGTCGATGGGCGCAGCTATATGAAGATGCAGTGCAGACTCAAGAGGAAACTCTTCCAGGGGAAAACTTCGTTCCCAGTAGTCTTCGTGAAGCGGGCCAAAGCTAGTGTTGTATTGGAGGTCATAGTTCAGCTCCATTACACGGCCAGACTGCTCATCAAAAAACTGTTCAGGAAACTCCGCTAATAGCGTCTGAAGGCGCAGCTTGTCTCGAAAATCCGCGCAATAAATCTCCGCATCTACATCAGTGGAAATACGATGGTGTGTATATAAATGAACTGCACAACCGCCAAAGACAATGACCCTGACGGCGCCAGGCCTTGCCCCCTCAAGCGTCAACTCCACCTCGATGGACTTGAACATTGAAACCAAGGCTTGCCCTAGTGCGGTACTTGTATTGAGGCTGGGAACAACGGTATCTGGCAATTCCATTATTGAATATCAAACCCGAATGCACGGTTGCAGGGCGGGCCTTGAGTTCAAATCCCGATCACTGAACTGACAGCGACCGAAGAAGGCTATTGAGGCAGGTTCCGAGGGACAACCTGAAAGGCTTGTGGGAAAGATCTGACGCGCCTGTCCCAACGCCTTCGCGAGCAAGCCCGCTCCCACATTCGACTGCATTCCTTCAGGATAAACGCGGTCGAATGTGGGAGCGGGCTTGCCTGCGATTAGCCCCACAGCCAACAAAAAACCCGCTGACCAAACTGGCCCAGCGGGTTTCTTGTTTTTGCAGCGTGCGAGTTAAAAATCCGCCAGCTGCCACACCTCATACGCCGGTGTCTCATACGGATGGCTAAGTTTGAGCGCGGCCACAACAGCCACGATCAATTCATCCGCCACCACCAGCTCAACCTTCCACTCCTCAACTACTTCAACCTGACCCACCTGCCCAATAAACGGCTGACTGCCGTCCAACGCGCGGAATTGGCCCTGGCCCAGCACTTGCCAGGCGCAGCTGTCGTAGTTGCCGATGCGCCCACCGCCGGCTGCGAAGACGGCGGTTTTCACCGTCTCCACATGGCTTGCGGGCACAAAGAAGGCGAGCTTGTACACCGTCTTAGTTCACCCACACACGGGCGTTGCGGAACATGCGCATCCAGGCGCCGTCTTCGTTCCACTCTTCCGGACGCCACGAATTCTGCACGGCGCGGAATACACGCTCCGGGTGCGGCATCATGATGGTCACGCGACCGTCGCGGCTGGTGAGGCCGGTAATCCCGCGCGGCGAGCCGTTCGGGTTGGCCGGGTAGGTCTCGGTGACCTTGCCGTGGTTGTCGACGAAACGCAGGGCGACGGTGCCGGACAGGTCGGCTTCCAGCAAGGCTTCTTCGCTTTCGAACTCGGCATGGCCTTCACCGTGGGCGATGGCGATTGGCATGCGCGAACCGGCCATGCCTTGCAGGAAGATCGAGTTGGACTCCTGCACCTGCACCATGGCGACACGGGCTTCGAACTGCTCGGAACGGTTACGCACAAAGTGCGGCCAGAACTCGCTGCCCGGGATCAGTTCGCTGAGGTTGGACATCATCTGGCAACCGTTGCACACACCCAGGGTGAAGCTGTCGTTGCGCTCGAAGAAGCCTTGGAACGCGTCGCGGGCACGGCTGTTGAACAGCGCTGACTTGGCCCAGCCTTCACCGGCACCCAGCACGTCGCCGTAGGAGAAACCGCCGCAGGCCACCAGGCCTTTGAACTCGTTGAGGTCGACGCGACCGGCAAGGATGTCGCTCATGTGCACGTCGATCGCATTGAAGCCGGCGCGGTCGAACGCGGCCGCCATTTCCACCTGGCCGTTGACGCCCTGCTCACGCAGCACGGCAACTTGTGGGCGAATGCCTTTCTTGATGTAAGGCGCGGCAATGTCCTGGTTGACGTCGAAGCTGAGCTTGGTGCTCAGGCCCGGGTTGTCTTCTTCCAGGATCACGTCGAATTCCTGCTCGGCGCACTCAACGTTGTCGCGCAGGCGTTGGATCTGATAGCTGGTCTCGGCCCACTGGCGTTGCAGCAAACGACGCTGACCGGCAAACACGGTGTCGCCGTTGAACGAGATATTGATCTCGCCATTGTTGATCGGCTGGCCGATCACGGCCACGCAGTCGTCCAGGCCAGCAGCGCTGAATTGGGCGAGCACGTCCGGGGTAGCGTCCTGGCGAACCTGGATCACCGCGCCCAACTCTTCGTTGAACAGGATGCCGTTGATCTCGGCAGCATCCTCGGCAACGCTGTCGAGCACGATGTTCAGGCCACAGTGACCGGCGAAGGCCATCTCGACAACGCTGGTCAGCAATCCACCGTCGGAACGGTCGTGGTAAGCCAGCAGGTGGCCGTCGGCATTCAGGCCCTGGATCACGGCGAAGAAGGCTTTCAGGTCTTCGGCGTCATCGACGTCCGGTGCCTGCTTGCCGAGCTTGCCATGAGTCTGCGCCAGGATCGACGCGCCCATGCGGTTCTGGCCACGGCCCAGGTCGATCAGGATCAGATCGGTGGTGCCTTTGTCCATGCGCAGTTGCGGGGTCAGGGTCTGGCGGATGTCGGTGACCGGTGCGAAACCGGTGACGATCAGCGACAGCGGCGAGGTGACTGTCTTGTCGACGCCGTCTTCGTTCCAACGGGTGGCCATGGACATGGAGTCCTTGCCCACCGGAATGGTGATGCCCAGTTCCGGGCACAGCTCCATGCCGACTGCCTTGACGGTGTCGTACAGACGCGCGTCTTCACCCGGGTGACCGGCAGCGGACATCCAGTTTGCCGACAGTTTGATGTCGGACAATTTACCGATGCGCGAAGCCGCGATGTTGGTGAGCGTTTCACCAATCGCCATGCGGCCCGACGCCGGAGCGTCGAGCAGGGCCAGCGGCGTGCGCTCGCCCATGGCCATGGCTTCACCGGTGTAGACGTCGAAGCTGGCGGCGGTGACGGCAACGTCAGCCACTGGAACCTGCCACGGGCCGACCATTTGGTCACGAGCCACCAGGCCGGTGATGGTGCGGTCGCCGATGGTGATCAGGAAACTTTTGCTCGCCACGGCCGGGTGGTGCAGCACGCGCTCGATGCTGTCGGCCAGTTCCAGCGTGCTTGGGTCGAAATCATCGCCCAGCTCGGCTTCACGTACCGCTGAACGGTGCATGCGCGGGGCCTTGCCCAGCAGCACTTCCAGCGGCATGTCGACCGGGCTGTTACCGAAGTGGCTGTCTGTAACAGTCAGTTGCGGCTCGGCAGTGGCTTCGCCGACCACGGCGAATGGGCAGCGCTCGCGTTCGCAGATGGCCTGGAAGCGCGCGAAGTCTTCTGCACCAACCGCCAGAACGTAACGCTCCTGGGATTCGTTGCTCCAGATTTCGTGCGGAGCCATGCCTGGCTCGTCGTTTGGAATGTTGCGCAGTTCGAAACGGCCACCACGGTCGCCATCGTTGACCAGTTCCGGAAAGGCGTTGGACAAACCACCGGCGCCGACGTCGTGGATGAAGCTGATCGGGTTCTTGTCACCCAACTGCCAGCAACGGTCGATGACTTCCTGGCAGCGACGTTCCATCTCCGGGTTTTCGCGCTGTACGGAAGCGAAGTCCAGGTCCGCCGAGCTGGTGCCGGTGGCCATGGAGGAAGCCGCGCCGCCGCCCAGGCCGATCAGCATCGCCGGGCCGCCGAGCACGATCAGCTTGGAGCCGACCAGGATCTCGCCTTTCTTGACGTGCTCTTCACGGATGTTGCCCATGCCGCCGGCCAACATGATTGGCTTGTGGTAGCCGCGCACTTCATCGCCACGCGGGGTGGTGATGGATTGTTCGAAGGTACGGAAGTAACCGGTCAGCGCCGGACGCCCGAATTCGTTGTTGAACGCAGCGCCGCCCAGCGGGCCTTCGATCATGATGTCCAGCGCGTTGACGATGCGCTCAGGCTTGCCGTACGGCACTTCCCATGGCTGTTCAAAGCCTGGGATCTGCAGGTTGGATACGGTGAAACCGGTCAGGCCCGCCTTTGGCTTGGCGCCTCGGCCGGTAGCGCCTTCGTCACGGATTTCGCCGCCGGAACCGGTGGCTGCGCCCGGGAACGGGGCAATCGCGGTCGGGTGGTTGTGGGTCTCAACCTTCATCAGAATGTGCACCGGCTCCTGCACCGCGCCGTACTGGCGGGTTGCAGGGTCCGGGAAAAAACGGCCGGCGACGGAGCCGACGATCACCGAAGCGTTGTCCTTATAAGCCGACAGAACGCCTTCGCTGTGCATCACGTAGGTGTTCTTGATCATGCCGAACAGGCTTTTTTCCTGGCTTTCGCCGTCGATGTCCCAACTGGCGTTGAAAATCTTGTGACGGCAGTGCTCGGAGTTGGCCTGGGCAAACATCATCAGTTCGATGTCGTGCGGATTGCGCTTCAAGCCGTTGAAGGCGTTGACCAGGTAGTCGATCTCGTCTTCGGCCAGGGCCAGGCCCAACTCGGTGTTGGCCTTCTCGAGGGCGGCGCGACCACCGCCAAGCACGTCAATCGCGGTCAGCGGCTTGGGCTCGGCGTGGCTGAACAGGCCGGCAGCCTGTTCCAACTGGCTGACGATGATCTGGGTCATGCGGTCGTGCAGGCTGCTGGCGATCAGCTCGGCTTCGGCATCGCTGAACTGGCCGGCGACGTAGAAAGCGATACCACGCTCCAGGCGCTGGATTTTCTCCAGGCCGCAGTTGCGGGCGATATCGCTGGCCTTGCTCGACCAGGGCGAGATGGTGCCGAACCGCGGCAGAACCAGGAACAAGCGGCCGTCAGGCTCTTGAACCGGAACGCTTGGGCCGTACTTCAGAAGGCGTGCCAGCACTTGCTGCTCGTCGGCGGTCAATACGCCGGTAACGTCGGCGAAGTGAGCAAATTCAGCGTACAGGCCTGTAACAGCTGGAACCTTCTGGCTCAGTTGCTCAAGGAGTTTGCTGTGGCGAAAGGCAGAAAGGGCAGGAGCGCCGCGCAGGATCAACATCTTCGGGACAGCCTCGGGAAGGGGGTGTGCTTTGAGGCCGTGCATTCTAGCGTAAACCGTTGCCAACGGCACCCGAAACGCTACCGGTGGCTGCTGCCGGACGTCAGTTGGCCGGATTACCCCCCTTTCGAGGGGCCATGCCGGGCATTCGGCGCAGTTATTTTAACCGTCACAATCGCGCGCCAAGCCACGTTTCTGCGGGCTGCAGCACAGTTTTGCCGGTGCTAGCAGACAACTCCCACGCTGTCGAGATATGGCGCCGTGGGCCGTTTGCGTATACTGCGCAGATGTTCTCCCCAACTGCTTTGCGCCCGCGATGCGCCAAATGGCTCATCGCCACCGGACTCTTCCTGATGCTCAGCGCCTGTGTTGATAAACCCAGCACGCTCGAGCGAATCAAGGAGGATGGCGTATTGCGGGTGGTCACCCGGAACAGCCCTGCAACCTATTTCCAGGACCGCAACGGTGAAACCGGTTTCGAATACGAACTGGTCAAGCGCTTCGCCGATGACCTGGGTGTGAAGCTGGAAATCGAGACCGCCGACAACCTTGACGACCTGTTTGGCCAGTTGGGTAAACCCAACGGCCCGGTTCTCGCGGCGGCCGGCCTGGTCAGCAGCGAACAGCGCCAGACGCAGGTGCGTTTTTCCCACCCTTATCTAGAAGTCACCCCGCAGATCATCTACCGTAACGGCCAGTCACGACCGACCAACGCGGCCGATTTGGTGGGCAAGAAGATCATGGTGCTCAAGGGCAGCACCCACGCCGAACAACTGGCGGCGCTTAAAAAGCAGAATCCTGCGATTGAATACGAAGAATCCGACGCCGTTGAGGTGGTCGACCTGCTGCGCATGGTAGACGAGGGGCAAATCGACCTGACCCTGGTGGATTCCAACGAAGTGGCAATGAACCAGGTGTACTTCCCCAACGTACGCGTGGCGTTCGACCTGGGCAACGCCAGCAACCAGAGTTGGGCCGTGGCCGCCGGTGAAGACAACAGCCTGCTCAACGAGATCAACAGCTATCTGGATAAAGTCGAGAAGAACGGCACGTTACAGCGCCTGAAAGACCGCTACTACGGGCACGTCGACGTGCTCGGCTATGTGGGCGCCTACACCTTTGCCCAGCATCTGCAGCAGCGTTTGCCCAAGTACGAGAAACACTTCCGCGCCTATGCCAAGGAAGAAAAGGTCGATTGGCGCCTCCTGGCTGCCATCGGCTATCAGGAATCGCTGTGGCAGCCGGCCGTCACTTCCAAGACCGGCGTGCGCGGCCTGATGATGCTGACCCAGAACACCGCCCAGGCGATGGGCGTGTCCAACCGCCTGGACCCCAAGCAAAGCATCATGGGCGGCGCCAAGTACCTGGCCAAGATCAAGGATGAGCTGGACGACAGTATCGCCGAGCCGGACCGCACCTGGTTTGCCCTCGCCGCCTATAACGTTGGCACCGGCCACCTGGACGACGCACGCACCCTGGCCAAGCGCGAAGGCCTGAACCCGAACAAGTGGCTGGACGTGAAGAAGATGCTGCCGCGCCTGTCGCAGAAGCAGTGGTACAGCAAGACCCGCTACGGTTATGCGCGGGGCGGTGAGCCGGTGCACTTCGTGGCGAACATCCGGCGTTATTACGACATCCTCACCTGGGTGACCCAGCCGCAGCTGGAGGGCAACCAGGTGGTCGAAGGCAACTTGCATGTACCCGGTGTGGACAAGACCAAGCCGCCGGAAGATAACCCACAATTGTAAGAACACTGCAGGACCTATGTGGGAGCGGCCTTGCTCGCGAAGGGGGAGTATCAGTCGATACATCGGCTGACTGATACTCCCCCTTCGCGAGCAAGCCCGCTCGCACATTTACATCTCCACTTGGCTTAGAGACCGGTGAGCAGATGGACAACGCCAGTCGTCAACACCATCACCCCAGGCACACCTGCCGCTCTTAACGCCGCCTCATCCATCCGCCCCGCATCCTGCAACTGTACCCGCACCCGCGTCAGCGCCACTCGCTGCTGCGACTTGAGGTTTTCCACGCCGCCCAGCGCGCTGAGTACTTCGGCTGGCAGTAGACCCTGCGTCGGTGGTGCTACGGTCTCGGCGATCAAATCCGGGGTCAGTGCCTTCCAGAATGCCCGTTGTAATTTCTCGAACATACTCAGTGCTCCACGACAGGTGAGGTTTCAACGGTGGCCGCTTGATATTGGCGCAAGGCTTCACGCACCTGGGCGGCCTCTTCCAGGTCCAGGACCTGGCGGGCGAAGATCTGGCAGTCGGCCAGGTCCAGCTCGCGCACAGTGGCCTTGATGGTGGGGATCAGCGGCACGCTGACCGACAACTCGTCCACGCCCAGGCCGATCAACACGGGCACGGCCAGTGCTTCAGACGCCAATGCACCACATACGCCCACCCACTTGCCGTGGGCATGGGCGGCCTTGACCGTGGTGGAGATCAGGCGCAGCACGGCCGGATGGAAGCTGTCGGCCTGGCTGGCCAGGCGCGGGTGGTCGCGGTCCATGGCTAGCGTGTATTGGGTCAGGTCGTTGGTGCCGATGGAGAAAAAATCCACATGGGGCGCGAACACATCCGCCATCACCGCGGCGGACGGCACTTCAATCATGATGCCCAGCTTTGGCAACTCAGTGAGCCCCAACGCCAGCGCCTCCTCTTCAAGGATCTTGCGCGCCAGGTGCAGCTCAGCCAGCAGGCTGACCATCGGCAACATGATATGCAGGCGCGCAAACCCGGCACTGGCGAGGATCGCACGCAATTGTTCGCGCAATAGCTCCGGGCGCTCCAAGCATAAACGGATGCCGCGCAGGCCGAGGAAGGGGTTGGTCTCGGCGTCCATCGGCACATAAGCCAAGGGCTTGTCGCCACCGACATCGAGGGTGCGCACCACCAGGTTGCGCTCGATGCCCAGGGCACGGGCGATCGCGGTGTAGGTCGCGGCTTGTTCGTCAGGGCCAGGCGCGCGGTTGCGGTCCAAGTAGAGAAATTCCGAGCGCAACAGGCCGACACCTTCGCCGCCGAGGGTCAGGGATTGCTCGACCTCCTGCAATGAAGCCACGTTGGCAGTGACTTCGACGTGATGACCGTCGCGGGTAGTGGCGGGTAACGAGGCCTGCGCCACGTCGCGCTGATGGCGGAGCACTTGTTGTTTGCGCGCCGCTTCCAATTGCTCAATTTCGGCCAGGTTCGGCTCCAGGTGCAATTCACCTTTGTCGGCATCAAGCAGCACCTGCTTGCCATTGGCCAACGCCAGTACTTGGACTGGAACGCCGCAAATAGCCGGCAGGCCAAGGGCGCGGGCGAGAATTGCGACATGGCTGGTAGCGCCGCCGCCGACCGTGACAAAACCCAGCACCTTGCGTGTATTCAGACTGGCCGTCTGCGAAGGCGTCAGTTGTTCGGCGATCAGGATCGCACGCTCCGGCAAGTCCCAGGCGCTGTCCTGAATGCCCAGGATCAGTTTCAGCACGCGCTGGCCGACGTCCGCCAGATCTGCGGCACGCTCGGCGATCAGTGCGTTGCCCAATCCCTGGAATAGCTTGACGGTCGCGAGCGTCGCACTGTTCCAGGCAAACGCGGCACTTTTGCCTTCAGCCAGCAGGCGGTTGGCGTGTTCCAGCAGGGTCGGGTCTTCAAGCAATTCCTGATGGGCGCGGAAAATCTCCGCCTGAGCACTGCCGGCAGCCTTATCCTGCAACGCCTGCAACGCTTCAGTGGCGGCGCGCAGGCCACGGGTCAAAGCAACACGTTCCGTTGCTTCGCCCGAGCCTTGCTTCGTGATGAGCAGCTCCGGCTCAGTCACTTGAACCACCTGACCAAACGCCGAGCCCGGTGATGCACACACACCCTTTAGCATCGACGCCGACAACACCGTCGCGACCGGTTCAGCAACTGTCGTCACGACCTCGCCACAGCCCTCAGCCAACAAGGCTACCAGCGCAGTGATCGCCACCTCGGCCTCCTCCCCCGCCGCGCTCACCTGCAACGTGTCGCCCTGCACGGTTTGGAGTGCCATGATCGCCACCAGCGACTTCGCGTTCGCGCTCTGGGTTTGCTTGTGCAGGTAAATACTCGCGTTGAAACCTTTCGCCGCCTGGGCGAACACCGCCGCTGGGCGAGCGTGCAAACCATTGGCATTGGGCAACGTCAGCGGTTTGGAGAACAGCGCCTCGCCCTCCTCGTCGTCCGCTGCTTCCACGGCCTCACCTGGGGATAACTGCAAAAGCGGCTGGCCCGTTTCCACCAAACCATCTGCCAACAGGCTAAACGGCTCGCCGCTGACCACCAGCATCAGGGTCAGCAAACTCCGTGCGTTGAGCGCCACGTAGTCGGCGTCGAATTCGATCAACGGCTGCCCGGCTTCCACCCGCTGCCCTTCCTGCACCAGCCGGGTGAAGCCCTGGCCCGCCAGGTTCACAGTGTCCAGGCCTATATGCATCAGCACCTGAACACCGTTGTCATCGGTGACACTGACCGCATGCCCACTGTCCTGGATATTGCTGATCACTCCGGCCAGCGGCGCGCACAGCGTCTGCGACGTGGGGTCGATGCACAGGCCATCGCCGATCAGGCGGCTGGAGAAAACCGGGTCAGGCACTTTGTCCAGCGCCAGCAGCACACCCGACAAGGGCGCCAGCAATTCCAGGGGTTGAGTTGTGGTCATGACTTCACCTGCTGTTTTGTTCTGTAAATATCATTGAGTGGAGGAAGGATTACTTCCACCAATACTCAACCTGCACACCAAAATTCGAGCCATGCCGCGCCGTGCCATAGGAGCCGGTATCAGACAACGCCGAGCCCGCGGCCAGTTCATTCGCCGCGCGCTTGGCCGCTTCGTTCCAGGTTGCATAGGTGTAGTACAAGCGCACTTCTGGCCGCGCCCAGAAGTGCGGGCCTTTGGGTGACCAGGTCGGGGCGAAGGTAAATTTGCTCAGCTTGCGTGTGCCGCCCGTTGCGTCGACCTGATCATGCCCAAGCTCGGTGACCAGTTTGAACTGCTCGCTGATGGCGTACGCCGGGCGCACGCCGATGGACATCCAGGTCTGATCCTGGCTGCCGGGGCGGATATCCTTCTGGTACACCGCTTCGACCTGACCGCCAAAACGCGGGGTCACCTGCCAGTCGAAAAACTCCACGGCGCGGTAACTTTTGCTGCTGTTGTCCAGCAAGGTATTGCCGGTATAACCCAGGCCGGTGCCGGGGCCTTCACCGTACTGCAAGGCGAACTTGTTCTTGCCGCCCAGGAAAGGTTTTTGCACGTGCTGCGCGGTGAGCGCCCAACCGCTGTTGGTGTCGCGCCCGCCGGCTTTTTCGATGTAGCTCAGGCCCAGTTCCAGCTCGCCGCCGGGGTTGGTCTTGAAGCCCGCGACGTTGAAGTCGTGACGGGTGGCGTATTCCTTCTGGTACAGGTTGTCCTTGCGGGAAATCGCGTAGCTGTACTTGAGGTCACCGATCTGCACGTCCTCGATCCCCCCGCCCGTGGCGCTCTGGTTCCAGTAGTAGAAGTCGGAGATATGGATGTCGTTACGCTTGTAGTAACGCCGGCCGGCCCACACCGAACCGCCATTGAGGCTGGGCAGGTTGGACCATTGCGCATACATCTGAGGCATGCGCGCGGTGCCGTTGTTTTCGCCCTGGAACTTCAACTCGCGATCGTACTTGTTGTAGAGCGACGCCATGGCATCGACACTGAGCACCGAGCCGTCGTCGAGGGTGAGCAGGTCCTGGCGCAGTTCCAGTTCGGCGTATTGCTCGCATTCGTTGCCCAAACGGTATTTGGTTTGCGCCCCCGGCAGTTGGAAGCACTGCTGTGGACCACTGCCCGTCGATGTCCCCGCGCCACTGCGCACATAACCGGAAAATTCCAAGGCTTGAGCGCCAAGAGGCAGGCTTAAACAAGACGCGACGAGGCCCAGCCTTATTGTTGTTTTCATAAAGCACTCCGATATTTTTATTATGGTTTTTGAAGCGCCCCGTGCTCCCACACGGGGTTGCAGCGGGTTTTAACCTTTGAGGTGCAGCACAAACGATTCGTAAGGGCGCAACGTCACCGTGGCAGTACGTTGCGGGCAGTCGGGGTAGTTGCTGATCAGCAGGCGCTGTTCGCTGGCGGGATTGATAACCCCGTCCGGCAGTTGGATTTCGCAGGGCGCGCCGTAGAAGTTATTCAGCACCAACAGGCGTTCCCCATGGCCTTCGCGCGTGTAGGCCCAGACCTGCAAGTGGTCTTGCAACAGTTGGCGATATACGCCCTCCTGGATCAGCGGTTCACGACGACGCAAGGCAATCAGCGCGCGGTAGTGATGCAGCACTGAGTCCGGGTCATCCAGTTGGCTTTCGACATTGATCTGCGCCGCATTGGCCGGAATGCCGATCCACGGCTCACCGCTGCTGAAACCGGCGTTTTCCCCGGCATTCCACTGCATCGGCGTACGGCCGTTGTCGCGGGACTTCTGCATGATCGCCGCCATGCTTGATGCCTCGGACTCACCCGCATCGCGCTTGAGACGGAAGATGTTCAGGGTCTCCACATCGCGGTATTGCGAGATGTTGTCGAAGCCTGGATTGGTCATGCCCAACTCTTCGCCCTGATACACATACGGCGTGCCCTGGAGGAAGTGCAGCGCCGTCGCCAGCATCTTGGCTGAGACCACGCGATGCTCGCCGTCATTGCCGAAACGCGAGACCACCCGCGGCTGGTCGTGGTTACACCAGAACAGTGCGTTCCAGCCGCCACCGGCCTGCATGCCCAATTGCCAGTCGGAGAAGATCTGCTTGAGTTGCAGGAAGTCAAAATCAGCCTTCACCCATTTCCGCAGGTTCGGGTAATCGACTTTCAGGTGATGAAAGTTGAAGGTCATCGACAGCTCTTTCGACTCCGGCCGCGAGTAGCGGATACAGTGTTCCAGGCTGGTGGACGACATCTCGCCGACGTTGATCAGGTCATGCCCTTCGAAGACTTCGCGGTGCATTTCCTGCAGGTACGCGTGCACGTTCGGGCCGTCGGTGTAGAAACGGCGGCCGTCGGTATCGTCCTCAGGGAAATCGGCGGGTTTGGAGATCAGGTTGATCACGTCCAGGCGGAAACCGCCCACGCCCTTGTCGCGCCAGAAGCGCATCAGCTTGAACACTTCGGCGCGCACCTTGGGGTTGTCCCAATTGAGGTCGGCCTGGGTGTGGTCGAACAGGTGCAGGAAGTACTGCCCGGTTTGCGCCTCGTATTCCCAGGCCGATCCGCCGAACTTGGATTCCCAGTTATTCGGCTGGTCGCGCCAGATGTAGAAGTCGCGGTACGGGTTATCGAGGCTGCTGCGCGCCTGCTGGAACCACTCGTGTTCGATAGAGGTGTGGTTGACCACGATATCCAGCATCAGCTTGATGCCACGCTTGGCCGCTTCGCTGATCAGCAAGTCGCAGTCGGCCATGGTCCCGTAGCTGGGGTCGATGGCGTAGTAGTCGCTGATGTCGTAGCCGTTGTCGCGCTGCGGCGAGCGCAGGAACGGCGTAATCCACAGGCAGTCGACGCCCAGCCATTTGAGGTAGTCGAGTTTGTCCACGATGCCCAGCAGGTCACCGGTGGCGTTACCCGCGTGGCTGTGGAAGCTTTTCGGATAGATCTGGTAGATCACCGAGTGTTGCCAGTCTTGCATGGTGGACTCCTTCAATGTGAAAACGCTGGTCAGGCGACGCGATAACCAGGACGCACGATCTTCATGCTCAATGCACAGGTCAGAACAAACGGCACCACCATCGCGATGACCATGCCCATCACAAACACCGTGATGGATTGCGGCACGATCGAAATAAACCCAGGCAAGCCGCCCACGCCGATGGCAGAGGCCTGCACCTTGTTCAGCGCGAGGAAAATGCTGCCCAATCCCGAGCCCACCAAGGCCGCATAGAACGGAAACTTGAAACGCAAATTCACCCCGAACATCGCTGGCTCAGTGATGCCGAAGTAGGCGGAAATCGCCGAGGTCGAGGCCATGCTTTTGTCCCGCGCATTGCGGGTCATGTAGAACACCGCGAGCGCGGCGCTGCCCTGGGCCAGGTTGGACATGACGATCATCGGCCAGATGAAGGTGCCGCCCTGGGTGGAGATCAATTGCAGGTCCACGGCGAGGAACATGTGGTGCATGCCAGTGATTACCAATGGCGCATACAACAGGCCGAAAATCGCCCCGCCGACCATCGGCGCCAGGTCAAACAAAGTAACCACGCCTTCGGTGATCAGGATGCCGAGGTGACGGGTCACCGGGCCGATGATCGCCAGGGCGAGCACGCCGGTGACGACGATGGTGGTGATCGGCACAACGAGCAGTTGAATCGCATTGGGCACTCGCGCCCGCAGCCATTTCTCGATCACGCTCATCACATAGGCGGCCATCAGGATCGGCAGGATCTGCCCCTGGTAACCGACTTTTTCGATCTTGAACCAACCGAAAATATCGAAGTACGGCAGGCTCTGACCGTCGAGACCAGCGACCGCCTTGCCGTAGTTCCAGGCGTTGAGCAGATCCGGATGCACCAGCATCAGGCCAAGCACGATGCCGAGGATTTCACTGCCGCCAAACCGCTTGGCCGCCGACCAGCCCACCAATGCCGGCAGGAACACAAACGAGGTGTTGGCCATCAGGTTGATCAGGCTCCACAGGCCATCCAGGTTCGGATAGGCCTCCAGCAGCGTCTTGCCCTCGATGAACATGCCCTTGGCGCCCATCAGGTTGTTCACGCCCATCAACAGGCCGGCAATGATCAACGCGGGCAGGATCGGCATGAATACGTCGGAGAACACCCGCACCAGGCGCTGCATGGCGTTGGTTTTATCGGCGCCCTTCTTCTTCACGTCAGCGATGGTGGCAGCGGCGAGACCGGTCTGCGCGCGCAGGGCGGCGTAGACCTTTTCCACTTCGCCGGGGCCGATCACCACCTGGAACAGGCCACCGGTGAAGAACGAGCCCTTGACCAGATCCACCTGGTTCAGCGCACTGCCGTTGACCAGGCTCGGGTCCTTGAGCGCCAGGCGCAGACGGGTCACACAGTGGGCAGCTTGCTCAAGGTTGTCGCTGCCCCCGAGGTTCTCGAGAATCTCGCGGGCGATATTGGAATAGTCGTGGCTCATGCTTGGTTTCCACTTTGTTTTTTTTTATTGGGGGCAGTCATTGGCAGCACGCCGAGGGCAAAAGTACTCGTCTGTACGAGTTAAAGCAACAACTCGTCTGTACGAGTTACATATTGTTTATCTTTTGTAGGGCAGCGCGTCGCTGCAAGCCGCATGAACCAAGGGTCTAATGGACAAACCGCCTCTCTGCCACTAAGGTTCCTGCCTTGACCGCAACCCCGGCAAAGAGCCATCCCCATGAGCAAATACAACCAGATCTATACGGATCTGCTTGCCAGCATCACTACCGAACGCCTGCAGCGCGGCACGCGCCTCCCCTCCGAAACCGAATTGATGGACAGCTACCAGGCCAGCCGAGGCACCGTGCGCCGTGCCATCGAGCAGTTGCAGGAGCGCGGTTTTGCACAAAAGATCCACGGCAAGGGCACGTTCGTGTTGTCGCCCAACCCGATCGAGTTCCAACTGGGCGGCATCGTCAGCTTTCACGAAACCCACGCCGACCTGGGCGATGACGTGCGCACCGAAGTGGTCGAGTTCACCCAATTCCCGCTGGAAGGCTCATTGCTGCAACACATCGAAGCCGAACCCGGCACCCTGATCACCCGCATCAAACGGGTACGGCGCATCGGCGGCAAACGGGTGATCCTCGACATCAACCACTTCGTGGCCGAGGTGATTCCCGGGCTGGACCGCTCGATTGCCGAGCAGTCGATCTACGCGTTTATCGAGCAGACCTTGCAACTGCAAATTGCCTACGCGCAACGCACCATCGAAGCCCTGCCCCGCAGCAAAGACGACCAGACCCACCTGGACCTAGAAGGCCAGAGCCATGTGATCGTGGTAAGCAACCAGACGTTTTTGCAGGACGGGCGGCAGTTCGAGTACACCGAGTCGCGGCATACGTTGGATAAGTTTTACTTTTCGGATATTGCGCGGCGTTGAACACAGGTCGGGAAGATCATTGCACTGCGATGCTTTTTGCCAGTCCTGTTGCCCAGGCAGCGGTCATCTTCTCTCCTAACTTTCCAGACGCACCGGCATGGTCAAGGAGATGGCATTCTCTTCGCTGACAGTGTCGTTATACGAGAAAACCGTATCGCGGCGGTTCTCCCCTCCCCGCCCGAGCGTTCCTGCAGGCACACCGCCTACGCCGATATATAGCCGTTCACTTTGACTCGTCATGGATGTTTCCTGATTTCAGCTCATCAAGGGTCATGCGCCGGCGTCTGGGAGTGGCGGTCAACTCATATCCCAGGCCTTCAAGAATGGCTGCGACCTTGCGAATCCCCACTTCCGGGATGGTATTGTTTTCAATCCCCGAAATGGTGGCGCGACTCATGCCATGTCGTTGTGCGAGCTGGCTTTGCGAAAGACCTGCGGCTTTGCGGAGGTCCTTAATCAATAGTCCTAAATCATTCATATCAAAGCGCATCCAATACAATGCAAAATTTCGTAATGCTGCATTAATGCACCGTATACGATGCACTCAGCTTTGAATAGTGCTTTATTTGCTCGCGGCTCGATGAGCGTTTGCACACCAGAAACACAAACATCCCGCCAAGCAGACTGTGCAAAGACGTAGCCTGTGAAGCAGCTTGTTACCGTTGAGAAGCGCCTCTGAGTTCGAGTCACTCGTTTCAGCGCGCACCTCGCTCTCCGAGGAGGACGCTGCCGATGTCGCCTGGTTTATCCGAACGTACAAAAACGATGTGTTCCGCCTACTGCCTGAAGCCATTCCGTTCCGGGAAATCCGTGCACAGGTTGGCGGCGCGCTTATCCTGCAGGTAGCCGGCGACGCACGGGTGGGCGCATTCCTTGAGAAAAACGTCGAAACGGCGACTGACGTGCTACGACTCGCAGTCGCTCTGAATGGAGGAGACGTGTCACTAGCGACAGCTTCGACGCATTTCACAGCGATGAAGCGCTCGACCAAATACCCAACGCCGTAGAAGACGTGATGCGCCATGCTGAGCGCTGGAAACGCCTGGCTAAGGTATTGCATCCGGGCGACTACGCGGATAAATATGTACACCCAGACCGGACTTGGAGACTCTGTTCGATTTACACGTTCGAGCACGAGGAGAACAAGTGGCGTCACCGCTGCAGGCACAGGCGGTGTTCGCGCCTGATCAAGGGATAACTCCGTTTGATACGGATTTGATTCGATCACAGTTTCTCTAATACCTGCGCCAGCCTGAGCCGTTCGTTTGAAACGTCAATGTTTTACTGTTCGGATATCGCGCTGCGGTAAGGCCAAACAGAGATCAACTGTGGCTTGCCTGCGATGCAGACGCCTGGGATATCAAGTCATACCGAGGTGATGCCATCGCAGGCAAGCCACACAATTTGTGTCGGCGGTGATTGGTTTACCTTATTCCACAATACACAACCCCGGCACATGGCCGGGGTTTTGTTGTTCAGCATTTACCTGCTAGCGCAGGATCATTCCCACTCAATCGTCGCCGGCGGCTTGCTCGACACGTCATACGTCACGCGCGAAATGCCTTCGATCTCATTGATGATACGGCCGCTGACAGTTTCCAGCAGTTCGTATGGCAGGTGTGCCCAGCGGGCGGTCATGAAGTCGATGGTTTCGACGGCACGCAGGGCCACGACCCAGGCGTAACGACGGCCATCGCCAACCACGCCAACCGATTTCACCGGCTGGAACACCACGAATGCCTGGCTGACTTTGTGGTACCAGTCGGCTTTGCGCAGTTCTTCGATGAAGATGTGGTCGGCGCGACGCAGCAGGTCGGCGTATTCCTTTTTCACTTCACCGAGGATCCGCACGCCCAGGCCCGGGCCTGGGAATGGGTGGCGGTAGACCATGTCGTACGGCAGGCCGAGTTCCAGGCCCAAACGGCGGACTTCGTCCTTGAACAGCTCGCGCAGCGGTTCTACCAGCTTGAGGTTCATTTCCTCAGGCAGGCCACCCACGTTGTGGTGGGACTTGATCACGTGGGCCTTGCCGCTCTTGGCGCCGGCTGACTCGATCACGTCAGGGTAGATGGTGCCCTGGGCGAGGTACTTGATGTTGTCCAGTTTGCTGGACTGGGCATCGAACACGTCGATGAAGGTGCGGCCGATGATCTTGCGCTTCTTCTCTGGGTCGGACTCGCCGGCCAGGTTGTTCAAGAACTGATCTTCAGCATTGGCGCGGATCACTTTGACGCCCATGTTCTCGGCGAACATGGCCATTACTTGCTCGCCTTCGTGCAGGCGCAGCAGGCCGTTGTCGACGAAGACGCAGGTCAGTTGGTCGCCGATGGCTTTGTGAAGCAGGGCTGCGACCACGGAGGAGTCAACGCCGCCGGACAGGCCGAGCAATACGTTGTCGGTGCCGACCTGGGCGCGAACCTGGGCGATGGCGTCTTCAGCGATTTTCGACGGGGTCCACAGGGCCTCACACTCGCAGATGTCGAGGATGAAGCGCGACAGGATGCGGCCGCCTTGCTTGGTGTGGGTCACTTCCGGGTGGAACTGCACACCGTAGTAACGACGCTCGTCGCTGAACATGCCGGCGATCGGGCAGCTCGGGGTGCTGGCCAGGATGTGGAAGTCCTGCGGCATCTTGGTGACCTTGTCACCGTGGCTCATCCACACGTCGAGGCCGAACAGGCCGTCAGCGTCGATGTGGTCTTCGATACCGTCCAGCAGGCGGCTTTTGCCGACCACGTCGACACGGGCATAACCGAATTCACGCAGCTCGGAACCTTCGACCTTGCCGCCCAGTTGCTCGGCCATGGTCTGCATGCCGTAGCAGATGCCGAAGACCGGTACGCCCAGGTCGAATACGGCTTGCGGGCAGCGTGGGCTGTTGGCTTCGTGCACGGACTCGGGGCCACCGGCGAGGATGACGCCTTTCGGTGCGAATTCGCGGATCGCTTCGTCGTCCATGTCGAACGGATGCAGTTCGCAGTACACGCCGATTTCACGCACGCGGCGGGCGATCAGTTGGGTGTACTGGGAACCGAAATCGAGGATCAGGATGCGGTGGGCGTGAATGTCGAGGGCCATGAAGTCAGTCTCGTCTAATGAATCAGAAACAACTCGGGGCTGAAGAACAGCCCCGGTTACTTAACACTTTGCTGGAAGCATCAACCTACACGGTAGTTTGGCGCTTCCTTGGTGATCTGTACGTCGTGGACATGGGATTCAGCCATGCCGGCGCCGGTGATCCGTACGAACTCTGGCTTGGTGCGCATTTCTTCGATGTCGGCGCTGCCGGTGTAGCCCATCGAGGAACGCAGGCCGCCCATCAGTTGATGGATGATCGCGCTCAGGGTGCCTTTGTACGGCACACGGCCTTCGATGCCTTCCGGAACGAGCTTCTCGGCGCCCGCCGAGGAGTCCTGGAAGTAACGGTCGGAGGAGCCTTGCGCCTGGGACATGGCGCCCAGCGAACCCATGCCACGGTAAGCCTTGTAGGAACGGCCCTGGAACAGTTCGATCTCGCCTGGCGCTTCTTCGGTACCGGCGAACATCGAGCCCATCATCACGCAGGAAGCACCGGCCACGATGGCCTTGGACAGGTCACCGGAGAAACGGATACCACCGTCGGCGATCAACGGAACACCGGTACCTTCGAGAGCAGCGGCGACGTTGGCGATGGCGCTGATTTGCGGCACGCCCACACCAGCGACGATACGGGTGGTGCAGATCGAGCCAGGGCCGATACCGACCTTGACCGCGTCCGCGCCCGCTTCGGCCAGGGCCTTGGCGGCAGCGCCGGTGGCGATGTTGCCGCCGATCACCTGCACATCAGGGAAGTTCTGCTTGACCCAACGCACGCGGTCGATCACGCCTTTGGAGTGGCCGTGGGCAGTGTCGACCACCACCACGTCAACACCGGCAGCGACCAGGGCCGAAACACGGTCGCCGGTGTCTTTACCGGTGCCGACTGCAGCGCCGACGCGCAGACGACCTTGGTCATCCTTGCTGGCCAGCGGGTAAGCCTTGGCTTTTTCGATGTCGTTGACAGTCATCATGCCTTTGAGGGCGAATTTCTCGTCGACGATCAGCACGCGCTCGATGCGGTGCTTGTGCAGCAGTTCACGCACATCGTTCTTGTCGGCGCCTTCCTTGACCGTGACCAGACGCTCTTTCGGCGTCATCACTTCGCGGACGGTGACTTCAAGACGGTTCTCGAAACGTACGTCACGGGAAGTGACGATGCCGACCAGGTCGCCATCGTGCAGCACCGGAACGCCGGAGATATTGTGCAGACGGGTCAGGTCGAACAGGTCACGCACGGTCGCGTCGGCTTCGATGGTGATCGGATCTTTCACCACACCGGCTTCGTAACGCTTGACCTTGCGCACTTCGGCAGCTTGCTGCTCGATGGTCATGTTCTTATGGATGATGCCGATGCCGCCTTCCTGAGCCATGGCGATGGCCAGACGGGCTTCGGTGACGGTGTCCATGGCAGCGGAAACCAGGGGAATATTCAGCTCGATGCCACGGGTTAGGCGGGTCTTGAGACTGACTTCGTTAGGAAGCACCTCGGAATAACCGGGCACTAGGAGAATGTCGTCGAATGTCAGAGCTTCTTGGCTGATACGCAGCATCGCGGGGGCTCCCGAGCGGGAAAATGGAAGCGCGCCATTATATACATGCACCCTGCCGGGCTCAATGTAAAACTCTGACAAACTTGGTAATACTGATAGATGGATTAAAGTTCGACTTTGACCCAACTCATCTTCTGGTCCAGCCAATCGGCAAATTCGTCGATAAAGCTCTGCTTGAACCCCGCCTCTGCCCAGTTATTGAAGATGAATCCCAGGTTGGAAAACCCGCATTCCTGCAGAAAAAGAAACCCATTGATGTCGTCTTCATGCCCACATAGCGGGCAGGTGAAGTTGTCGGTATGGCCGGGCATCCAGTCTTCAAGGCTTTCGAACAGCGCTTCGCCAACTTCCTTGCGGCATTCCGGGCAGCCGGCTTCTTCGAGAAAGCCCTTGGCCGGCGTGTAGATGCAACGCTTATAGATGATCTCCAAGCCGTTGATCGGCTCGTTGAACGGCAGCGCCTGCGGGTACAACACCACGGCGCGGGCGCCATCGGCCAGGGCGTAGCCCATGCGGTTGCCGGTGCGGCCGCAGGTGGTCAGCTCTTCCTTGATGATGTTCTTGCGCACCAGCCAACGCACGATCGCCCGGGCGCGGGGTTCGTGGACGGGCAAGGTGGAGATTTTCGGGACAAGGATGCTTTGGGAATTCATGAGGCCTGCGAGTCCTGCGGTGTGTCGTCTGCCGCCTTCGCGAGCAAGCCCGCTCCTACATCGACTGCATTTTTCCTGTAGGAATGTAGTCCCTGTGGGAGCGGGCTTGCTCGCGAAGAGGCCCTGAAGGCTGGCAGCTTAATCCCTGCCCCACCCAGGTCAAGTACTCAAATACCGTCCAATCAAGGCAATACCGCTGGCCAACACCAACCACGTCACCAATCTCACAAACGCCTCACGCGACATACGCATCGTCAGCCTGCGCCCACACCACAGCCCCAGGGCCATCGCCGGCAGCAGGCACAACGCCAACATCAACAGCGGTAAATCAGCATATACCCCGGCGATCAGGAACAGGCTCAGGCGCACCACCGTACTGCAACTGATCAGCGCACTCTGGGTGGCGCGCGCCGCGTCCTTGGGCAGGCGGCTATTCAGATAGATCGCATAGAGAAAGCCGCCACTGCCGAACAGCGCCCCGAACAATCCGCCCACCGTGCCCAAGGGAATCGACCAGCTCGCCGCCAGCTGTGTCGGCCGCGCCTTTACCGCCAGGCTGTAGAGAGCGTAGGCACTGATGAACAGCCCCATCAGCAGTAGTAACAGGTCCGAATGCAGATTAAGCAAAAACACCACGCCCAGTGTGCAACCGATCGCCATGCACGGCAGTAAGCGCAGCAGCTCCGATTTGTTCACTTCCCGCCGCGATTGCAGCAGATTGCCAAACGCCGCGACAAAATCCAGCAACACCAGCAGCGGAATGATCTTCGACAGCGGCATGAACAGGATCAGCAGCGGACCCGCCACCAACGCGGTGCCAAAACCCGCGATACCGAACACGATATAGGCCACGACAATGCCTAGGCTGATCACCAGCCAATCCACACCGCCAAACGACCATTGGCTCATCAGCTCAATCGGGCTCATGGGTAATTCCTTGTTAGAGATGGCCATCACTTTAGCCATCAACGAGGGATGCGACTAATATCTTCAAAGCCATCTCGAAAAGACATGACGCGTGATTTCCACTCGCCAACTGCGTTACTTCGTCGAAATCGCCGACAGCGGCAGCTTCAGTGCCGCTGCCGAGCGTTTGTTTGGGGCGCAGTCAGCCTTGAGCCGCCAGATCAAGGAGCTGGAAACCCAGCTGCAGACTCCGTTGTTCGAACGTACCGCGCGCCAACCACGACTCACCGCCGCGGGGGAAGCCTTCTACCCGCGAGCACGCAACCTGCTGAGTGAACTGCTCAAGGCCAGCGAGATGGCGACACAGGTGGGTAACGGCGAACTGGGCACGCTGCCCTGGGGTGTCGATTGACATCGTCAACTGTCCTCCGAAGCGCAGTTGTGCATGCGTGCAGGATTTTTCCCCAAGGCCGCGCGGGGTGATGTCACGCAAGACCACCCGATTGCAATTGATCCAGGCCGGCTTCGGCATTGCCTTGTTACCAAAATCCATGCAGGACATTGCTCCGCCCAACGTGCGCTTTGTGTCCTTGGCCGACCCGGACTGCCTCAGCACCGTAGCTCTGGCCTGCGCACAAAAGCCGAGCGCGCTGGTGGAGCAATTCTGCCAAACATTGCAAGAATGCCTATAAACTGCCGCCCATGATTAAAGATCCTTTTGCCCGACTGGGCCTGGACCGCGAAGTCCTGACTGTCAGCCAGCTCAACGGCCGCGCGCGGGTGTTGCTGGAGGACGTGTTCACCAATATCTGGGTCGAAGGCGAGATCTCCAACCTCGCTCGCCCGGCCTCTGGTCATGTGTATTTCACCCTCAAGGACAGCGGCGCGCAGGTGCGTTGCGCGCTGTTTCGCAACAATGCCGCGCGGGTGCGCCAAGCGTTGAAAGATGGCCTGGCGGTGAAAGTGCGCGGCAAGGTTTCGTTGTTCGAGGGCCGTGGCGACTACCAGTTGATCCTCGATACCGTGGAACCTGCCGGTGATGGGGCATTACGCCTGGCGTTCGACGCGTTAAAGGAAAAACTCAGCGCCGAAGGCCTGTTCAGCGCCGAACGCAAAGTGCCGCTGCCGGCGCATCCTCGGCGCGTTGGCATTATCAGTTCGCCGACGGGCGCGGTGATTCGCGACATCATCAGCGTGTTCCGTCGCCGTGCGCCAAACATTGAACTGACCCTGATCCCCACGGCCGTGCAAGGCCGCGAAGCGATCCCGCAGATTGTGCGCGCCTTGAAACTGGCGGATGCACGCGGCTTCGATGCGCTGATCCTGGCTCGAGGCGGCGGCTCGCTGGAAGACCTCTGGTGCTTCAACGAAGAAGCCGTAGCCCGAGCGGTGGACGCCTGCGTCACGCCAATCGTCAGCGCTGTTGGCCATGAAACCGATGTGTCCATCAGCGACTTCGTGGCCGACGTGCGTGCTCCTACTCCCTCCGCCGCAGCCGAACTGCTCGCGCCGGACGCCAGCCACCTGGTGCGCCAGGTCGAGAACCTGCACCGCCGCCTAGTGATGCTGATGCGCAATCGCCTGAACCATGACCGCCTGCGCCTGGAAGGCATGGCACGACGCTTGCGCCACCCTGGCGAGCGCCTGCGACAACAGGCCCAGCGCCTGGATGACCTGGACATGCGCCTGCGCCGTGCGTTCGAGCGCAGCCTCAATACCCGTCGCGAGCGCCTGATCCGCCTGGAAACCCGCCTCGCCGGCCAACACCCCGGTCGCCAACTGGCCCTGTTGCGCCAACGCCTGGACAGCCTCGCCGAACGTCTGCCCCGCGCCATGCGCGAAGGCCTCAAGGCGCGGCGCCTGCAACTGCAAAGCCAGATGCAGACGCTGCATGTGGTCAGCCCGCTGGCGACCCTGGGCCGTGGCTACAGCATCCTGCTGGACGAGCGCGGCCAGGCCATTCGCAACGCCGCGCAGACCCACACCGGTCAGCGCCTGACCGCGCGTCTCGGCGAGGGCCAATTGCAAGTGCGGGTGGAAGACAACCACCTGACACCCGTCACCCTCTCGTTATTGGATTGATCGATGCCACGTCTTTTTAGTGTGTTGATGCTGTTGTGCCTTGCCTTTAATGCTCATGCCGATAGCTACATCACCCGCACCTTGAACAAGCCGGTGCCGGGTGGTGTTGCCGTGGTCGAACTAGGCCCCTCCGCCGCCCCGCCCAAAGCCACGTACCTGGGCAAGCCTGTGCTGGTGGTAAAAGAGGCGGACACCTGGCTGGCGATTGTCGGCATCCCGTTGACGGTCAAGCCCGGCAACGAACGCATCAGCAGCGGCGGGCGCAACCTGCCGTTTATCGTCGGCTACAAGAAGTACCCGGAGCAGCGCATCACCCTGAAAAACAAAAGCCAGGTGAACCCCGACCCGGCGCAGCTAAAACGCATCGAGGCGGAGCTGGCGGTACAGATCAAGGCTTACCGCAGTTTCAGCCCGAACCTGCCGAGCAACCTGGTGTTGGACAAACCGGTAAACGGGCCGCTGTCGAGCAAGTTTGGCGTGCGACGTTTCTTCAACGGTGAAGAGCGCAATCCGCATTCGGGCCTGGACTTTGCCGTGCCGGCCGGTACACCGATCAAGACACCGGCCAACGGTAAAGTGATTCTGGTGGGCAACTACTTCTTCAACGGCAATACCGTGTTCGTCGACCACGGCCAGGGCTTTATCAGCATGTTCTGCCACATGTCGAAGATCGACGTGAAAGTCGGTGACCAGCTCACGCGGGGCGCGGTGGTAGGTAAAGTCGGTGCCACGGGCCGCGCGACCGGGCCGCACATGCACTGGAACGTCAGCCTGAACGACGCACGGGTCGACCCGGCGATCTTTATTGGGGCGTTCCAACCCTGAAACGCTCGATTGCGCGCCTGATAATGGGCGCGCAATTAAAACCAGCCCCAGACATATCCTCAAGCACAAAATCTCGCCTCCCACGCAAAAAGCAGAACTTCTCTCAATTTTTCGCGACTGCTTGCCATCTTTCACCCCGGCGGTTAGGGTTGGGCTTATGAAAACCTCTCACACCCTCATTCAGCTCCGCCAGCACCGCAGCCTGTGCCTCGTCAGCGCACGACTGCCAGGCTGAATCGATCTGCCTCGTCTTTCAGTTTTATCCCTAAAAACAGTTCCACGGCAGGCCGCCTTTTCTCGGCCCCTACAACAAAGGATTTACCGATGAGCATGCTCAAAGACCCGTCTTCGAAGTACCGCGCGTTCCCGACCATCGACATCCCGGACCGCACCTGGCCGTCCAAGACCATTACCGAAGCGCCGATCTGGTGCAGCTCCGACCTGCGCGATGGCAACCAGTCGCTGATCGAGCCGATGGACGCGGTGAAAAAGCTGCGTTTCTGGAAGACCCTGGTTGCGGTCGGCGTGAAGGAAATCGAAGCCTCGTTCCCAGCCGCCTCGCAAACCGACTTCGACTTCGTGCGCACCTTGATCGAAGACGGTCACATCCCCGAGGACACCACCATCCAGGTGCTGACCCAGGGCCGTGAAGACTTGATCGCACGCACCTTCGAATCCCTGCGCGGTGCCAAGAAGGCCATCGTGCACCTGTACAACGCCACGTCGCCGTCCTTCCGCCGCATCGTGTTCAACCAGGACAAGGACGGCATCAAGGCCATCGCGGTCAACGCGGCCAAGCTGTTCGTCAAGTACGCCGCCCAGCAGCCGGAAACCCAGTGGACCTTCGAATACTCCCCGGAGACTTTCAGCGCCACCGAGCTGGAGTTCGCCAAGGAAGTGTGTGACGCGGTGATCGAGGTGTGGAACCCGACGCCTGAGCACAAGATGATCCTCAACCTGCCCGCCACCGTTGAGTGCGCCACGCCGAACATCTATGCCGACCAGATCGAGTGGTTCGGTCGTCATATCAACCGTCGTGACAGCGTGATCATCAGCCTGCACACCCACAACGACCGTGGCACTGGCGTAGCCGCCACCGAGCTGGGCCTGATGGCCGGCGCCGACCGTGTCGAAGGCTGCCTGTTCGGCAACGGCGAGCGCACCGGCAACGTCGACCTGGTGACCGTGGCGCTGAACCTCTACACCCAGGGGGTTAACCCCGAACTGGACTTCTCCGATATCGACGGCGTACGCAAGGTCGTCGAAGAGTGCAACCAGATCCAGGTGCACCCGCGTCACCCGTATGTGGGCGACCTGGTCCACACCGCGTTCTCCGGTTCCCACCAGGATGCAATCCGCAAAGGCTTCGCCCAGCAGAAAGACGATGCCTTGTGGGAAGTGCCGTACTTGCCGATCGACCCGGCCGACATCGGCCGCAGCTACGAGGCGGTGATTCGCGTGAACAGCCAGTCGGGCAAAGGCGGCATCGCCTACCTGCTGGAGCAGGAATACGACATCAGCTTGCCGCGTCGTATGCAGATCGAGTTCAGCCAAGTGGTACAGGCCGAAACCGACCGCGTAGGCCTGGAGATGACAGCGCCGCAGATCTACGCCTTGCTGCAGCGTGAATACCTGCAAGCCAACACCCCGTACGCGCTGGTCAGCCATCGCCTGCAGGAAGAAAACGGTAACAGCTTTGTTGAGGTGGAAGTCTCCGGCAAGGGCCAGGGCGAAACCAACCTGCACTGGAAAGGCAAAGGCAACGGCGCGCTGGAAGCGCTGGTAGCAGGCCTGCCGATCGGCGTGGAGATCATGAACTACAACGAACATGCGATCGGTGCGGGCACCAACGCCAAGGCTGCGGCCTATATTGAGCTGCGTGTGAACGGTGAGCGTCCGGTGCATGGCGTCGGTATTGATGAAAACATCACTACGGCAAGTTTCAAGGCGCTGTTCAGTGCGCTGAACCGCTCGTTGAGCCAGCAGGAAGCGAAAGCGGCGTAAGCCGGTTCGTAGGAATGCAAAAGGCCCCTGGGTGAAAACTCAGGGGCCTTTTTGTTGGCTATGTCAGATTTGTGTTGCCCGCGATGGCGGTCGGTCAGACAAACTGAAAGCTATCGGCATCCAGATTGGCCGGAAATCGGGTGCGATACGCGGCCAATTCCGCTGCATCCAGGTTCACCTGAAACACCCCATCCGCTTCACCCGCACTCAGCAAAGTCTCACCCTGGAAATCCAATACCTGGCTGTCCCCGGTGTAGGCAAAGCCCTTCCCATCCGTGCCCACTCGATTCACTGCCGCCACATAACACAGATTCTCAATAGCCCGCGCCGGCAGCAGACGGTTCCAGTGTGAACGCCGCGCACCCGGCCAGTTGGCGGTATACAGCAGCAGGTCGGTATCCTGAGCGTCGCGGCTCCACACCGGGAAGCGCAGGTCGTAGCAAATCAATGGGCGAATACGCCAACCCTTCAATTGGAACTGCACCTGGCGTTCGCCCGGCGTGTAGTGATTGTGTTCACCCGCCATGCGGAACAGATGGCGCTTGTCGTAATGCAACACTTCTCCATCCGGCCGCGCCCACAACAAGCGGTTGCGGTGGCTGCCGTCGGCGTCCTGGATGATCACACTGCCGGTAATTACCGCGTTGTACTTCGCCGCCTGGGCCTGGAGCCAATGATGGGTCGGGCCGTTTTCAGGCTCAGCAAGGTTGTGTGATTCCATCGAGAAGCCGGTGGTGAACATCTCTGGCAACACAATCAGATCGGCGCCTTTGGCCTGTTCCAATAGCATCTCGAAATGTTCGAGGTTGGCCTGGCGGTCATGCCAGGCCAGGCTGGTCTGGACCAGGGCAATGTTCAGGTTCTGCAGTGCACTCAGATCACGCATAGTTTTTCAGCCGCTTGACGCAGCGTTTCCTCGCGTTTGGCAAAGCACAGGCGCACCAGGCGCTGGCCTTGGGGTGGAGTCTGGTAGAACACCGAGACCGGGATGGTGGCGACACCGTGCTCACGGGTCATCCACAGAGACATGGCCACGTCATCCAGGTCCGGGCGGATCTGTGAATAATCCACCAGTTGGAAGTAGGTGCCGGTGACGCGGGTAAAGCTGAAATGCGATGGCGCCAGCAAGTCGCAGAACAAGTCACGCTTGGCTTGGTAAAAAGCTGGCAGCTCCTCGACATGCTCCGGGTGTTCGGCCATGAAATCGGCCAACGCGTACTGCAACGGGGTGACGCCGCAGAAGTTGACGTATTGATGCACCTTGCGCAGTTCGGCCGTCAGGGCCGGTGGCGCAACGACGTAACCGGTTTTCCAGCCGGTGACGTGGTAGGTCTTGCCGAAGGAACTGACCACGAAGGCGCGCTGATAAAGCTCCTCATGGGCCAGTACACTGACGTGGGGCACGCCATCAAATACCAGGTGCTCGTAAACCTCGTCGCTGACCAGGTAGATATCGCGGTCACGGATCAATGCCGCTAACAGATCAAGCTCGGCGCGACTGATCAGCGCGCCCGTCGGGTTGTGCGGTGTGTTGAGGATGATCATGCGCGTACGCGGCGACAGCGCCGCCTGGATCTTCTCGAAGTCGAGGGCAAAGCCATCCAGGCTCAGTTGCACGTGCACGCAACGGCCACCGGCCAGCTCGACCGAGGGCTCATAGCTGTCGTAGCACGGATCGAACACGATGACTTCATCGCCATTACGAATCACCGCCTGTACCGCACAGAAGATCGCCTCGGTGGCACCAGGGGTGATGGTCACTTCACTGTCGGCATTGACCGTAGCGCCATAGCTGCGGGCGATCTTGGCCACCACCTGCTGACGCAGCACCGGCAGGCCAGTCATGGGCGCATATTGGTTGTGACCGAGGGCGATATGTTTGCCCACCGCATCGAGCAAACCCTGGGGGCCATTGAAGTCCGGGAAGCCCTGAGAAAGGTTGAGTGCGCCGGTTTCGGCAGCGAGTTGCGACATGGTGGTAAAAATGGTCGTGCCGACATTCGGCAGCTTGCTGGTGATCATGGGAACCCCTGCTGAACACCCGGCGCTACGGCGGCGCGGGAGGGACCGAGGATAGCCGATTCAATAGTGAGAAAAAACAACTGCACGACGCGATCTACTCACTGATTTATTACGCGCGCCGGCTGCCGCTTAACTGACGAGTGGCCAAAATGATCAGGCGTACCTGTTAGTTTTCACAGTAGCTGGAACTCCCAGACAAGAGTCAAATCAAGGAAAGCGACCTACGAGGAGTACAGCATGGCGACTAACAATCCAGGTGATCTTGATCACACGTTCGGTACTGAGGGGCTTGCGCATATTACTCAGCCGGGTAAGTCATTTTTTCAAGTCCACGGTGTGACGCTAACAAAGGCGGGAAAACTGCTTACTCCCGGGAGTTATACCGATGATACAGGGAAGCACATATATTATTCGCTGGGACGAAGAACACACCTCGGACATCCCGACAACTTCGGCGAGGGCGACTCTGTATCAGGTCGATTTACAGAAGACGCAAGCCTATCTTCCATGGGTCAGAAGGCCTTTGAATTGGAAAATTCCCGGATATTATTGTCAGGTCGCTTCATCGACGGCACTACATCAGTACTGGCGGCATTTGCCCGTTTTGACATCAACGGCAACCCGGACCACAGTTTCGGCGAAAACGGTCGCTATGTAGCACGCTCACCTTTAATCCCAGAGTACGGCAGCGCACATGACCCTTATACCGATGCCTGCATTCAATCTCATCAATACCTCTTGAGCATCAATCCATACGTCACTCACCATAACGTAACAACTGTTATGGTACGAAGCACACATGACGGAAGGCGTGACGCCACGTTCAATAATAATCAAGAGTATGTCGACACTCGTCAGTACGCCGACGAGCAGATACGTTTATCGTCAATCGCCACCCAGCACGATGACAAGATCGTAACCTGTGGTTATACCGAGGACCGTGTAGGGATCCGTAGAGGCATTATTTTACGCTACGAAAAAGATGGACTGGCGGATTCAGCGTTTACCTTTCGTAGAGAAGGCTGGAAACCTGAACATATCATTGTCGTTAACGAACGTATCTTGTGTTGCGGCTCAACAGGCTCAGGGGAAGCCTTACTGTTTGAACTTGATACTGAGGGCAACCTGCAGGGTGAACCCAGCATAACACCCATTAATTTAAGTAACCGATGGACAAAAATGGCCTGGCAGGATAATAAACTAGTTCTAATTGGTGAAAGAAAAAGTGCGTTCGGATCACAACTTGTTGTTGCTCGCTTCAATAACGATAGAACCCTAGACAGATCTTTCGGCACAGGCGGCTACGCATCAATAGACTACGGAGCATCGGAGAGCGCTCCGATTGATGTCACTTACGACACACAGAAAGGTATTGTCATACTGGCTTCTGCCAAAGCAAATATTGGCGACAGCCAATATTACCTGGCTCGTCTTTTTTCATAACCAACGCTGAATACAAATGGGCGCCCAAGGCGCCCATTTATAAGTTGCGCGGCCGGCGACTGATGAACGCCACCCGCCTGATACGGATCAGCGCTTGTCGCGGCGCTTCTTGTCGGCCTTCTTGTGGTGAGTCATCAAACGACGCTTCTTGTTCACCTGACGGTCAGTCAGTGTGTTCTTGTTGCCTTCGTACGGGTTCTCGCCACCCTTGAACTCGATACGGATCGGCGTACCGACCAGTTTCAAGACACGGCGGTAGGTGTTTTCCAGGTAACGCACATAGGACTTCGGCACCTTCTCGATCTGGTTACCGTGGATCACGATAATCGGCGGGTTGGCACCACCCAAGTGGGCGTAACGCAGTTTGATCCGACGGTTGTTGACCATCGGCGGCGCGTGCTCGCCAACCGCATCTTCCAGGATCTGGGTAAGGCGGTTGGTCGGCCAGCGGGTGACCGCAGACTTGAACGAGTTCTGGACGGACGCGTAGAGGTTGCCCACGCCAGTGCCGTGCAGTGCCGAGATAAAGTGGATATCGGCGAACTCGACGAAGAACAGGCGGCGTTGCAGCTCGATCTTGACGAAATCGCGCTCGCTCGGCGTCATGCCGTCCCACTTGTTGATCGCGATCACCAGTGCCCGACCGGCCTCCAGGGCAAAGCCCAGCAGGTTGAGGTCGTGGTCCACCACGCCTTCGCGGGCGTCCATCACGAAGATCACCACGTTGGCGTCTTTGATCGCCTGCAGGGTTTTCACCACCGAGAACTTTTCAACTTCCTCATGGATCTTGCCGCGCTTGCGCACACCGGCCGTGTCGATCAGCGTGTACTTTTCCTCGTTACGTTCGAACGGGATGTAGATGCTGTCGCGGGTGGTGCCGGGTTGGTCGTAGACGATGACCCGGTCTTCACCGAGCATGCGGTTGACCAGGGTCGACTTGCCGACGTTCGGACGGCCGATGATGGCGATCTTGATACCGTCTTTTTCACTTGGGCCAGGAATGCGCTTGGCTTCCTCGCCTTCGGCAACGATTTCCTCTTCGCCCTCTTCTTCCTCGATATCATCCTTGGGGAAATCGCGCAGGGCAATTTCCAGCATCTGGGTGATACCGCGACCATGGGCACCGGCGACCGGGATCGCGTCGCCCAGGCCCATCGGGCTGAATTCGGCACGGGCCGCTTCAGGATCGATATTGTCGATCTTGTTCGCGACCAGATAGGAACGCTTGTTGCGCTTGCGCAGGTGCTCGCCAATCATCTGGTCGGCAGCGGTGTAGCCCGCACGGGCGTCCACCAGGAACAACACGACGTCGGCTTCTTCGATGGCCAGCAGCGACTGCTCGGCCATCTTTTCGTCCATGCCATGCTCGTCACCGGAAATACCACCGGTGTCGACAATAATGTAGGAGCGCCCTTGCCACTTTGCCTCACCGTATTGGCGATCACGGGTCAGACCGGACAAGTCGCCGACGATGGCGTCGCGAGTCCTGGTCAGGCGGTTGAACAAGGTGGACTTGCCGACGTTAGGTCGGCCCACCAGGGCGATTACGGGAACCATGCGGCTCTCCACTTCGTTATTTCAGAAAATACAAAAGCCGCTGCAAGGCAGCGGCTGGTGCTCGGGGCAGCATAATCAAATGCCGCATGCCCCGCCGAAGCGGGGCCGCCTGGGAGTTTTACCCCAAGCATAGTTCTTACTTGATGGTCAGGGCTTCCAGCTTGCCGCTGTTGCCATACACATAAAGCATGTTACCCACCACCAGCGGACGCGCACGCAGGCCGTCGCTGTCGATACGCTCGCGACCCACGAAGCGACCGTCCACCTGGCTCAGCAGGTGCAGGTAGCCTTCGAAGTCACCCACGGCGACGTAGCTGGAAAACACTTCCGGTGCCGACAGTTGACGGCGAGCCAGGGAGTCGTTGCTCCACAGCGCGGTAGTGGAACGTTCGTCGACACTTTCAACGGTGCCGGACGCCAGGCTCACGTAGACGCTGCCAAACCCTTGGGCGACACCGGCGTAGCTGGAAGCATCACGCTGCCAGTTCACACGGCCGCTCTGCAGGTCCAATGCCGCAACACGGCCCTGGTAGGTAGCGACGTAGAGGGTTTCACCGGACAGCAGCAGGCCGCCGTCGATGTCCACTACGCGGTCCAGCTCGGAACGACCTTGCGGGATGGCCACCCGGGTTTCCCAGGCCGGCACGCCGTTCTGGGTATCCAGGGCGACCACTTTACCGGTCGACAGGCCTGCAACGGCCAGATTGTTGGTCACAATCGGACCACTGGTACCGCGCAACGTCAGCACCGCTGGGGTGCTGTCGTACAACCAACGCTGTTCGCCGGTGCTGGCGTCAAGGCCGATCACACGGTCGTCCTGGGTCTGCACCACAACGATATCGCCGTTGGTGGCGGGCGGTGCGAGGACTTCACTGGTCACCCGAGCGCGCCATTTCTCTTCACCGGTGCTGGAATCCAGGGCCACGACTTCGCCCTTGAGCGTGCCAAGCAAGACCATGCCGTAACCCACGCCGACGGCACCGGATACCGGTATTTCGAGGTCTTTCTTCCACTTCACGTCACCGTTCATGCGATCCATGGAGATCACCACGCCAGTCACGTCAGCAGCCACAATGCTGTCACCGTCGATCGCCGGTACCAGCATGTTGTAGGTTTCACCCTGGCCATCACCGATGGAGCGGCTCCACTGCTTTTGCAGCACCACTTCTTCCTTGAAGCTGGTCAGCTCCGCAGGCGGCAGTTCTTTCTTACTGTTGCTGCTGCAACCCGCGGCCAGAACGGCCAGAGCCAGCAATGCTGCATGTTTCCAACGGATCACGTCACGCATCCCCTTTGGCCAAGTCGTCCAGCTTGATTTGTAAGCCACCGACCGCCGCTTCATCAGACAGCGCCGCCTTGGCTTTTTGGTACGCAGCATTGGCTTCGTCGGTACGACCCAATTGGACCAACAGGTCGCCCTTGAGCTCTTCGCGAGTGGCTACAAATGCCTTGTCAGCATCGCCGTCGAGCAGTTTGAGTGCTTCGTCAGCCTTGTTCTGTGCCGCCAGTACCTGAGCCAGGCGCTGACGTGCGATTTCACCCAGGGTCGGGTTGGTCGGCTTGTCGGCGATGGCCTTCAGTTCAGCGGCTGCGTCGTCCAGCTTGCCGGTGTCGACCGCGACTTTCGCGACGAACAGGCTGCCGTATTGGGCGTAGGTGCTACCGCCAAATTCGTTTTTCAGCTTGCCGGCCAGGTCCGCAACCTGCGCAGGGTCCGGCTTGCCGTCCGGCGTCAGGGTGGTTTCCAGCAATTGCTGATAGAGGATCGAGGCGCCTTGGGACTGGTTAGCCTGATACTTGGTCCAGGCTTGCCAGCCGAACACCACCACTAAAGCCAGCAGACCGCCAGTAACCAGGGGCTTGCCGTTACGCTGCCACCAGTCCTTGAACTCGGCCAGTTGATCATCATCAGAACTCGACACCCCAATACTCCTTAATCGCTAAATTCGGCTGTTCGACAGCTTCAACCCTGCACGACGCAGGTGGCCAAGTGCGCAGCGAGCGCATCAAAGGCAATGTTCTGTTGCTCGCCCTGGCCACGCAGGGGTTTGAAACCTATCACTTGCTGGGCCAGCTCGTCATCGCCGAGGATCAGTGCATACAGCGCACCGCTCTTGTCGGCCTTCTTGAATTGGCTCTTGAAGCTGCCAGCGCCGGCATTGACTTGCAGGCGCAGGTTCGGCAGTTGGTCGCGAATCTTTTCGCTCAGGGCCAGGGCAGCCAGTTCGGCGGCCTCGCCAAAGGCGCACAGGTACACGTCCACCTGACGGGAGATCTCTTCCGGGACCTGCTCCAGGGTTTCCAGCAGCAGGATCAGCCGCTCGATGCCCATGGCGAAGCCCACGCCCGTGGTCGGCTTGCCGCCCATCTGCTCGACCAGGCCGTCGTAGCGGCCACCGGCACACACGGTGCCCTGGGCACCGAGTTTGTCGGTGACCCACTCGAACACGGTCTTGCTGTAGTAGTCGAGACCACGTACCAGCTTGGTGTTGATCACGAACGGAATGTCAGCCGCCTCCAGACGAGCCTTGAGGCCCTCGAAATGGATGCGGGATTCGTCGTCCAGGTAGTCGGCCATTTTCGGCGCATTGACCAGCACGGCCTGGGTATCGGCGTTCTTGGTATCGAGGACGCGCAATGGGTTGGTCTTCAGACGGCGCTGGCTGTCTTCGTCCAACTTGTCCAGATGGGCGGACAGGTACTCGACCAGGGCCACTTTGTAGCGGCCGCGGGATTCGCTGGTGCCCAGGCTGTTGAGTTCAAGCTTGACCGCGTCGCGGATGCCCAGCAGGCCCCACAGGCGCCAGGTCAGCACGATCAGCTCGGCGTCGATGTCCGGACCGTCGAGATTGAACACTTCCAGGCCGATCTGGTGAAACTGGCGATAACGGCCTTTCTGTGGACGTTCGTGACGGAACATCGGACCGATGTACCACAATTTCTGCGGCTGGCCAGCACCGGTGAGGCCATGCTCAAGCACGGCGCGCACACAGGCCGCGGTGCCTTCCGGACGCAGGGTCAGGGAGTCGCCGTTGCGGTCTTCAAAGGTGTACATCTCTTTTTCGACGATGTCGGTCACTTCACCGATGGAGCGCTTGAACAGCTCGGTGAACTCAACGATCGGCATGCGGATCTGCTTATAACCGTAGTTATCCAGCAGGCGCGCGACAGTGCCCTCGAAATAGCGCCACAGCGGCGTCTGTTCCGGCAGGATGTCGTTCATGCCACGAATGGCTTGCAGAGACTTGCTCACATCAAATCCTTAAATTCGTTCTTAGCCGCGCGCGATCAGCGCTGCGTCAGCCGCGACCTTCTCGGCCGCTTTCTCGCGGATCAGCTTTTCCAGCTCATCCACCAGATTGTCATTCGTCAACTTCTGTGACGGCTTGCCGTCGATGTAGATCAGGTTCGGCGTGCCACCGGTCAGCCCCACATGGGCTTCTTTGGCTTCACCGGGCCCGTTGACCACACAACCGATCACCGCAACATCCAGCGGCACCAGCAGGTCTTCGAGGCGCAATTCCAAGTCGTTCATGGTTTTCACCACGTCGAAGTTCTGCCGCGAGCAGCTCGGGCAGGCAATGAAATTGATACCACGAGAACGCAAACGCAGGGATTTGAGAATGTCGTAACCGACTTTCACTTCCTCTACAGGGTCTGCTGCCAGCGAGATGCGGATAGTATCGCCAATTCCTTCGGCGAGCAGCATACCGAGACCCACCGCAGATTTCACTGTGCCTGAGCGTAAACCGCCGGCTTCGGTGATACCCAGGTGCAACGGCTGCACGATTTCCTTGGCCAGCAGGCGGTAGGCTTCTACTGCCATGAACACGTCCGAAGCCTTTACGCTGACCTTGAAGTCCTGGAAATTCAGGCGTTCGAGGTGTTCAACGTGGCGCAGCGCCGATTCAACCAGTGCCGCCGGGGTAGGCTCGCCGTATTTCTTTTGCAGGTCTTTTTCCAGGGAACCGGCGTTGACGCCGATGCGGATTGGAATGCCGCGATCGCGAGCCGCATCAACCACCGCGCGTACACGGTCTTCACGACCGATGTTGCCCGGGTTAATACGCAGGCAGTCCACACCCAACTCGGCCACCCGCAGTGCGATCTTGTAGTCGAAGTGAATGTCGGCAACCAGCGGCACCTTGACCAATTGCTTGATGCGACCAAAGGCTTCGGCAGCGTCCATGTCTGGCACGGAGACGCGCACGATGTCCACGCCAGCAGCTTCCAGACGATTGATCTGGGCAACGGTGGCGGCCACGTCATTGGTGTCGCTGTTGGTCATGCTCTGGACGGCGATGGGGGCGTCGCCACCCACCGGCACCGAGCCGACCCAGATCTTGCGCGATACGCGACGTTTGATTGGAGATTCGCCGTGCATGACTATTGTCCCAACTTCAGGCGAGCGGTCTCGCCAGTGGTGAACGGCGCTACGTCCACAGGCTGGCCGTTGTAGGCCACTTGCGCGCCACGGGCGAAGCCCAGACGCAGCGTCAAAGGAGGCTTGCCGCCCTGGTCAAGCGTATCTCCCTTACGCTTCAGACCGCTAAACAGCACTTTGCCATTGCCATCGGTGACCTGCGTCCAGCAGTCAGCGATGAAGGTAATCTGTAAGCGGCCATCACCGGCGATCAACGCCGGGGTGGTGGGCGGCGAAATCGCAGGGGCAGCAGGAGCGGCTGGAGCCGGAGTTGCTAGCGTCTGCGCTGGGGCGGCCGGAGTGTGAGCCGGGGCAGCAGGCGTTGCAGGAGCCGGGACAGCAGCGGTCGCGGCTGGTGCGGTTTCCGGTGCTGCTGGCTGCTCAGTGGCAACCGGTGCCTCAGGCACGGCCTGGCCTTCGGCAACGGCCTGGTCTTCCGGCTCGTCCAGCGGATGAATCTGGGTGGTGCCGTCGGCGCTTTCGACTTCGACGTGCTCCATGGCGTTGCTGGTCAGGTCCTTGGTGCGCTGGGAGGTCTGGTCTTGCCACCAGACAAAACCACCGCCAATGACTGCGATCAACAGCAACAGGCTAACTATTCGCAAAATCGTGTGGGAAACCCGCACCGGTTCTTCGATGCGACCCAGGCCATGTACATTGCTGCCTTGGGAGTCGGTGCCGGTGAACTGGTCAAATTCCTGGACCAATACGGCTTGGTCAATGCCCAGCAACTTGGCATAGGCACGTATATAGCCGCGGGCAAAGGTGTGCCCAGGCAGCTTATCGAACGCGCCGGCTTCAAGATTGCCCAGGGAGGTGGTGGTCAAATTGAGCTTGAGGGCCACTTCCGCCAGCGACCAACCATTGCTTTCGCGGGCCTGGCGCAAGGTGTCGCCTGGGTTTACGCGATTAGCTGCTACAACTTCCGGGTGCGCCGCTTTCATCATTGCTCCGACAGGTATTGCTGATATTCCGGCGTACCGGGATAGAGTCGTTCGAGTTGCTGGCCAAAACGTGCGGCCGTGTCGCGTTCTTCATGAACCGTCGCCAGGCGCACACCGAGCAATAGACTACGTGCATTTTGCCCGCTGAGCAGGCTAAAACGCTCGTAATAGTCACGTGCCGGCACATAATGCCTGTCATCAAAGGATATCTCAGCCATTTCGAGCAATGCCCGAGGCTGCCGACCATTCAAATGCAGGGCTTTTTCCAGTTGCTGGCGCGCGTTATCGCGTTGACCGAGGCGCATCGAGGTGACACCAAGGTTCTCGAACACCCGCGAACGTTCAGGATAGAGGGTATCAGCGCTGGCCTGCTGAAAGTAAAGGGCGGCCTGGTCGTAACGTTTCTGCTCGAACAGGAAGCTGCCGTAATTGTTCAGCAGCCGAGGGTCGGCAGGACGGGAGGCCAGGGCCTTGTGGAAATACTGTTCGGCCAATTCAGGCTCAGCCTGGGCCTGGAATACCAGGGCCAGTGCGCCATTGGCGTCGGCATCGTCGCTGTCCAGCTCCAAGGCTTTCTTCAACGGCACCTTGGCCTGCTCGCTCATGCCTTGTTGCAGGTAACCCAAGCCCAGTTGCACATAGGCAACCCGCGCCTCGTCACGGCCTTTACCGGTTTGCAAAGGGCTCTCAGGACCCGATGAAACACAACCGGCCGCAAGACCGGTAACAAGCAAAAGCGGCGCAAGGCGCAAGGGCATAGAGATCCTCTCTCAGATTCGATTCACAGCAATCAGCGGTAAATCGTCGGCGGCGCTTACTTCGCGTCCGGCGATATAACGTTCGCTGCGGCGGGTGCGGTCCATCACCTGCCCTACCAATTGGCCACAGGCGGCGTCGATGTCTTCACCACGGGTGGTGCGGACGGTGACGTTGTAACCGGCCTGGTGCAGTTGATCCTGGAAACGGCGGATGGCGTTGTTGCTCGGTCGCTCGTACCCAGAATGTGGAAACGGGTTAAACGGAATCAGGTTGATCTTGCACGGGGTGTTCTTGAGCAACTCGATCATCTCGACCGCGTGTTCGACCTTGTCGTTGATGTCCTTGAGCAGGGTGTACTCAATGGTCAACACACGTTTCTCGCCCAAAGTTGCCATGTAACGCTGGCAAGATTCGAGCAGCATCTTAAGCGGATACTTCTTGTTGATCGGCACCAATTGGTTACGCAATGCGTCATTGGGCGCGTGCAGCGACAACGCCAGGGAGACGTCGATGTGCTTGGCCAGCTCATCGATCATCGGTACCACGCCGGAGGTCGACAGGGTCACACGGCGCTTGGAGATGCCGTAGCCCAGGTCGTCCATCATCAAATGCATGGCCGAAATGACATTATCGAAGTTCAGCAGCGGCTCACCCATGCCCATCATCACCACGTTGGTGATGGCACGGTCGACGGTCGCCGGGACGCTGCCAAAGGATTTGTTGGCAATCCACACTTGGCCGATCACTTCGGCGGCGGTGAGGTTGCTATTGAAGCCTTGCTTGCCGGTGGAGCAGAAACTGCAGTCCAGGGCACAGCCTGCCTGGGACGAAACGCACAAGGTGCCGCGTTTGCCCTGGGGAATGTACACGGTCTCGACGCAGCTGCCGGACGCCACACGCACCACCCACTTACGGGTGCCGTCGCTGGAGATGTCCTCGCTGACCACTTCGGGACCACGGACCTCAGCAATGGCCTTGAGCTTGTCGCGCAGGGCCTTGCTGACGTTCGTCATGGCGTCGAAATCGTCGACGCCAAAGTGGTGAATCCATTTCATTACCTGACCGGCACGGAAACGCTTCTCCCCGATTGAGTCGAAGAATTTCTCCATTTCCGGCTGGGTCAAACCCAGCAGGTTGGTTTTTACAGTCGATGTCGTCATGGATTCACCCTCACTCTTTAAGCCGATGCTTAGCGAGCGGTTACTTCAGTAGCGGCGAAGAAGTACGAGATTTCGCGAGCAGCAGCAGCTTCGGAGTCCGAACCGTGTACAGCGTTGGCGTCGATGGACTCAGCGAAGTCAGCACGGATAGTGCCAGCAGCTGCTTCTTTAGGGTTGGTAGCGCCCATCAGCTCACGGTTCAGAGCGATAGCGTTTTCGCCTTCCAGCACCTGAACAACAACAGGACCGGAGATCATGAAGGAGACCAGGTCGCCGAAGAAGCCACGAGCGCTGTGCTCAGCGTAGAAGCCTTCAGCTTCAGCCTTGGACAGTTGCTTGAGTTTCGAAGCTACAACCTTCAGGCCGGCTTTTTCGAAACGAGTGGTGATCTCGCCGATGACGTTTTTTGCAACAGCGTCAGGCTTGATGATGGAGAAAGTACGTTGAACAGCCATGGTGTAACTCCAGAAACGGTAATTTACGAAAAATTAAACCCGCGAATTATACGCGGGTTATTGGGTATTGCCTAACTGCGTAAAGGGAGGCGTCAGTCCTGTTCTTCTTTCCAGGCAGTCTGGATAGCCTCCAGAACCTTCTCACCGCCGCGATCACGCTCATCTTCGAACCCTGGCAACGCCATGACCATGTCACGCAAAGCTACAAAGTTCAGGGAGTAAGGATCCAGATCCGGGTTGGCATCAGCCAACAGGATAGCGATCTCTTGCACATCAACCCATTTAAGACTCATGACACTTCCTTGAATCAATGCGGCGCTTCGGCAGCATGGTTGAGGGAATATTTCGGAATTTCGACGGTGATGTCTTCCGTCCCGACCTTTGCTTGACAGCTTAGACGCGAAGTCGCTTCCAGGCCCCACGCGCGGTCAAGGAAGTCCTCTTCCAGCTCGTCAGCCTCTTCAAGGCTGTTGAAGCCCTCGCGTATGACGCAGTGGCACGTGGTGCAAGCGCACACTCCGCCGCAGGCGCTTTCGATCTCGATGTGGTTGTCATGGGCAACTTCGAGGATGGACTTGCCGGTCTCAGCCTCCACGACCATACCGTCCGGGCAATGCTCGGCGTGTGGCAGAAAAATGACCTGCGGCATTAATTATTCCTCGATTTCATTCAGGTTGCGTCCCGCCAGGGCGGCTTTGACCGTCTGGTCCATACGACGGGCGGCAAAGGCATCGGTCACTTGCGACAGGCGCTTGGTCTGTTGCTCGATGGCATAACCATCGTCGCCTTTCATCAATTCGGCCAACTCCTGCATCTGCAGATCGATGACCATACGTTCCTCGGCATCCAACAGGCGCTCGCCGTCAGCGTCCAGGGCGCCCTGTACTGCTTCGAGCAAACGCTGGGCGTCGACTTGCTGCTCACGCAATACACGGGCGACCTTGTCGTCACCGGCATATTGGAACGAGTCCTTGAGCATCTTGGCGATTTCGCCGTCGGTAAGACCGTAGGACGGCTTGACCTGGATGCTGGCTTCAACGCCCGAGGCCAGCTCGCGCGCAGCAACACTCAGCAAGCCGTCGGCGTCGACCTGGAAGGTCACACGGATCTTCGCCGCACCCGCGACCATCGCCGGAATGCCGCGCAATTCGAAGCGCGCCAGGGAGCGGCAGTCGCTGATCAGCTCGCGCTCACCTTGCAGCACGTGGATCATCATGGCCGTCTGGCCATCCTTATAAGTGGTGAAGTCCTGGGCGCGGGCGACAGGGATGGTGGTGTTGCGTGGAATCACCTTCTCCATCAAGCCGCCCATGGTTTCCAGGCCGAGGGACAGCGGAATCACGTCGAGCAGCAGCAACTCGCCACCGTCGCGCTTGTTGCCAGCCAGGGTATCGGCCTGGATCGCGGCGCCGATGGCGACCACTTGATCCGGGTCGATTTCAGTCAGTGGCTGGCGACCGAAGGCTTCGGCGACGGCTTCACGAACGCGCGGCACGCGGGTGGACCCACCGACCATGACCACGGCACCGACATCTTCCAGTTCGATACCGGAATCACGCACGGCACGGCGGCAGGCTTTCAGACTGCGGGCAACCATCGGTTCGATCAACGCATCGAAGGCTTCGCGGGTCAGCTGGGCCGACCAAGTGCCGTAAGAAACTTCAACAGTTGCGGCATCCGTCAGCGCTTCTTTAGCGGCACAGGCAGTTTGCAGCAGATTGCGCTGCGCGCCAGGATCCAGATCGGCCGACAAGCCGGCGCCGCTGATGATCCAACCCGCGATGGCGTGGTCGAAGTCATCGCCGCCCAGGGCGCTGTCGCCGCCGGTCGCGAGCACTTCGAAGACACCGCCGGTCAGGCGCAAGATCGAAATATCAAAGGTGCCGCCGCCCAGGTCGTAAATCGCAACCAGGCCCTCTGCATGCTGGTCCAGGCCATAAGCCACGGCCGCTGCCGTCGGCTCGTTGAGCAGGCGCAGCACGTTCAGGCCGGCGAGTTTCGCCGCGTCCTTGGTGGCTTGACGTTGCGCGTCATCGAAATAGGCCGGAACGGTGATCACCGCACCGACCAGTTCGCCGCCCAGGGTTTTTTCCGCGCGCTGGCGCAGCACCTTGAGAATAT
This sequence comes from Pseudomonas sp. HN11, assembly GCF_021390155.1. Classification (NCBI taxonomy): domain Bacteria; kingdom Pseudomonadati; phylum Pseudomonadota; class Gammaproteobacteria; order Pseudomonadales; family Pseudomonadaceae; genus Pseudomonas; species Pseudomonas sp. HN11. Next base: position 5,164,745 of record NZ_CP089985.1, read on the forward strand.
CGGCCGACACTTCCACCGGACTTTTCGGGCCCTGGATGGTCTCGATGAACGGCATGTGGGATTCACCACCGACAAAGCGGTACGGCAGCTGGTCACCCAATTGCTTGACGTCAGACAGACCACGCCCCATCAAGCGCTTGACCGACAGCACGGTATTCAAAGGATCGGTAGACGCCGCCAGCTTCGCCGACTCACCGACTTCGGTGCGGTCGGCGTGATAACGCACGGCAGACGGCAGGATCACCTGGCCGTCAGCGTCGGGCAACGGCTCGGACAGGCCGCTGCGCAAGGCAGCGACCAGGGAATTGGTGGTGCCCAGGTCAATCCCGACCGCCAGGCGACGCTGGTGCGGTTGAGGGCTTTGGCCGGGTTCGGCGATTTGCAGTAGGGCCATGGTAATCAGGTCTTATCTGTCTATCAGGCGTGCATCACGGGCAGCACACTGGGTTAATCGTCGAGGCGCTCTTCTAGCTGGCGCACTTCGTAGGTGAGCTTGTCGAGGAACTGCATGCGCCGCATCAGGCGTTCAGCCTGCTCACGTTGCGCCGCATCATCCCAACAGGCTGCGAAGCTTTCGTTGAGCTCGTCCTGGGCCGTTTTCAGACGACGCTTGAAGACTGCGACGCCAGCCAGATCGGCTTCGTCCTGCAAGTCTTCGAGCTCCTCGCGCCAATGCATCTGCTGCATCAGAAAGTCCGGGTCGTGAACCGTAACTTCCAGCGGCAACTCCCCACCGTTCATCGCGAGTAGGTAACGCGCGCGCTTCGGAGGGTTTTTGAGGGTCTGATAGGCTTCGTTGAGGCTGGCCGAACGCTCCAAGGCCAGGCGTTGCTCACGCTCGGAAGCGTCAGCGAAGCGGTCCGGATGCACGCCACGCGCCAATTCTCGGTAGCGCGTGGCAAGCTGCTCAAGGTCCAGGCGAAAACTCGGCTGCAGCTCGAATAAAGCGAAATGACAAGGAGTACCCACGAATAGCCTCAGATGTTGAAGCTTTCGCCGCAGCCACATTCACCGCGCACGTTGGGGTTGTTGAACTTGAAGCCTTCGTTCAACCCTTCCTTGACGAAATCGAGTTCGGTGCCGTCCAGGTAGGTCAGGCTTTTAGGGTCAATGATCACTTTCTCGCCGTGACTTTCGAACACCTGGTCTTCCGCCACCACCTCGTCGACAAACTCCAGCACGTAGGCAAGGCCGGAACAGCCTGTAGTGCGAACACCCAGACGAATCCCCTCACCTTTCCCGCGCCCATTCAGGGAGCGGCGAATGTGCTGCGCAGCCGCTTCTGTCATGCTGATAGCCATCGTTGACTCCTTACTCGTCGCCAAATGCTTAGATCAAGCCTTTCTTCTGCTTGTAGTCGCGAACAGCCGCCTTGATGGCGTCTTCTGCGAGTACCGAACAGTGGATTTTCACGGGCGGCAGGGCCAGTTCTTCGGCCAGCTGGGTGTTGCTGATAGTGACAGCCTCATCCAGGGTCTTGCCTTTCATCCATTCGGTTGCCAGGGAGCTGGAGGCGATGGCCGAACCGCAGCCGTAGGTCTTGAACTTGGCGTCTTCGATGACGCCGTTGTCGTTGACCTTGATCTGCAGGCGCATTACATCGCCGCACGCCGGGGCGCCGACCATGCCGGTGCCGACATCCGGGTCTTCCGCGTCCATCTTGCCGACGTTACGCGGGTTTTCGTAGTGGTCGATGACCTTTTCGCTGTAAGCCATGGTACTGAATCCTCACTCATCAGGGCCGCTCTGGAACCCTGTAGAAACGCCTGCGTTTTCCGCCACGTTCCTACAGAGCTTGGGTGGCGGCTTCTATAGTTAGTGTGCCGCCCACTCGATCTTGGAAATATCGACACCGTCTTTGTACATGTCCCACAGCGGCGACAGAACGCGCAGCTTGTTGACGGCTTCGCAGACTTTCTGCGCGGCGTAGTCGACTTGTTCTTCGGTGGTAAAGCGGCCGAACGTAAAGCGGATCGAGCTGTGTGCCAGTTCGTCGTTGCGGCCCAAGGCGCGCAGTACGTACGAAGGCTCAAGGGACGCCGAGGTGCAGGCCGAACCGGACGAAACGGCCAGGTCCTTGAGCGCCATGATCAGCGACTCGCCCTCAACATAGTTGAAGCTCAAATTCAGGTTGTGCGGTACACGGGCGGTCATGCTGCCGTTGATGTACAGCTCTTCAAGGTTCTCGACCTGCTTGTAGAAGCGATCGCTGAGTGCCTTGATACGGATGTTCTCGGCAGCCATGTCTTCCTTGGCTACGCGGAAGGCTTCGCCCATGCCGACGATCTGGTGGGTCGCCAGGGTGCCCGAACGCATGCCGCGCTCGTGACCGCCGCCGTGCATGGTGGCTTCGATGCGCACGCGTGGCTTGCGGCTCACGTACAGAGCGCCGATGCCTTTAGGGCCGTAGGTCTTGTGGGCGGAGAACGACATCAGGTCGACTTTCAGCTTCGACAGGTCGATATCGACCTTGCCGGTGGACTGAGCAGCGTCGACGTGCAGCAGAATGCCTTTCGAGCGGGTCAGTTCGCCGATGGCCTCGATGTCGTTGATGGTGCCGATTTCATTGTTCACGTGGATCACGGAAACCAGGATGGTGTCTTCACGCAGCGCGGCTTCAATCATGGCCGGGGTGACGATACCGTCGGTGGTGGGCTCGAGGTAGGTAACCTCGAAACCTTCACGCTCCAGTTGGCGCATGGTGTCGAGGACAGCCTTGTGCTCAATCTTGGTGGTGATCAGGTGCTTGCCCTTGGTCGCGTAGAAATGCGCCGCGCCCTTGATTGCCAGGTTGTCGGACTCGGTGGCACCGGAGGTCCAGACGATTTCCCGTGGATCGGCGTTGACCAGGTCGGCGACTTGGCGACGAGCGTTCTCGACCGCTTCCTCGGCTTTCCAGCCGAATACGTGGGAACGGGAGGCCGGGTTGCCGAAGTTTCCGTCAACCAGCAGGCATTCGCTCATCTTTTGCGCGACACGCGGATCAACCGGGGTGGTCGCTGAATAATCAAGGTAAATCGGCAATTTCATGGACTTTCTCCTAAATCAGGCTGGCTGGCGTGCCGTTAGCTCTTCGGCTGTTACTCGACGGCGGACGCTTCGATCTTGTCCAGACGCGGCGCCTTGGTGTTGCAACGGCGCTGGTCCTGACGCTGGGCTACTTCTTGCACCTCACGGCGAGTCACAAGATCAGCCAAGCTGATACCACTCAAAAACTCGTGGATCTGCAGGCTCAAGTCACACCACAGGTGGTGTGTCAGGCAGGTGTCGCCGGCGTGGCAGTCACCCAGGCCCTGGCATTTGGTGGCGTCGACGGATTCGTTGACCGCGTCGATCACCTGGGCTACCTGGATACCCTGCATGTCGCGGGACAACTGATAGCCACCACCTGGCCCACGCACACTGGAAACCAGGTTGCTACGGCGCAGCTTGGCGAACAGTTGCTCGAGATAGGACAGGGAAATGCCTTGGCGCTCGGAGATATCGGCCAGGGACACCGGCCCAGTTTGCGCGTGCAAAGCCAGGTCGAGCATGGCAGTCACCGCGTATCGGCCTTTTGTAGTCAGTCTCATGGACAAGTACCAAGGTGTTTCAGAATGTGGGCAAGTATGCGATTCCCGAGTATTTAAGTCAACTATAAGACCCACTACTTTAGTCAGGATTACCCGTAAAAAGGGCGCGCGAATCATAGCAGGATGGGGTGGGGACGAACAGCAGGAACAAGCCCAACGCCCGATCTCAAGACTAACGGAGATCAATGTGGGAGTGGGCTTGCTCTCGAAAGCGGTGATTCAGTCGATATATTTGGTGACTGACATGCCGTATTCGCGAGCAAGCCCGCTCCCACAGGGATTTTGCAGTGAGCCTTAGGCTTTAGCTCGCCTTGGTGGCGGTTTCATCCTTGATTTCGGCGAAGTCTTCTTCGCGCAGCTCTGGTAGATCCTTCGCACAGTAGGGGCTGCCCAAGTCCTTCAGCGCGCCACACATACCGTCCAACTTGCCATCTACTGCCTGCAGGTGATCCAGCAACTGGCCGATTGCTCGCGCCACCGGATCAGGCATGTCTTCGCTGACGCCATAGGCATCGAAGCCGATTTTCTCGGCCATGGCCTTGCGCTTGGCTTCTTGCTCGTCGCCGACTTCCGGCTTGACGATGATCCGGCCAGGAATACCGACAACCGTTGCGCCCGGCGGCACAGCCTTGGTCACCACCGCGTTGGAGCCGACCTTGGCGCCAGCGCCGACCGTGAACGGACCGAGTACCTTGGCGCCCGCCCCTACCACCACGCCATCACCCAGTGTCGGGTGACGCTTGCCTTTGTTCCAGCTGGTGCCACCCAAGGTCACGCCTTGATAGAGCGTCACGTCATCGCCGATCTCGGCAGTCTCGCCAATCACGATACCCATGCCATGGTCGATGAAGAAGCGGCGGCCCACCTTAGCACCTGGATGAATCTCGATCCCGGTCAACCAACGACCGAAGTTCGACACCAGCCGCGCCAGCCATTTCCAGCCCATACCCCACAAGGCGCCGGACAGGCGATGGATCCAGATCGCATGCATGCCCGGGTAGCAGGTCAGCACTTCAAAGGCGTTGCGCGCCGCCGGGTCACGGTGGAAAACACTCTGGATATCTTCTCGCAAACGCTCGAACATTTTTAATCCTTCCGCTTAAGAAGCTCGCCACGGGCCGCTTTCTGGGTTTCCGTGAGGATGCCACGCAATATATTCATTTCTGCCCGGCTGACCGCGCTGCGTCCGTAAAGGCGACGCAGGCGCGCCATCAAGTGCCGTGGTTTTTCCGGATCGAGGAATTCGATGGCCACCAAGGTTTGCTCCAGGTGCTCATAAAACCGTTCCAGCTCGTCCATGGTGGCCAGTTCGCCACTTTTGGTCGAGGCTACCTCGTCCTTCTCCACTTTGCTTGGCTGACCTTGTGCAGCCAGCCAGGCCATGCGCACTTCGTAGGTCAACACCTGCACCGCGGCCCCGAGGTTCAGCGAGCTGAACTCGGGGTCTGATGGGATGTGCACGTGGTAATGACATCGCTGCAGCTCTTCATTGGTCAGGCCGGAGTCTTCACGACCAAACACCAAGGCGATTTCAGCGCCGCCGGCGGCCTCTTCCACCACTTTAGTGCTGCATTCGCGCGGATCCAGCAGCGGCCAGGGGATGCGACGGTCGCGGGCGCTGGTACCGAGCACCAGGTTGCAGCCGACCAAGGCGTCTTCCAAAGTAGCGACGACCTGGGCTTTTTCAAGGAGGTCATTGGCGCCGGACGCGCGGGCATCGGCCTCGTGGTGCGGGAACACGCGCGGGTCGACCAGCACCAGGCGCGTCAGCCCCATGTTTTTCATGGCTCGCGCCACCCCACCGATGTTGCCGGGATGACTGGTATTGACCAAGACGACACGAATGTTTTGCAGCAAGGGAGGCGCTCTCGGACACGGGAAAGGGGAGCAAATCTTACAGAACAGCCTAAGGTTATGCCATGAAAGCTAACGTCGTCCTTCACCTGAAGAAAGTTTCTGCTAAACTGCTCGGCTTTCTTTAACAACCTTAGGTGACCTATCCATGCAGCCCATGCTGAATATCGCGCTGCGCGCCGCCCGCAGCGCCAGTGAATTGATCTTCCGCTCCATCGAGCGCCTGGATACCATCAAGGTCGACGAAAAAGACGCCAAGGATTATGTATCCGAGGTGGATCGCGCCGCCGAACAGAAAATCATCGACGCTCTGCGCAAGGCCTACCCTACCCACGGCATTCTCGGCGAAGAAACCGGCCTGCATAAAGGCAGTGGCGAAGGCGAAGATTACCTGTGGATCATCGACCCACTGGATGGCACCACCAACTTCCTGCGTGGCATCCCGCACTTTGCCGTGAGCATCGCGTGCAAATACCGTGGTCGCCTGGAACACGCCGTGGTTCTGGACCCAGTCCGTCAGGAAGAATTCACCGCCAGCCGTGGCCGTGGTGCTCAACTGAATGGTCGCCGCCTGCGCGTCAGCGGTCGCACCAGCCTGGACGGCGCCCTGCTGGGTACCGGCTTCCCGTTTCGTGATGACCAGATGGATAACCTGGAAAACTACCTGGGCATGTTCCGCGCCCTGGTTGGCCAGACTGCCGGCATCCGTCGCGCGGGTGCTGCGAGCCTGGACCTGGCTTATGTGGCTGCCGGTCGTTTCGATGCGTTCTGGGAGTCAGGCCTGTCCGAGTGGGACATGGCTGCAGGGGCGCTGCTGATCCAGGAAGCGGGCGGCTTGGTAAGCGATTTCACCGGCGGTCACGACTTCCTTGAGAAAGGCCACGTGGTTGCCGGCAACACCAAATGCTTCAAGGCAGTCCTGACGGCGATCCAGCCTCACTTGCCGGCCTCGCTGAAGCGTTAAGCGAGCGAGCACAAAAAAAGCACCCCTCGGGGGTGCTTTTTTTATGCCTGTAGAACCGGTTACTGCTGGTTCTGGCCCAGGATCAGTCGACCTTCTTTGTCGACTGGAATCTGGCTGCCAGGGTCGCGCTCCATACGCACGGAGCCTTCCTTACCGTCCAGGTTGTAACGCACGTCATACCCGACAACCTTGTCACTGATGTCGTTGACGGTGTTACAGCGGGTTTGCGTGGTGGTGTAGGTATCGCGGTTCTGCATGCCTTCCTGAACCTTGTTACCGGCATAACCACCACCGACCGCACCGGCCACCGTGGCCAGCTTCTTACCGTTACCACCACCGATCTGGTTGCCCAGCAAGCCACCCGCCAGGGCACCTACGACCGTACCGGCGATTTGATGCTGATCCTGCACTGGACGCTGCCGAGTCACGGTGACGTCCTTGCAAACCTCGCGTGGAGTTTTGATCTGGGTTTTCACCGGCTGCACTGCCAGCACTTGCGCATACTCAGGGCCGCTTTTTACCAGGCTGTAGGTGGCAACAGCACCCCCGGCAGTCACACCGACAGCACCCAATACCGCACCAACCAGTAACGACTTGTTCACGTTGAACCTCCTGACCATCACAAGCGGACTGAAACGTCCGCGCTATACCCAGCCTTGGAGCAAAAAAAAAGGCGCGAGTTCAATACTCGCGCCTTTCTTGTAACAGCGGATCGACAAACACCCCTCAAGGGCGGTCGTCGACCTCCTTGCCCGTCGCCGCAGGAGGGATCAGGTCTTCGCTGTTGAGGTTCAGCCAGATCAGCACCACGTTGGCGATATAGATCGACGAGTAGGTGCCCGCCAGAACGCCGATGAACAGCGCCAGGGAGAAGCCCCACAGGTTGTCGCCACCGAAGATCATCAGTGCTGCAATCGCCAGCAAAGTGGAGATCGACGTGGCCATGGTCCGCAGCAGGGTTTGGGTGGTGGAAATGTTGATGTTCTCGATCAACGATGCCTTGCGCAGCACACGGAAGTTCTCGCGAACCCGGTCGAATACCACGATGGTGTCGTTGAGGGAGTAACCAATGATTGCCAGCACCGCCGCCAGCACGGTCAGATCGAAAGTAATCTGGAAATACGCCAGGATACCCACGGTCACGATCACGTCGTGGATCAGCGACACAATGGCGCCGACACCAAACTTCCACTGAAAGCGGAACGCCAGGTAGATCATGATGCCGACCAGTGCCATCAGCATGCCGAGGCCGCCTTGGTCACGCAGCTCCTCACCTACTTGCGGACCTACGAACTCGACGCGCTTGACCGACGCCGGGTTGTCGCCACCGACTTTCTGCAAGGCGTCGGCTACCTGGTGACCCAGCTGCGGGTCTTCGCCCGGCATACGCACGAGCAGATCGGTGGTGGCACCGAAGCTCTGCACCACGGCTTCGTGGTAACCGGCCTTGACCAGCTCGCCACGCACCAGGGTAACGTCGGCCGGTTTCTCATAGGTCAGCTCGATAAGCGTACCGCCGGTGAAGTCCAGACCGTAGTTCAGACCCTTATGGAACCAGCTGAACAACGCCAGAACGGTAAGGAGCACAGTGACGCCGAACGCAATGTTGCGAACGCCCATGAAGTTGATTGTACGTAACATGGCAGCCCCTTAAATCCACAACTTCTTGAAGTCACGCCCGCCATAGATCAGGTTGACCATTGCGCGGGTCACCATGATGGCCGTGAACATCGAGGTAAAGATACCGAGGGACATGGTCACCGCAAAGCCCTTGACCGGGCCCGTACCCATGGCAAAGAGAATCCCACCCACCAGCAAAGTGGTCAGGTTGGAGTCGAGAATCGCGGTAAATGCCCGGCCGAAGCCTTCGTTGATTGCACGTTGTACGGTCATGCCATTGGCGATCTCTTCACGAATCCGCGAGAAGATCAGCACGTTGGCGTCTACCGCCATCCCCATGGTCAGCACGATACCGGCGATACCTGGCAAGGTCAGCGTAGCACCCAGCAGCGACATCAGCGCCAGCAGCATGACCATGTTGCCCGCCAGCGCCACAGTGGCAATGACGCCGAAGAAACGGTAGATGGCAATGATGAACAGCGATACGAACAGCATGCCCCACAAGGCTGCGTCGACACCCTTGGTGATGTTGTCGGCACCCAGGCTCGGGCCAATGGTACGCTCTTCAGCGAAGTACATCGGAGCAGCCAAACCACCGGCACGCAACAGCAGCGCCAGTTCCGAGGATTCGCCCTGGCCGTTCAGGCCAGTGATGCGGAATTGAGCACCCAGCGGCGACTGGATGGTCGCCAGGCTGATGATTTTCTTCTCTTCCTTGAAAGTCTGTACCGGCACGTCTTTCTCGACGCCGTTGATCATCTGCTTGGTGTAGGTGGTCACCGGGCGTTGCTCGATGAAGATTACCGCCATGCTGCGACCGACGTTGCTGCGCGTGGCGCGGCTCATCAGTTCGCCGCCGTGTCCATCCAGGCGGATGTTCACTTCAGGCGTACCGTGCTCGCCGAAACCAGCCTTGGCATCCGTTACCTGATCACCCGTGATGATCAAGCCACGCTCGATCAACGCAGGAGGACGGTTACCTTCGCGGAATTCGAACTCTTCGGAAGTCGCACGGGTAGCACCCGGTTCAGCCGCGAGGCGGAATTCCAGGTTGGCGGTTTTACCCAGGATACGCTTGGCTTCAGCGGTGTCCTGCACGCCCGGCAGTTCTACCACGATACGGTTGGCACCCTGGCGCTGAACGATCGGCTCTGCTACACCCAGCTCGTTGACGCGGTTACGTACCGTGGTCAAGTTCTGCTTGATGGAGTATTCGCGGATTTCCGCGATTTTGGCCGGACTCATGGCCAGACGCAGTACAGCCTGGCCATTGAGGTCAGCCGGTACGATGTCGAAATCGTTGAAGTTCTTGCGGATCAGCGCACGGGCCTGCTCGCGGGAAGCTTCGTCAGAGAAGCCCAGCTGGATGGCACCGTTGAGCTGCGGCAGGCTGCGATAACGCAGGCGCTCTTTACGCAGCAGGCTCTTCACGTCGCCTTCGTAGACTTTCAGGCGAGCGTCGAGGGCTTTGTCCATGTCGACTTCCAGCAGGAAGTGCACACCACCGGACAAGTCCAGACCCAGCTTCATCGGGTGCGCGCCAATGCTGCGCAGCCATTTTGGCGTGGTCTGTGCCAGGTTGAGCGCGACAACGTAGTCGTCACCCAAGGCCTTGCGTACGACGTCTTTGGCCGGCAATTGGTCTTCTTGCTTGGTCAGGCGCAACAAGCCGCCTTTCGCATCAGCCGCCAATGTTGCCGCTTTGACCTGGATACCCGCGTCAACGAGCGCTTTGCTCGCGCGTTCCAGATCAGCCTGATTGACCTGCAGCGAAGTGCTGGCGCCAGTGATCTGGATCGCCGGGTCGTCAGGATAAAGATTGGGAGCGGAATAAATAAAACCGATCGCCAGCACCGCCAGGATCAGTACGTATTTCCACAGAGGGTATTTGTTCAGCATCACGCCGCCCGCTTATAACGCGGGGCGCCTTGCGCGCCCCGTCGATTGGTAAAGGTTGTTACTCAGATCGCTTTGAGCGTGCCTTTTGGCAGCGTGGCGGCGATGGCGCCCTTCTGGAACTTCATTTCTACGGTGTCGGAGACTTCCAGCACCACGAAAGCATCGGACACCTTGGTGATCTTGCCGGCGATACCGCCGGTGGTCACAACTTCGTCACCTTTTTGCAGGCTGCCGAGCAGGTTCTTCTGCTCTTTGGCGCGCTTGGCCTGTGGACGCCAGATCATCAAGTAGAAGATGACCAGGAAGCCGACCAGGAAAATCCACTCGAAACCACCGCCCATAGGACCGGCAGCGGCAGGCGCAGCGGCATCCGCCATGGCGTTAGAGATAAAAAAGCTCATTTAGCACTCCAGTTGCAAATAGTGAATCTTAGGGTCGGAAAACTCAGTCCAAGGGCGGCACAGGGAGCCCGCGCTTGGCATAGAAGGCATCGACGAAGGCGGCCAATGTACCCTGTTGAATAGCCTCGCGCAAACCAGCCATCAGGACTTGGTAGTGACGCAAATTGTGGATGGTATTCAACATGCTACCCAGCATTTCCCCGCACTTGTCCAGATGGTGCAGATAAGCACGAGAGAAGTTCTGGCAGGTGTAGCAATCACAGGTGGGATCCAGCGGCGAATCATCATGGCGATGGAACGCGTTACGGATCTTCAGCACGCCTGTATCGATGAACAGATGCCCATTGCGGGCATTACGGGTTGGCATCACGCAATCGAACATGTCCACACCGCGGCGCACACCCTCTACGAGATCTTCCGGTTTGCCAACGCCCATAAGGTAACGAGGTTTGTCAGCCGGCATCAGGCCTGGCAGGTAATCCAGCACCTTGATCATCTCGTGCTTGGGCTCGCCCACCGACAAACCGCCGATGGCCAGGCCGTCAAAACCGATCTTGTCGAGACCTTCCAGCGAGCGCTTGCGCAGGCTTTCGTGCATGCCGCCCTGGACGATACCGAACAGCGCGGCCGTGTTTTCGCCGTGGGCATTCTTCGAACGCTGGGCCCAACGCAGGGACAACTCCATGGAAATCCGCGCAACGTCTTCGTCAGCCGGGTACGGCGTGCACTCATCGAAAATCATCACGATGTCGGAGCCCAGGTCGCGCTGCACCTGCATCGACTCTTCCGGGCCCATGAACACTTTGGAACCGTCCACCGGCGAGGCGAAGGTCACGCCCTCCTCCTTGATCTTGCGCATGGCGCCCAGGCTGAACACCTGGAAACCACCCGAATCGGTGAGGATCGGGCCTTGCCACTTCATGAAGTCATGCAGGTCGCCATGCTTCTTGATCACCTCCGTGCCCGGGCGCAGCCACAGGTGGAAGGTGTTGCCGAGGATGATCTCGGCGCCGGTGGCGACGATGTCGCGCGGCAGCATGCCCTTGACGGTGCCGTAGGTGCCGACCGGCATGAAGGCCGGGGTCTCGACGGTGCCACGCGGGAAGGTCAGGCGACCGCGACGGGCTTTACCGTCGGTGGCGAGCAATTCAAACGACATACGACTCATAGTTGTTCCTCTGGGCCGCGTGGCGCCGGGTTACGGGTGATAAACATCGCATCACCGTAGCTGAAAAAACGGTACCCATTATCGATCGCGGCTTGATAAGCAGCCATGGTCTCGGGATAACCGGCAAATGCCGACACCAGCATCAACAGCGTGGATTCCGGCAAATGGAAGTTGGTGACCAGGCAATCGACCACATGGAACGGTCGGCCTGGGTAAATAAAGATATCGGTGTCGCCACTGAACGGCTTGAGCACGCCATCACGCGCCGCACTCTCCAGCGAGCGTACGCTGGTGGTGCCCACCGCGATCACCCGCCCGCCGCGTGCCTTGCACGCTTGAACCGCGTCCACCACGTCCTGGCTGACCTCCAGCCACTCGCTGTGCATATGGTGGTCTTCGATCTTGTCCACACGAACCGGCTGAAACGTCCCGGCCCCCACGTGCAGGGTCACATAAGCGGTCTCGACGCCCTTGGCAGCAATCGCATCCAGCAGCGGCTGGTCGAAATGCAGCCCGGCAGTCGGTGCGGCGACGGCACCCAGACGCTGGGAGTACACCGTCTGATAGCGCTCGCGGTCCGAGTCTTCGTCGGGACGGTCTATATAAGGAGGCAACGGCATATGGCCGACACGCTCCAGCAACGGCAACACCTCTTCGGCGAACTTGAGTTCGAACAGCGCATCATGACGCGCCACCATCTCGGCTTCGCCACCACCATCGATCAGGATGGAAGAACCCGGTTTCGGCGACTTGCTGGAGCGCACATGGACCAGCACACGATGGCTGTCCAGCACCCGCTCCACCAGAATTTCCAGCTTGCCGCCGGAAGCTTTCTGGCCAAACAGCCGTGCCGGAATCACCCGGGTATTGTTGAACACCATCAGATCGCCTGGGCGCAAATGCTCAAGCAAATCAGTGAATTGACGGTGTGCGAGGGCACCGCTCACCCCGTCCAGGGTCAGCAGTCGACTGGCGCGACGCTCGGCCAACGGGTGGCGAGCGATCAGCGAATCAGGGAGCTCAAAAGTAAAGTCAGCAACGCGCATGATGGGGTTCGTCTAGCAGGGCCGGGAAGTCTAGCGGAAATAGTGAAAATTGACCATGAAACGTGATTGACCAACGGTAATCTCATCTCTATACTTCGCCGCCATTGAGCCCTGATGGCGGAATTGGTAGACGCGGCGGATTCAAAATCCGTTTTCGAAAGGAGTGGGAGTTCGAGTCTCCCTCGGGGCACCATCTTAAAAAAAGACCTTGAAATTCAAGGTCTTTTTTTTCGCCTGTAGAAAAGTGGATGGCCCGCTGATTCCTCGCTCACCGCCCACTACCAGCCTGAAACACAATCCAAATGTGGGAGCTGGCTTGCCTGCGAAGACGCCAGCCCAAACACCCTCAAACGACCTGCCTACACTCCCGCCGAATCATCCTCCTCCATCACCCCATTCGACAACATCCCATTCGCCAAATCATCCACCACCGCCTTCGCCATTTCCCCCAAATAATGCGCCGCCCAGGCAAAACGATCCGCGCCCGTATCCATCGCTGCATCCAATGCCAGCATTTTTGAACAGTGGAGAAGCTCGGAAGCATGCTCCAGGGCATCACGGATAGGCACGCCGGAATTGACGCGGAATAGGCGGTGGAGGTTGGGCTGTTTGCCGCAGGTGGAAAGGTGATGACGCCGAGGGTTTTGTTGAGGGGTGGGTTGATCATTGGGCACCTCCCAGGTGGGTGGAGGTACAGAGTGGGAAATTGCGAGGGTACGACCTGTCAGAAACGCTCATGGCTTTAGCTCCTAATGTCGAGAAGCTGCCACATTCGTTATCAGGCGAAAGGGTGGCAGCTGTGCGCAGGCTGATAAACCGGGACAATAGGAACCCGGCAGGCCCGAAGGCCTCCCGCGCACAGCCGCCATAACACGGATGTGCGGACGCAAAAAAAGCGTCGGCATGGTGCTGGAGACGCTTGAGCGCCTATTGTTCCACGGGTTATCAGGCCCGGTCACTGAATTTGCAGTGACGGTGGGAAAGTAGCTCAGAAGCGTGTGGTTCTAAAAGCTGGGATCTGTGGCGAGAAGTTTCCGATAGACAGGCTGAGGGTATCAATTCAAACAAAATCGTAAGCGGTGTCGCCGATGAGGCGCTCCGGCTTGATGTCGAACTGCGCTTCGACCCGATCGATCATCGTTTTGGTGCTCTCGACTTCTGCGGTTCGATGAGCCGGTGTGGACTCCACATCCATGATCACGCCGTGCTCGGTATCGATCAGATAATTCGTGGAGTAAGCGTAGAAAGCAGGGCCGCCTGGAGCAGCCGTCGGCGGGCCTGAGGATCCGTCAGCGACAGGCGTTTCGGTAGCGTTTCTGCCAAAGCCTCCTCATCGAGGCCTTCAAGGTACTCACGCACGGCGCGAGTGCTCAGGGCTGGATCGCTCCAGTTGATCTGTTCATCACCCGGTACGCCGCGCTGCCGACTCGCATCCGCCTTGATGATGCTGGCGTCCACGGCAATCGACCAGAAGCGGTCATTCTGTAGTGGTCTAATGAAACCAGACACCCATTTAGGCGAGAATGCTCGCTAGATCGAGGTGTCAGATGACCAAACAACGCCGTTCCTTTACTCCTGAATTCAAGCGCGAGGCTGCCGACCTCGTGCTCAAACAAAACTACAGCTACATCGAAGCCAGCCGTTCACTCGGCATTGGTGAGTCGGCATTGCGTCGCTGGGTTGACCAGATTCAGAAAGAACATAAAGGCATCACCCCGCAAAGCAAGGCACTGACTTCGGAACAGCAAAAAATTCAGGAACTGGAAGCCCGGATTGCTCGGCTTGAACGAGAGAAATCCATACTAAAAAAGGCTACCGCGCTCTTGATGTCGGAAGATCACGAGCGTTCGCGCTGATTGACCAGTTGAGCGCACATGAGCCGGTTGATTGGCTGTGCAAGGTGTTTGACGTCACTCGCTCGTGTTACTACGCCCAGCGCCTGCGGCGCCGCACGCCCAATGTTGAACGGCTTCGATTGCGTAGTCGCGTCAGTGAGCTGTTCTCGCAAAGTCGCAGCTCTGCGGGCAGTCGCAGCATCCTGTCGCTGATGCGTGAAGACGGTGAGCAACTCGGTCGATTCAAAGTGCGTAGCTTGATGCGCGAGCTTGATTTAGTCAGCAAACAACCCGGCTCCCATGCCTACAAACGAGCAACAGTAGAAAGACTGGATATCCCGAACACATTGAACCGCGAGTTCGACGTGCCAGCGCCCAATCAAGTCTGGTGCGGCGATATCACCTACATTTGGGCGCAAGGAAAGTGGCATTACCTGGCAGTCGTCCTGGATCTTTATACGCGTCGGGTCGTGGGCTGGGCACTGTCGGAAAAGCCAGACGCTGAGCTGGTGATCAAGGCGCTGGATATAGCTTACGAGCAGCGTGGCAGGCCTTCGGATCTGCTATTCCACTCGGACCAGGGATCGCAATATGCAAGCCGACTCTTTCGCCAGCGGTTGTGGCGATACCGCATGCGCCAGAGCATGAGTCGACGAGGAAACTGCTGGGATAACGCATCGATGGAGCGCGTATTTCGCAGCTTGAAAACAGAATGGATACCGACCGTGGGCTATCGAACTGCGCAGGAAGCACAGCGCGACATCAGCCATTTCTTGATGCGTCGCTACAACTGGATTAGGCCTCATCATTCAACGATGGGTTGGCTCCAGCGCGGGCCGAGGAAAAACTTAACGTCGTGTCCGGGATTAGTTGACACTACATTCGGCAGAAAAGGAAACTTTCAAGAAGCGACCCACTGCTGACCTTAAGAACAAAGTTTCATGGACAGTTAAAGTAAGTATGCGGACTAAAAACTTAGAGGTTTCCCAACCAGATAAGGGGAAGAATGGACGTCGACTCTGAAACTGAAGATAAGAAGAGCCCCACATGGAACATCGGATTGACGGGGGAACTCGTCACTGCGGTATTCGGCGCGGCGCAGTGGAAGAAGGCGCACCCTAGCGTAAGGTCCATGACGGACAGGCCTGAGTTCTGCCGCTACCACTACCACGAAGCCTTGGACATGATGAGTGCATATATCGAATCCAAACTGAAGGAGACAGGCTTGTGGGGTGTCTACGAGGACTACGATGAGTTTAGTTACCTAATGCTGAAGATCAGGGCGAATATCACTGCCTTCGTCCAGAGTTTGCACGCCGTGGCGGATACTTGTTCTCACATGCTCTATTACTCTCTGGCGCTGGATAGACTCCCAACTCCCTTGAAGGAACGAGACATTTATGCCAACAAAGTCCTCAAGCTCTTGGAGCAGCAACGTGATGACGGATATCCCGAGTACGGCAAGCTCTGTAAATTGTTCCGCGAGATTACAACTGCCGATGACTACAAGTACCTTAATGCCCTGACTAATACTTCAAAGCACCGCAGCATCGTCCGCTCAGAACTTAACGAGGATGCCACCGGCAGGCGGGAAGAAAAGTGGATTCTGTTCTTGGAATCGTTTTGGTACGCAGGAGAGTTTTTTGAAAAAACCAACGCTCGCGAGTTCATGCGGAAAGAGCATGACCGTATTCAGCATCTGACCGTAAACATTGGTGTGGAACTAAACGATGTCTTGAAGAAGCTCCAACCTTGACGCCCACAATCCAGGCCATTGAAAAAATTCGGTAAAAAGTCTATACGACAGCGGCCGTATGCCCACCATGACTGTATGACCGAAGCCATTCCGAAGCCGTCATTGAAGAAAAAATACTAACCGGCTGCTTCTCGCCGATAGCCACCTTGAGGAAACAGCGTTAATCGCTGCGCGCGTTTCCCAATTCAGCCTCCCACGCTGCGACCTACGCGATAACCTCCTGATCCACACCGATATGCGGGGTTGCGTGACTGCAACAGTCGCGCTGGTATAAGGCAGTAAAGATTAACGTTAGGATGACCCTATCAACCGGCAAGCCAGAATGCAAAATCAATGGCAAAATCCCCCACAGCTATCAACGACAGCGGCTTTGGACTCAACGAGCAGCGCCGCTAAAGGAATCAAGCAGCAATGAGCACAAAGAACCCGATCAGCCGGCTCACCATCAAAGGCTTCAAGTCCATCAAAAGCCTTGAAGACTTGCATCTGGGCAGCCTGAACGTGCTGCTGGGTGCCAACGGTGCGGGCAAGAGCAGCTTCGTTTCTTACTTTCGCATGCTCAGCGAAATGATGGATTTGCGTCTTAAAAAGTGGACGACCCAACAAGGCTCGGCGGACCGAATTGTCAGCTTCGGCGTCAAGGAAACTCAGCAGATCAGTTCCTATGTCCATTTTGGCTTGAACGGCTATGAGTTCGAGTTGGAACCGACCGTGGACGGTGACTTTGTTTTTTCCAATGAACGGCTCTTTTTTGACGGCCCCATGTATGGCTCCGAGTGGATTCCACTGGGCTCCGGGCATCAGGAGACCAAGCTTAAAAAAGCCTACGACATCAAACAGTTCCAAGCCCCCTACAAAAACAATGTTGTAGCGTACTGCTACGAATCGATTTCCAGCTGGAAGGTTTTCCACTTCCACGACACCAGCGAAACCGCGAGCGTCAAACGCTACGGACCGGCTCATATCGACGACTATCTCCGTCCAGACGCGTCGAACCTGGCGGCCTATCTGCACCGCTTAGCCACCGAGACGCCTGAGGTCTATGACCAGATCCGAAAGACGATCCAACTGGCGATTCCGTTCTTCGACGACTTTGTGCTCAAGCCTGTGCGACTGGACACCCAGGAAGAATTGATCAACCTGCAATGGCGTCAGAAGGACAGCGACTACACCTTCTGGCCGAGCCAGCTCTCGGACGGTTCGATCCGTTTCATCTGCTTGGTAACCGCCCTGCTCCAGCCTGACCCGCCATCGACCATCATCATTGATGAGCCGGAACTCGGCCTGCATCCCTACGCCATCACCCTACTGGGTTCAATGCTGCGATCAGCCTCCACCCGAATGCAGGTGATTGTCTCAACGCAGTCAGTGCCTCTGGTGAATGAATTCTCAATCGATGACCTGATCATCGTCGAGCGGGAAAAAGGTGCGACCGTCTTCAAGCGCCTTGACGAAGAAGCCTTCGAAACATGGCTGGACGATTATTCGGTAGGTGAGCTGTGGGAGAAAAACATTCTGGGCGGGAGGCCGCGTAAATGATTCGAGTCCACGTCATCTGCGAGGGCCAGACAGAAGAAATGTTCATCAATGAGGTATTAGCGGATGCTTTCCAGCACAAGGGTATTTATCTGATGCCCGCGCTGATTGGTAAACCCGGCCACAAAGGCGGCAACTTTCGCTTCGAGCGCTTGCTGACTGACGTAGAGAAACGCCTCCTTGGCGACCGCCAAGCTTACTGCACCACATTCTTCGACTTCTATGGCCTGCCCGAGGAGTTTCCTGGCAAAACAAATGCCGCCGGCAAAAACACCATGGATGAAAAAGCTGATTGCTTGCTTGATGCCATGGTGAAGAGGCTCACAAACAAACTCGGCGATGACGCCATGCGCCGATTCATTCCCTATGTGCAGATGTACGAATTCGAAGGCTTGCTTTTCAGTTGCCCGAGACGGCTAGCGGTCGGGATCAACCAGCCAATTCTTGAAGAACGGTTTGTGCAAATACGAAACGAATTTGAAAGCCCGGAAACAATCAACAACAGTCCAATGACTGCGCCAAGCAAAAGGCTTCAGAAGCTCTACGCTGGCTATGACAAGCCACTGCATGGTTCTCTCGCCGCGATTGAGATCGGCCTGCCGATCATCCGCGAGCAATGCACTCGGTTCGATGCCTGGATCAGGCAGTTGGAATCATTGGAGTAGAACAGCGAGCCTCGAATATGTTGAAACCCGACCGCCCTTGCCGAGCGGTTGGTGAGTTTGTTTCAACAGCGTGATCGTTGGAGCATGGCCAATTGACTTCATTCCTTGGGCAGATGACATTACGGGCGCGCGATCCAACCGGGTCACACTATTGGGTCTTTTTTTTCCTGTGCAGAACAGTGATCATCGCCCTCCCCAAAAGTCCCAAGAACCGAAACCATGGAATTGACGCTGGAAGCGGTTGCGCTCTTTGCACTGAAAATCGCGCACGAGACGGACGGCGGCAGCCCGGTTTTGCGGGATGATCCGGTGATGGATGGTTATGAGCGGGAAATGTTTGGGTTATTGGTGCGGCAGCGGGATCTGGCCGTTATACAATCCAAACTCGCGGAATGTGTCGATCAAGCACTCGAGGCATTGGGCGGGGTCGATACGGTGATGGGCCGCGAGCTGCAACGGTTGGCAAGTGACGTGCAAAACACTGCTCAGTTGGATGAGCTGCGCGGGCCACTGACCAACCTGAAGGACTACCTGAAAGCCATCCTGTAAGGCGCCTACCGCCGTTCTTCCACCGCCATCCGCACCGCCAGTCCCATCAGCACCGAGCCCATCAGCCAGCGCTGCACCACCTGCCAACCCGGCCGGGTGACGAAAAACACCGCGATCGCCCCCGCCATCGTGGCAATCATCGCGTTGACGCTCACGCTGATGAAAATCTGCGTAAAGCCCAGCACCAGGGATTGCGCCAGCACACTGCCATGGCCATTCGGGTCGATGAACTGGGGCAGCAACGACAAATACATCACCGCCACCTTGGGGTTGAGCAGGTTGGTCACCAAACCCATGGTGAACAGCTTGCGCGGGCTGTCCATGGGCAAGTCCCGCACCTGGAATGGCGAGCGCCCGCCCGGCCGTATGGCCTGCCAAGCCATGTAGGCCAGGTACAACGCACCGCCGAAGCGCAGCGCGTCATAGGCAAACGGCACTGCCATGACCAAGGCCGTGATCCCCAACGCCGCGCACACCATGTAGACCAAAAAACCCAACGCCACGCCACCCAGGGAAATCAGCCCCGCCGTGCGCCCCTGGCAAATCGATCGAGAGATGAGGTAAATCATGTTCGGCCCGGGCGTGAGCACCATGCCGAGCGAGATGAGCGCATAGGCCAGCCAGCTGGACACTTCAGGCATTGTTCGGCTCCTTGGTCGTTTTTCTGTCGACGTGAAACATTTGGCCAACGTTGTAGGCTTGGATGCCATGGTAGGGCGTTCAAAATGCGCGCGTTAGATACAGATCCGCGAGTAAAACGGCATACACCCAAGAGGCAGGACATGATCGACTTCAACAACAAAGGCTTCTTCAAGCTCAAGCAAAACAACGAATACGCCGAACGCGTCGCCGCCCTGCTGCTGGACGGCGAAGAAGTGATCGACGCGTACAAGGCCATGCGCGACGGCGTGGTGTTCACCACCAAGCGCATCATCGCGGTGAACGTGCAGGGGATTACCGGGAGCAAGAAGGACTTCACGTCGCTGCCATATAAAAACATCGTGGCGTATTCGGTGGAGACATCCGGGACGTTTGATCTGGACTCGGAGCTGGAGATTTACTTTTCATCGCTGGGCAAAGTGAAATTCGAATTTACCGGCAAAACCTCGATTGTGGAAATCTCGCGGTTGATTTCCAAACATCTGCTGACCTGATCGGCAGGCCGTCGCTGACTGCCTGAACCCCAATCAAAGTGTGGGAGGGGGCCTGCCCCCGATGGGGCCCCCTCCCACACCATCAAACTACAGTCTTAAACCCCAAGGCGCTCAAACGCTCGCCTTCTAGAGCGCTGACAACCTGTTGCCTTTTCCCACGCCAGCCATCGAACAAAGCCAATACCTCCCATCGCTCCACCTTCGTAGGCTCACCTCCTCGCACAAGGAAGTGAGCCCGTCATGCCAGAACGCTTTTACCCACCCACCGAAGAAGAGTTACGCAAACGACGCATCCTGACGCCGCAGCCGTCGCGGGTTCCGTATTCACCGGCTGTTGATTTTTTCGAGCCATCCCCTGCCCCAGCCCCCACGCTGGCCAGACCTCCCGGTTGCGTCTTCATGAAGCCATGCCAACTGCCTGATGGCATCACTCATTATTTCAACCCGGCCGGGTATGTGCCGTTGGAGCTGATCAAGGAATACGGCCACTTAAGCCTGCTGGGTGGGCGTGAGGTGGACAGCAGGGGCGGGGTTGCCTTGCGCAAGATCGGCGGCAGCACATTGCCCGCTGGCTTGGGTCAGTTGGCGTTGCGGTCGGCGGTTTGGGAGTCGGCGGCCACTGCTGTTGGATCGGTCGCCGGTGGCCTGCTGACGGGATTGGTGGCGCTGGCCTGGCCGTCCGAGCTGGGTGATAGCGCGCTCTACAGCGAGGAGCAGTTGCGTTCAATGCAACAGGCGCGGTCGCAGATGCGGTTACATATCGAGCAACGGGCGGACGGCACGCTCAAGGGGTATGGGTTTTACACGGGCAACCATGCCGATTGGCAAATGATTGATGTGGTGCAGTTCCAAAACCGTGGCGATCAGTTTGTGGCGGATCTGGATGAAGGTGTAGAGCTGATCTGGACGCCCGCCGTTGATCCCAGTGACACGCTGGGGATTCCGCCATTGGAGGCTGCGCCACAAGCGCCGGTGATCTGGATTTATCCGCCGACGGAGAAGGCCGCGCAGATTCTGGTGAACCCGATTTATCCACCGGAGTATCGGGATTTTATTCTGGTGTTCCCGGTGGAGTCGGGGGTTCGGCCGCTTTATGTGGTTGTCAGTGTCAAGGCCGGGGATCACAAGTACCACAAGGCACCTAATACTGAACAAATAACCGGCTTTTCAGGCCTGATCAAAGCAAAACCCATGACTCCCAGACAGGGTGGTGCCGGGTTGAGGGAGCGTTGGATTGAGGAAAAAGGCCGGAGAGTCTATGAGTGGGACTCTCAACATGGGGAATTGGAAGTTTATCTAGCAAGTGATGGGAGCCATCTGGGTGCGTTCAGCCACGTAACCGGCGAGCAGCTAAAAGGACCGAAGAAAAAGCGAAATATCAGAAAATACCTGTGAGGGCTACATGGGACTAAAAGTGAGATTGGAATGGTTCGACAGAACCACAGAGCAGCTACGTGGAGCGGAGGAGTCGGCAGACCTAAGAGACGACTACTCGGTTATTTCCGAGCTTGGGCTGTCGCCAGCCGAGGACATCAATAACGGCATGTTTGAACTGCGCCGGGAGTGGCTAGCACTGATACAGACACACTTCTCTCATGAAATTGCTCTGTCAGAAAGCGATTACTTCATCGCGTTTGATTACGAAGATACAAACGAATAACACAAACTTCGAGAATTCAGCTTCATGCGTAGACTGTCACTCACAAACAAAAAACTCCGCAACATCCCTAGACACCTCAGAGCCCTAACCCGCTGGGCAGACAGCTTCGAAGGCTGCTTTTACGAAGAGTTATCGTCGCCACCGGACTATGTAGATTTAAGAATCCCAGTTATTGAAAACCTTGTCGAAGGTAAACAAACTACACCAGACATTCAGACGCATTGCGCTCAACAGTTGATTAACGTAGCAGGCCACCTATTTAAAGCCCGGCCAGACGATGCCCCTGAGTGCTGGATTGTCGCATGCATCATGGTCCCGGACATGTTCTCAAGCCGAGTCTGTGTCTACACCGACAAAGGCCGCTACCTCGGTCACACCCAACCCTTTGACTATGAGTACTTCCGTCAAATCCGCATCACCGGTCGAAGCCTGGCTTGCGAATGGGGCTTGGTGGTTCCTCCAGGCCTACACGAAGTTGGCTTTCACTTCATCCACGAGGACGAAGAAGGAAACATCTTCGAATCAGAGCATTGGTACTTCGGTGAAGTCAGCACGACCGATGACGACCCTGACGCAGGGCGCTGGAAGTATCAAACCTTCAGGTCCTTCCAAGCGCAGCATCCGCATTTGTTTGGTCCGTCCATTTAACCCGCATTTATCTCACTCTCCGTCCCGGAACAACATCAGGTTTCCCAGTTGTGTCCTCACTAAAACTATCGCAATTACCGACAGAGAGGGGCGTCCAAAAATAGTGATGAAAATCAGACTACGATGGTACGAAAAGCACAGCAACGACTTGAAAGCGGATGAGTACTCAGCGGATATCGCAGACCCAGACAGTGTTTTTGAAGCATTGGACTTAGGCGAAGAGGCCGCAATATATGCCGACGTATTCAACGTGCTGCCGAGTTGGATAACGATTATTCAGCCGTACTTTCAGCACACGATCGAACCCGACCGCCTCGACTATCAGATTTCCTTTCGCTATCAAGGCGCCTGGCCACCTCCGCCAAAGCAACTCAAAAAGGCGTCTTGATGCAATGCAAAAGCCTCTCCTCTACCGCTCAGTCAACACCCGAACCCATGGCGTGCGCCACGGCAGTTGTCGCGCCTACCGATATGAGCGGTACACCAAAGGCGAAAAAGACAAACCATCAAATCGCGGTTCGATGCACAGCTCTCAACCCGACTTAACCCCACTCCCCGCCTCAGCCACCGGTACCCGATTTGCCGGGTCCGTCACGTCATACACATGCTGCTCACACCCCGAACCCTTGAATTGGAATTCCACCAGATACACTTTTGCCTTCTCCGGGCTGAACGTATTCATCTCCGGCCCGCAGGTGTAGTAGTAACCAGTACGGGTGTCGTTCGCGTAACCCGATACAGTGAGTTTCTTGCCGGGGTCGGCCTGGATTTCCAGTTGTGGGAAACGCTTGAAGCCCGCACTGGCCACGGTCTGGTTGAGCTTGGCGATCCAGTTCAAGACCTTGCCTTCGCCGATGTCCATCACCGTGCCGAGGGCTTCCATGCGTGAGTCGGGGTCGCCTTCGCGACTGATCGAGAAGTCGACGGCGGGGGTGCCGCCACTGGACTTCATAATGACTTTGGCATGTTCCGCATCCACAGCCACGGTTTTCTGGCGAAACTGAATGCCGTCCTTGAACAGGCTGGATGATGAGTCGCGTTGGTTGGATTGGCAGGCGCCCAGGGCCAGAGCGAGGGAGAGCAACGCGATTGGCTTCACGGGGGATATCCTTATCGAATGAGGGTGATGAAGAGACTAGGGCTCACAGGGAATGTTCCAAACCTTGTCACCTGTCAATTTTGCGCAGTTTGCCGCCTGAAACCGACTGCGCCACGGCCAATTGTTCCTCGAAGCTGAAACCCGAAAGCTCGTAGAACAAACTCCGCACTGGCTGAGCCTGTTCGCCACGCAGGGGGTACCTGTGCAGCCGAGGCTGGGCCATGGCCCGGAGAACCCTGATCAAGGCCGGATTCGCAGCATAACCTGCGAACTCACGCTGTGCGCCTTCGACATCGCTATATAAGGCATAGCCGTAGTCGTAAGCGGTATCAGAGTCCGAACGTCCTCCAAACCGAACTTCGCCATCCTTGAGAAAATGCCTGAGCAAGTGAGCGTCCAGAATGGGCACGTCGTCACATGCAAAACCGGCGTGGTAAGGACCACTGACGATCACCAGCGGCAGCACAGTGACTTCGGACGCGTCACTGAGGTGTGGAAAATACTGGCTGCAAAATACCCCCAGTCCTTGCTGAATATGCTGGGCTTTTCGCCGCGCCTGGCGGGCTTTATGGGTGACGCCATTGTTATCGGAAAAATCGTTGTGGTAATCCAGCGGTGTTATCGGTGCTCGACGACTGCGCAGTTCACACACCACCAGCAGACTGCCAAACGAGAACACAAGGTCGATCTCCTCGACAACGTTGGACGTTCCTCTGAACTTCACCGCCCCCAACCATGTCAAGCCCGCCATGATCGGGTTGGTTCTGCGACAATCTTCCAACACCGCGAGCAGGTAACGTTCAAACAGTCGTCCGCGTTGCTTCCCTTTGGGGTCGATGATGTTGAGCCAGATATCAAAATTCCTGGAGATGCTGGCCGTCAACGGCGCACTGATCGGAATCAGTACGTCTTCATCCACCTTCACCAACGGTCGCGACCACAGGTCGTGCTGCAGGCTCTTGGCCTCGTAAACGAGCAGATCAATGGCCGCGTTTACCTGGTCAAACGCAAGCCCCGTGCACTCAGCAAGCCGCACGACCAGGGTGTTACGGGAAAACCTCGGACACAGCTTGAGCAGATCTTCCCACTGCCGAGGCGCAGGCATCTGACCATAGTGCTCTTTAAGTTGAGCCGCGATCACCGAAAGGTGCAGCCAGATATGCAGCAGGTTTTGGCACTCGGTGCTTTTTACAGCCGGGTCGGGAGAGGCGTCGAACAACGGATGCAGGTACTCGTCGATCATGTAATACGGCGATAGATACGCATAAAGCGCGGCTGTCTGGACGCTGTCGCTTAATTCAGACCAGTTGCCGATCGACAACACGTCAGTGTCGACGCATTGGATATAGCGCTGCCACCCGAGCCGGGGCACATAGGTTTGGCGACCCTGACGAATGTCATTGGAAATTCTCAGACCGTTGGTGCCGTTGTGGTGATCACGGCGGTATTCATAAATCACTTTGACCAGATCCAGATGCTCCGACGCAGAGGAGAGCAGTACGCCTTTGGAATCGGCAAAAAACTCCATGCCGCCGTACAACAACTCTTGCCATATTTTTTTGAAACTATGGGTCAGTTGAACCAGGTCGCTTTCATAGGCAAAAAAATTGATAGCGCTGAGCATATGCGGGCAATTGTCGGGGAACAGCACACGCAGGTCATGGCGGTTTTGATACAGATCCCAGATCGGCCCGCAGAGCGAATCCAGCCGCAGCATATTGAGGTGATCCGGTGGCAGGCCGGATTCACCGTTGGTCAATGAAGAACGGAATGAAAGGTGCTCTTCAAGGGATGCTGTCGGGTTGGCCTTGACGGCCTGCAGGGCCTCGGCGGCCATTGCGCAGAAGAAGTGATTGGCCGACCCGATATGCGCGCTGATCAGCGCGTCATACGTCAGCGGCTCATTTGCACTGAACGAATAGTGCAGACGGCTGCTCTTCACCCGTTGAAATTGGGTGTTCAGCCAGCGTGCGCCCTCCAAAAAGCCTCTTTCGATGCTGTGTCCTGGATAAAGCGCCTGGTACTTCACAATCCAATCGTTGATGTCGAACTCGTCGAGCATCGCGGGATGTGCCAGTTGTTTGTTGCGGGCGAGCTTGAGCAGTTGCCGGTCCATCAGCGTGCCTCTGGGTTTTGTAAGGTGAAGCCCGGGCTTCGATCAACACACATCACTTGGGCTGGAAGGTTTCCAGATACGCCAGAATGTTTTCAATCTTCTCCTGGTCACTGATGCCCCAGAAGATCATCCGCGTCCCACTCACCACCTTCTTCGGCGCCTCGATATAGGCCGCGAGCTTGTCGCGGGTCCAGATCACACCGGAGTTTTTCATTGCGTCGGAATACTGGTAGTCGGTGGTAGTGCCGGCGGGCCGGCCGATGATGCCGTTAAGTTCCGGGCCGAAGCCACCGCGGGCGCCTTCACCGATGCTGTGGCAGCCGCCGCAGGTCTTGGTGAAGAGCTTGCCGCCCGCTTCGGCATCGCCGGCCGCAAAGGCGGGGCTTGCGTTGAGGACCAGGACGAGGGTTAACAAGGCGTACTTCATGGACGGTTCCACTGCAGGTGTAGCGGTGATTATGCCTGTTTGTCAGGAATGCATGCCCATCCAGATCACGGTTTCGGACCAGGCGGTGGCCACTGGGTTCAACCACCCGGCAATGCGCACCTTAGCCCTCTAAAACGACCATCCATCGCCTTGAACACTTCCAATCGAACCTATCCAGACAAGTTCCACTCCACCTCTATGAACCCTGATGGTGGAGTATGGATCATGGCTCAGCCATCGATTTTGGTATTGGAAGACGACGAAATCATTCGGGCGTTGATGGTGGATGTGCTGGAAGATTTCGGCGCGGTGGTGACGTCGTTTCCTTCGGCGGATGAAGGGATGATTTACCTGGAACGGGGCGATGACCCGGTTGACTTGATTGTCAGTGACATTCAAATGCCCGGTTTGCTGAATGGCTACGACTTGAGCAAAGTGGTGGCGCATCGCTGGCCGACGGTGCCGGTGGTGTTGACATCGGGCAATACCAAACTGGCGGCGCAATTGGGGGGGTCGGTGCGATTCCTGCCCAAACCGTGGAGCACCGAACATTTGATTGAATGTGTGCAGACGGCGCTGACTCAGCAGGGTTTATACATGCATTGATAGCGTCGCGACATCACTTAAACCGAACTTCGCGCAATGCGCTGTGGTCATTATTGACGCAAGGAGCGACTTTTTTGATCCGTCGGTCAGCCTTTTCGCCTTGCGCGCACAGATGAAGGCTCTGAGGTGTGTAGAATCGTCGCCCATTTCCACGCGTCATTCATGGCCGAGAGGCCCACAGTTCGAGCTTATTGAATGCATTCACAGGCCCATGACGTCGGTGCGCCCTCATTGCTGGAAGCGTTGCGCACAGGCACCGCCCTGCTGCATGTAGCGTTGGAAAAGCGCCTGCCGTTTTTCTCTGAGCGCCTCGATGCCGACTGGTATAGGCGCTTGCTCCAGGCGTATTACGGCTTTTATAGGCAGGTGGAGTCAGTGCTGCATGACAGTGGCTTGATTCCCGATGGATACGATGGCGCGTTGCGCGTGAAAACTCCCACGCTGGTGCATGACCTCTACGCGTTGGGCCTGGATGATCACACCATCAACAACCTGCCCCGTTGCTTCGAGCTCCCGACGTTAGATACCCCCGCTGCTTGCCTTGGCGCGCTTTATGTCCTCGAAGGCGCGACCTTGGGCGGCCAAGTGCTGCGCCGCGAAATGGTCCAGCGCCTGGGCGTAACTGCCGAGAACGGCGGTGCCTTTCTCAATATCTATGGCGTAGAAACCGGCCGGCGCTGGAAAGACTTTCTTGATTACCTGGGTGACCAGCCACTGGATGCGACGGCGAAACAGCGCGCCGTGGAGGCCGCTCGTTCGACATTTCGCTGCTTTGAGCAATGGCTCGACAGCCAGGAGGTACTGCTATGAAACCCGAAGATTTTGAAGAGCTGCTTGCCAACTGTGCCGACGAGCCCATCCGCTTCCCAGGGGCGATCCAACCTCACGGTGTGTTGCTGACACTGTCAGAGCCGGAGCTGAATATCATCCAGGTCAGCGCCAACATCGGCACGTTGTTCGGACACGCACCCGAGACGCTACTGGGCGAGCCGCTGCACACGCTGATCGGCTCCGAACACGCGAAGGCCGTGCAGACGATGGCGGAGCACAATACGTTCTTCGACGCACCGCGGCTGCACGTCACCCTCAACGGCGCGGAGTTCGAAGGCCTGCTACACCGCCATCAGAATGTACTGGTGCTGGAGTTCGAACCTCGCCTCCAGGATTTCCGCCCACGGGCACTGAATGGTCGCACCAGCGACCTTGGCAAAATGCTGCAACGCTTGCAGTCGGCGAAAACCCTGCAAGCGCTGTATGAAATCAGCGTGACCGAAATCCAGGCCATGACCGGCTACGACCGCGTACTGATCTATCGTTTCGAAGAGGAAGGCCATGGCCAGGTGATCGCCGAAGCGTCAGCGCCGTCCATGGAACTGTTCAACGGGCTGTTCTTCCCTGCGTCCGACATCCCCGAGCAGGCCCGCGAGCTGTATCGCACCAACTGGCTGCGCATCATCCCGAATGCAGCCTATGAGCCGGTGCCCCTGCTACCCAAGCTGCGCCCGGACACCGGCCTACCGTTGGACTTGAGCTTCGCCACACTGCGCAGCGTGTCGCCGATTCACTGCCAGTACATGCAGAACATGGGCGTGCTGTCGTCCATGAGCATCTCGCTGATGAAGGGCGACAAACTCTGGGGCCTGATCAGCTGCGGTAACCGCGAACCGCTGCTGGTGCCCAATGACCTGCGCACGGCCTGCCAGACCATCGGCCAGGTGCTGTCGTTGCAGATCAGCGCCATGGAAGCACTGGACCTGAGCCGTCAACGCGAGGAGAAAATCGAGGCCCTGGCCCGCCTGGATAAGGCCATGAAAGCGTCGGAAGAAAACGTGTTCGACGGCCTGGCCCAGCAACCGCAATTGCTGATGGACCTGACCCTGTCCGACGGCGTGGCAATCATCGAAGACAAGCAACTGCACCGCTACGGCAACTGCCCGGAACCGGCGCAGATCCGTGCGCTGCACAAGTGGTTGCAGGAAGGCGGCGAGCCGGTGTTTTCCAGTCATAACCTGGCCTCGGTCTACCCGCCGGCCGCCGAGTTCCAGCAGGTCGCCAGCGGCGTGTTAGCCATGAGCTTGCCCAAGCCTGTGGATAACGGCGTGCTGTGGTTTCGTCCGGAAGTCAAACAGAATATCAATTGGAGCGGTGACCCGAAAAAGCCGCTGGACCTGGAAAATTCCGACGCAGGTCTGCGCCTTCGCCCACGCACCTCGTTTGAAATCTGGAAGGTGGAAATGGCCGGTATCTCCACCAAGTGGAGCCATGGCGATCGCTTTGCCGCCAATGACTTGCGGCGCTCGGCTCTGGAAAACGACCTGGCCCGCCAAGTGCTGCGCGAACAACAGGCCGTGCGCGCCCGTGATGAGCTGGTGGCGGTGGTGTCCCACGACCTGCGCAACCCGATGACGGTCATCTCGATGCTGTGCGGCATGATGCAGAAGGCCTTCAGCTCCGAAGGCCCACATACATCGCGGCGTATTTCTTCGGCCATCGACACCATGCAGCAGGCCGCCGGGCGCATGAACGTGTTGCTGGAAGATTTGCTCGACACTTCAAAAATCGAGGCCGGGCGTTATGTGGTCAAGCCGGTGGCGCTGGACGTAAGCCAGATGTTCGACGAGGCCTACTCATTGCTCGCGCCGCTGGCAATGGAAAAAGGCATCGACCTGTCGTTCAACGCCGAACCGGGCCTGCAGATCAATGCTGACCCGGAGCGTCTGTTCCAGGTGCTGTCGAACCTGATTGGCAACGCCATTAAGTTCACGCCGCGGCAGGGCAATATCGGTATCAGCGCTATGAGTAATGGCGAGGAGATTGTGTTTGCGGTGCGTGACTCGGGCGACGGCATTGCCCCGGAGCAACTGCCCCACGTATTTGATCGTTACTGGACACAGGCGGAAAACAACCCGACCGGCAGTGGACTGGGGCTGTACATCACGCAAGGTATCGTTCACGCCCACGGTGGCAAGATCGTTGCTGAAAGTGAAGTGGGGCGTGGCAGTGAGTTTCGGTTTACGGTGCCAAAGGTGATTGAAGTCTCACACACCTGACTGATCGTCTCTGCTGGAAGACCGGTTTTTTGTGGTGAGCGGGCTCACCACGAGATCCCCGCTTGCCACGTTAAACCGGCAACACCACTACGGCCCTAACCCGCCCCCCTGGCGCTCGCCCATGGTGAGGGTACCGCCATGTTCCAGCACAATCTTTCGGGCGGTCGAAAGCCCCAGCCCGACACCACCCGAGCTTTGGTTGCGTGAGCCCTCAAGGCGATAGAACGGCAGGAACACCTGCTCGCGATACTCAACGGGAATGCCCGGCCCCACGAATCACCACCTCACCATTGTTCTGCTGCAACTCGATCTGCGGCGCCGCGCCGTAGTGAATCGCGTTGTCCATCAGGTTGGTCATCATCGCAAGGACATCATTGAGCTTGCAACTCACCTGATCATGGCCGAGGAGCGCAGCGCCTGGTATTGCGCTCTGTTAACAAAACGCCGACATTCTCTGGGTTACCCTTTTGGTTTTACCCTGTGTGAGTTCCTGCCTTCATGCCTCAACCCGAAATACTGCCCACCGTGATTGCCGGCCCGATATTGCGGCGACTGGAGCCACAGCGCCTGGTCATATGGCTGGTGGGAAGTCGTACCCTGACGTTGTCATTGAGGTTGCAATTACCCCAAGCTGAGACCCAAGACATCCGCATTGGCGCAGAACACTGCCAAACCGTGCCCGTCGGGCGTCACGCGTTCATTCACCTGATCGACATTCGGCTGCCTCAGCCTCTCCCCCAGAATGTAGTCATCGGCTACGACTTGCGGGTCGACGATATCGGCATCGCCGACTGGGCTCCACATCTGCTGTATGCCAATACCCACTGCCCAAGTTTCGTATTGCACAGCCGCATCCATCAGTTGGTACACGGCTCATGTCGCAAACCCCATCACAGTGCCGACGAAGGACTGCTGTGTGTCGACCGCTTGCTGGCCGACGCGTGCACCCCGGCAGAACGCCCCGCCCTGCTGATGATGAGTGGCGATCAGGTCTACGCCGACGATGTGGCCGGACCGATGCTGCGGGCGATACATGCATTGATCACCCGCTTGGGCCTGTTCGATGAATACCTCGAGGGTGCCGTGGTCGACGACAGTGCCAGTCTCTACGGGCATAGCGCCAGCTATTACCATCGCGCCGATCTGCTGCCAGCGCTGGACAGTAATGAGACCCTGCGCGAACGCTTCTTTGGCGGTGTAAAAAAACCTATCTTCACCAGTAGTACCGCCGACAACCATCTGGTGACCTTCGCTGAAGTCATCGCGATGTACTTGCTGGTGTGGTCGCCCACGCCCTGGGCATTGATCACGCCGGAACCGCCACAATTGAGCGTGGAAAGACAACAGCGCTACGCTCGCGAGCAGGTGCAGATCGACCGGTTCCGCGACGGACTGCCGGGTGCTGCGCGGGTCTTCGCCCACCTCTCTACCTTGATGATCTTTGACGATCACGACATCACCGACGACTGGAACCTCAGCGCCCAATGGGAAGAGACCGCCTACGGCCACCCCTTCTCCAAGCGCATCATCGGCAACGCCCTGCTGGCTTACCTGCTGTGCCAAGGTTGGGGTAACCAACCGGATGCGTTTGACGAGCTGATCGACCAAACCCAAACGCTCACTGCTCAGGCCCAGGCCAACCACCTGAATGCAGCCGCGCAGGATGAATTGCTCGAAACGTTGCTCAGATTCCAACGCTGGCATTACGTGCTGCCCACCACCCCCGCGTTGGTGGTGCTCGACACCCGCACTCGACGTTGGCGCAGCGAGTTCACCCTCAAGCAACCTTCCGGCTTGCTGGACTGGGAAGCCTTGAGCGAACTGCAGCAGGAACTGCTCGACCACCCCTCGGCCATCATCGTCTCGCCCGCACCGATCTTTGGCGTGAAATTGATCGAGACAGTACAGAAGATTTTCAGCTGGTGCGGCCACCCCTTGCTGGTGGACGCAGAGAACTGGATGGCCCATCGCGGCGCTGCCCAGGTGATCCTCAATATCTTCCGTCACTCACGTACCCCGGGGAACTACGTGATCCTCTCGGGTGATGTGCACTACTCGTTCGTCTATGAAGTGCTGATCCGCCACCGCAATGCCGGTCCCAGGATCTGGCAGATTACCAGCAGCGGTATCAAGAACGAATTCCCACCGCGATTACTGGAGTGGTTCGACCGCCTAAACCGCTGGTTCTATTCGCCCCGCTCGCCGCTCAACTGGTTTACGCGCCGTCGCACCATGCAGGTGGTGCCACATATTCCGGAGCATGCTGAAGCGGGAGAACGGTTGTGGAATTCGGCAGGGATCGGCCAGGTGTTTTTTAACGAGCAGGGCCAGCCTGAGGCAATTTACCAGCACAACGCGGATGGGAAACCGCAGACGAAAATGATCGCACCAGAATAATAGCTAATCGCTATCAGTCTTTGATCGTACATTTGACCTGTTCAAAGCACCCCAGTGCTGTTGTACAGTAGCGCCAGCCACGGAGTATGGGCGTCAACAACGGCAGGCCTCGAACACCTGCTCGTGCAAGGAAAGCGCAGATGAACGATGCCTCCGACAATAACTCCTTAAAGCAAGATTTCTCTCACTTCAACGCTGACATGCTGCACACCATTCTGGAGCTGGTCAGCGACGGAATATGGGATTGGAACGCCAATACCGGGTTCGTCTACCGCAACCCAGGCTGGTACGAAATGCTGGGCTATCACCGCCATGCGCTGGAGAACAGCGTATTCACCTGGGAGAACGTGATCCATCGGGATGACTACCCTCGGGTGATGAAGCTGTTTGACGACTACATCCACCGCCGTGCCCCTCACTATCAAGCTGAATACCGTTGCCGCAAAAAAGATGGCAGCTACTTGTGGATCGAAGACCGGGGCTACGTGATTGAGCGCAATGCTGACGGCTCGGTCGCGCGCATGGTGGGTGCCCACCGCAATATAGACCTACGCAAAAGCTCCGTCGAACAGTTAGAGCGGCGCAACCAGTCCCTTGAAGCACTGGTGGCGGAGCGCACACGCGAGCTGTCGCGGGTCAACCAGCAGTTGCAGCTGCAGCTGGACGAGAATCGCTCTCTGGCTGAAAGGGACGCCTTGACCCTCGTCGCCAATCGCTACCGCCTGGAAAAATTCCTGCTGGAAGAATGCGACCGCGCCCAGCGCTTTCGTCTGCCGCTGTCTCTTGTTGCGATGGACGTTGATGACTTCAAATCGATCAATGACCGATACGGTCACGGGGTGGGCGATCAGACGCTGGTGCAGGCGGTTAAATGCCTGCAAAGCTGTATCCGCCCTGATGACCTGCTGGCCCGATGGGGTGGCGATGAGTTTGTGCTGGTACTGCCCAGAACCTCGCTGGAGATCGCAAAAACAATGGCGGCGAGTATCCGTCTGAAGTTGAAGAACAGCCCGCACAGGGACGACTTCAAGGTCACCCTGAGCCTGGGTGTGGCCGAGCGTCAAACCGATGAAGCCCCCGCTGCCTTGATAGCGCGTGCCGATCAAGCGCTGTATCGCGCCAAGGCGGCGGGGAAGGATGGCGTGTCCGAATAACACCCCAGCGTGTTATCGAATCGGCGGCGCGTACTGGATGCCACCATTGTTCCACAGCGCGTTGAGCCCGCGCTTGATCTTCAGCACGCTGCCCTGGCCGAAGAACTGGCCCAGGGCAGTTTGATGATGCCATGGGACTACGCAATGCCGAGCAGCGGCGCGTACTTTATCGCGCATGCCGAACATGCCGGCGAGCCTCCCAAAGCGCAGGCATTCCTGAACAGGATGGTGGAGTGCACCGGCGCACATCCCGACTTTCAGTCATGACCCGGCGACTTTATTTCGTTTGCGACAAGGGCGGGCGCCCGGCTTAGATAAAAACAAGTCCGCCACTGCCGAGTCCTCGATTCATGAGCCGCGAAACCATTAGCCAGTCGATTTCCATCGTTCACCCCATCAGCCTCAGCCACGGTAAAAACGCCGAGGTCTGGGACACCTCGGGCAAACGCTATATCGATTTTGTCGGCGGTATTGGGGTGCTCAACCTCGGGCATTGCCACCCCGGCGTGGTCGAGGCGATTCGTGACCAGGCGACCAAACTGACCCACTACGCGTTCAATGCCGCACCTCACGCGCCCTATATCGAGCTGATGGATCGCCTTACCGCGTTTATCCCGGTGGACTACCCGGTCAGCGGCATGCTCACCAACAGCGGCGCGGAGGCGGCGGAAAACGCGCTGAAGATCGTGCGCGGCGCCACCGGCCGCACGGCGGTGATCGCGTTTGACGGCGCGTTCCATGGCCGCACCCTGGCCACGCTCAACCTCAATGGCAAGGTCGCGCCCTACAAGCAAAAGGTCGGTGTACTACCAGGGCCCGTGTATCACCTGCCCTACCCCAGTGCCGATAACGGCGTAACCTGCGCCGAGGCGCTGAAGGCTATGGAGCGTCTGTTCAACGTAGAAATCGACGTCAACGATGTAGCCTGTTTCATCATCGAACCTGTACAGGGTGAGGGGGGATTTCTCGCACTGGATATCGAGTTCGCCCAAGCACTAAGGCGTTTTTGCGATGAGCACAACATCCTGCTGATTGCCGATGAAATCCAATCCGGCTTTGGCCGTACCGGCCAGCGCTTTGCCTTCTCGCGCCTGGGGATCGAACCGGACCTGATCCTGCTGGGTAAAAGCATCGCTGGCGGTGTACCGCTGGGCGCGGTCGTTGGACGCAAGACACTGATGGACAACCTGCCCAAAGGCGGCCTGGGCGGCACCTACTCTGGTAACCCTATTGCCTGCGCCGCAGCATTGGCAACTCTCGATGCGATGACCGATGAACACCTGGAAACCTGGGGTTCACAACAGGAAGAAGCCATCGTCAGCCGTTATCAAACCTGGCGCGCGCAGGGCCTGTCGCCTTACCTCGGGCACCTGACCGGCGTAGGCGCCATGCGCGGTATCGAGCTGACTAACGCGGACGGCACGCCTGCCCCCCGGCAACTGGCGCAACTGCTGGAGCTGGCGCGCAACGCCGGCCTGCTGCTGATGCCCAGTGGCAAGTCGCGGCATATCATCCGCTTGCTGGCACCGCTGACCACCGAGCCTGCGGTACTGGAGGAAGGCTTGGATATCCTGGAAGCCTGCTTCAAACAGCTCATCGCTTAAGAAACGGCCGGACAAATTGATGGGGGCAGAGTGCTGCCTTGACCTGACCTCCCTCCCCCCTGAAAATGCCCGACGCTTTTTTGTCCTCGTTTACTGAAGTAGTGAAATTTCAATGTCCGATTCTTACACCGAAACATCCGCCGCCGAAGAATCCGTAGTCGCCTTGCACTCAAAAGCCGAATACGAAAACGCCATCAATCTTTCACAGCATGTGCCCGCCGCTAAAATCATCAGTGAGATGGTGCTGGACGCGTTCCACACGTCCAAGGAAAGCGACCAGATCCGCGAGCTGCGCGTGGCTATCCGTCAGGCCCATGATGCTTTCGACGACGACAAGGCCTATGACCTGATGGGTCAGCTCAAGCAACTCAAGGATGCCGAGGCCGCTGATAACGCTGCCCTGGAAAACCTGAGCAGCCAGTTTTCCATTAGCCGCATCCTGTCCAGCTTCAAGGACGACCCCGAGTTCCAGGAACTGGTCTACGGCCTGGCATTGAAAGTGCTGAACCAGAGCCACCAGGCCATCAGCAACCCGAGTGCCGGCAAGAACAAGGCGTCACGGCCCAAGAAAGAAGCCGAAGTGTTTGTGATCAGCAAGGATGGCATCAGCGTCACCCTGCCGCTGCGCACGCCACGTTCGAAGCTGAACGTCGACCGTGAGGCGTTCGAGTTCCTGGGCTTCAGCTTTGTGGGTGAAGGGGATGAGGCGGAATTGGAAGTCGAGAGCTTCGTAGATAACTCCGGTGCCGAGCAACCGTTGAGCCGCAAGAGCGTGATTACTGCGTTGCAGCAGCAGAGTGCGTTCGATGGGTACAGCATCGCGCAGCAGTAACCCATTACCAGCAGCACTGCTGAAACCCTAGTGGGAGCGGGCTTGCTCCCACATTTGTTCTGCGTCGCATCAACTGACCTGTGCCGCAAACACCTCGCGAAACCGCGCCATCTCGCGCTTATCCCCCACCGTCACCCGCACCCACTGCGGCCAGCCTTTGAACACCCGGCCGATCATCACGCCTTGCGCTGCAAGCCTCTCGATCACCTGCTCCGCCGGTTGCCTCACGTCGATCATGAAGCAGTTGGCCTGGGAGGCCGTGCAACTGAAACCGCGCCCCTTCAACCAGGCCACGGTTTCATCACGCAACTGATTGTTGAGGGCCTTGCGTTGTGGCAACAGCTTCACGTCTTCCAGGCTGGCGAGGCCGCCGAGCAAGGTGGTGCCGGCCGGGACATTGTCGCCGCCAAACACGGCCAGGCTTTCCAGCAACGCTGGATGGCCGATCGCCAAGCCCAGGCGGGCGCCAGCCATGCCGTATATTTTCGAGAACGTGCGCAGCACCAGCAGGTCGTCGTGATCCTTGACCCAACTGACCACACTGGGCACATCGGCGAAATCGATGTAGGCCTCGTCCACCACCAGCACGCTGCCTTTGGGTTTGTCCGCTAATGCCTGGCGGATGGCGTCGACGGGCGTAACGGTGCCAGTGGGGTTGTTGGGGTTGCACAGGTAGAGCATGCCGGCCTGTGGATCGGCGGTGAGCATGGCCGGGATGTCGTGGGCGTGGTCAGCGTTGAGGCTGACTTGCTGCACCGGCGTCTTGTTCGCCTGCGCGGCCTGGCGCGGCACTTCGTAGGACGGCGCGGCCATCACCAGCCCGCGGGTTTCACTGGTAAATGCCAGCACCGCATAACGCAAGGCGGCCATGGAGCCGGCAAACACTGCCACCTGTTCTTCGGCAATGCCCTGCTGCTGGGCAAACAATCCGGCCAGGGCGTACATGTGGTTGTAGGGATAACGCCCGGACGTCGCGATGCCACGCTGCATCGCTTCACGGGCGGCCTGGGAGGGCCCGTAGGGGCTTTCGTTGTAGTTGAGCAGTACCTTGTCGGCCTTGGTCGGCGGTGGGCTGGCGACGGCCCAATCCAGGCGTCCCAACAATGGCAGGGCCGCGCCCAGGGCGAGAAGGGAGCGACGACTAACGCTGACCATATGGCAACTCCTTGTAGACGGGTAATGGATTCGCACAGCTCGTACAGAGGGGTATGACGAGAAACATGCCCGCGAATTTAAAACCACGCCCAAGAAAAAGCCCCGCGCTTCTCTCGAAGGCGGGGCTTTTTCACTGCGGGACCACTCAGTGAGCGTAGGTCAGCAACAGCTCTTTCGGCACTTGGAAATCCAGGGACATCATCACGCTCAGCGCGGTGATGGTGAAGATCGAGAACACGAACAGCTTGCGTGCCCAGACGGTGTCGTCCACCGCCTTGTAGCCGGTCCAGGCCATGTACAACCAGTACATGCCCATGGCGGCGGCGACGGCAAGGTAACTCATGCCGGCGTAGCCACTGAAGGTCAACATCAAGGTCGCCACGAGGAAGGCCAGGATGTACAGCAGGATGTGTTTCTTGGCGACCTGGATGCCACGCTTGACCGGCAGGACCGGAATCGACGCAGCCAGGTAGTCATTGAAGCGGAAAATCGCGATGGCGTAGGAATGCGGCATCTGCCACAGGCTGAACATCACCAGTAGCGTCAGCGCGGCCATATCGAAGCTATTGGTTACAGCCACATAACCAATCACCGGCGGCATCGCCCCCGACAGGCTGCCCACCAGCGTGCCGTGAACCGACTTGCGCTTGAGGTACAGGCTGTAGAGGCCGACGTAGATGACAAAACCGATCACGGCAAACAGTGCCGCCAACGGGTTGGCCACTTTGTACAACAACGCCACACCGGCAACACCCAGGACGGTCGCATAGATCAGTGCCAGCTTCAGGGAGATAAGGCCCTGGACCAGCACGCGATTCTTGGTGCGCTCCATCTTGATATCGATGTCACGGTCAATGCAGTTGTTGAACACACATCCGGAAGCTACCACCAGGGAAGTGCCGATCATTGCAGCCAGGAAGATGGCCAGATCGACATGTCCCTTGGAGGCCAGGAAGAAACCGCCCGCCACAGAAAGCACGTTACCGAAAATGATCCCCGGTTTGGTGATTTGGATAAAGTGCTTAAGCGACATCGGGTCTTACCTCACTTCGCCATCATGAACGTATGGATGCTGAACATGATCCATATCGACAGGCCAACCAGCAGTACGATTACGATCCCTGCGAACACGAACGCAACCACGTTGTCGCGCTGCTCCTTGGAACGATCCAGGTGCAGGAAGTACACCAGGTGGACCAGCACCTGAATCACCGCGAACGCCAGGACGATCATCAAGGTGATCGACTTCGGCAGGGTCGGGTACATCACCAGACCGAACGGGATGAGCGTCAGGATTACCGACAGGATGAAGCCGATGGCGTACGACTTAACGCTGCCGTGGCTCGCATCATGGCTGTCATGGTCATGGGAGTGTGCATTAGCCATTACAGAGTCCCCATCAGGTAAACAACGGTGAAGACGCAGATCCAGACCACGTCCAGGAAGTGCCAGAACAGGCTCAGGCAGCTCAGGCGAGTCTTGTTGGTGTTGGTCAGGCCGTGTTTATTGACCTGATACATCATCACCGCCATCCACAGCAGGCCGGCTGTTACGTGCAGACCGTGGGTGCCTACCAGCGTAAAGAACGCAGA
Organism: Pseudomonas sp. HN11; assembly: GCF_021390155.1. Lineage (NCBI taxonomy): Bacteria > Pseudomonadati > Pseudomonadota > Gammaproteobacteria > Pseudomonadales > Pseudomonadaceae > Pseudomonas > Pseudomonas sp. HN11. The sequence continues at coordinate 5,203,104 of NZ_CP089985.1, forward strand.
CAGGAAGCCACTACGGTGCGGGCCGTAGCCTTCGGAGATCAGCAGGTGGAACTCGTTGATCTCCATGCCGATGAAGCCCAGGCCGAACAGGAAGGTCAGTGCCAACCAGCTCAGTACGCCTTTCTTGTTGCCCTTGTAGAAGGCCAACATGGCGAAGCCGTAGGTGATCGAACTGAACAACAGCAAGGCGGTTTCGCCGAGCACGTAAGGCAGTTCGAAGATGTCGTGGCCCGACGGGCCACCCGCTACGTTGTTTACCAGTACCGCGTACACCGCGAAGATCGACGCAAACAAGATGCAGTCGGTCATCAGGTAGAGCCAGAAACCGAAAACGGTCATCGGCCCCGAGTCGTGGTGATGGTCATCGTGCCCATGGTCATCGACATGGGCGTGTCCAGCATTGGTCACTAAGTTCGACATGGTTTAAGCCTGTTCCAACGAGGTTTCTACACGGTTGGCCGGAATCTTCTTCTCGGCTACCAGGCGAGCGTGCTGCTCGGCTTCGATGCGTTCGATCGTTTCGACCGGCACCATGTAGCCTTGATCATCACGGGCAGCGTGAATGATGAAGTAACCGATAGTGCCCACCAGGCTCGCGATTGCCAGCCACCAGATGTGCCAGATCATCGCGAAACCGAACACGGTCAACAGCGCGCCCATCACTACGCCAGTGGCAGTGTTGTTTGGCATGTGGATCGGTTCGTAGTGCTTAGGACGCTGGTACGCAGTACCGTCTTCCTTGGCTTCGGTGAACGCATCAATGGTGTTCGCAGTAGGGATCACGGCGAAGTTGTAGAACGGTGGTGGCGACGAGGTCGACCATTCCAGGGTGTGGCCATTCCATGGGTCACCGGATTCGCAAGCGTTCTGCTTACGGTCACGGACACTCACGTACAGCTGGATCAGCTGGCAGGCGATACCTACCGCGATCATCACCGCACCGAACATGGCGACGTACAGGTACGGCACCCACTCAGGGTTGGTAGTGGCGTTCAGACGACGGGTCATGCCCATGAAACCCAGTGCGTAGAGCGGCATGAACGCGACGAAGAAGCCCGAGATCCAGAACCAGAATGCAGCCTTGCCCCAGCCTTCGTGCAGCTTGAAGCCGAACGCTTTCGGGAAGTAGAAGCTGAAGCCAGCGATGTAACCGAAGACAGCACCACCGATGATCACGTTGTGGAAGTGAGCGATCACGAACAGGCTGTTGTGCAGCACGAAGTCAGCACCCGGGATGGCCAGCAGTACGCCGGTCATGCCGCCGATGGCGAAGGTCACCATGAAGCCCAGGGTCCACAGCACCTGGCTGGTCATGCGCAGACGGCCGTGGTAGATGGTGAACAGCCAGTTGAATAGCTTTACCCCCGTCGGGATGGAAATCAGCATCGTCGCCAGGCCGAAGAAGGCGTTGACGCTGGCCCCCGAACCCATGGTGAAGAAGTGGTGCAGCCACACCATGAAGCCCAGTACCGAGATTGCGCCCGATGCGTAGACCATCGAGTGGTGACCGAACAGGCGCTTGCCGGTAAAGGTCGAGATCACTTCGGAGAAGATACCGAACGCTGGCAGGATCAGGATGTACACCTCAGGGTGACCCCATGCCCAGAACAGGTTCACGTACATCATTGGATTGCCACCAAGTTCATTGGTGAAAATGTGGAAATCCAGGTAACGGTCAAGCGACAGCAGCGCCATGGTAGCGGCCAGGATCGGGAACGATGCCACGATCAGTACGTTTGCCCAGGTGCAGGTCCAGGTGAAGATCGGCATGTCCATCAGTTTCATGCCAGGGGCGCGCATTTTCAGGACGGTGGCCAGGAAGTTGACCCCCGTCAATGTCGTCCCGAGCCCTGATAACTGTAGGGCCCAGATATAGTAGTCCACACCCACGCCAGGGCTGTATTGCAGGCCCGACAATGGCGGATACGCAACCCAACCGGTCTTGGCGAATTCGCCGACGCCCAGGGACACGTTGATCAGCACCACGCCGGAAACCAGCAGCCAGAAGCTCAGGGAGTTCAGGAACGGGTAGGCAACGTCACGGGCACCGATCTGCAGCGGCAAGGCAAGGTTCATCAGGCCGGTGAAGAATGGCATCGCCATGAAGATAATCATGATCACACCGTGAGCGGTGAAGATCTGGTCATAGTGTTCAGGTGGCAGGTAGCCAGGCGAACCCTCGGTGGCCATGGCCAACTGGGTACGCATCATGATGGCGTCGGCAAAACCACGCAGCAGCATGACCATGGCAACGATGACGTACATGACGCCGATTTTCTTGTGGTCGACCGACGTCAGCCACTCGGTCCACAGGTAGGACCATTTCTTGAAATAGGTGATACCCGCTACGAGTGCCAGACCACCCAGCGCGATCATGGCGATGGTCACCATTACGATCGGCTCGTGGAACGGGACCGCATCCCAACTTAATTTACCAAACATCGTTTACTCCTCTGCCCCAGCAGTTGAATGCGAGCCCGTGTCAGAACCTTCAACCGCGGCCACTTCTTTCTTCTCGTGCTTGACCGGCTTGCCTGGCTTCATACCTTCGTACTTGTCGACGATTTTCTGAAACAGGTTCGGCTCATACGCGGAGTACAGGGCGACTGGGTTGTTCTGGCTTGGTTTGGTCAGGGCGTCGTATTCAGCTTGATCAAGCTGTTTAGGTGCGGCCTTGACTTCGGCTACCCAGGCGTTGAAACCTTCCTGGCTCGTCGAGATCGCTTTGAATTTCATGCCGGTGAAGCCAGCGCCGCTGTAGTTTGCGGAGATGCCTTCCATTTCAGCTTTTTCGTTGGCAATCAGGTGCAGGCGGGTTTGCATGCCTGCCATCGCGTAGATCTGGCCGCCCAGGGCCGGGATGAAGAACGAGTTCATCACGGCATCGGAGGTGATCCGGAAGTTCAGCGGGGTGTTTTCCGGGAACTGGATCTCGTTGACCGTGGCGATACCCAGGTCCGGGTAGATGAACAGCCACTTCCAATCCAGCGCGACCACTTCGATGTTGATCGGCTTGACGTCGGACTCCAGCGGACGGTACGGGTCCAGCTCGTGGGTCGACTTGTAGGTGATGTAACCCAGGGCGATGATGATGAGGATCGGCACCAGCCACACCGCGATTTCGATCTTGGTGGAATGCGACCACTTAGGCGCGTAGGTAGCGCTGGTGTTCGACGCGCGGTATTTCCAGGCGAAGGCGAAGGTCATGATGATCACAGGGACCACGACCAGCAGCATCAGCAGGGTGGCGGTGATGATCAGGTTTCGTTGATCCAGACCGATCTGTCCTTTTGGGTCCATCAAGGTCCACTTGCAGCCTCCCAGCATTAACATCATGCCAAGCAGCGGCAAAAAGCCTAGTAATCGGGGGTACCTGTTTTTACTCATCTCACGACCTCTAAAGCAGCTTGCGCAATGCAGTTGGGTTTTGATCGCCAACACTTCACCCTGCCAAGGGTTGGCATTTCTCTTCGATTGAATAAGAGCCTGCCCATCGCGCCATAAAGAGGCGTTTCACGGACCTGCGGTGAGTTCTTATTCGATTTCGTGGTTAAAGGCCTTGTTACAGACCAATTCCATTTGGTGCGGATAGTTGAAAGGCTGTCGGAACCTTGGGGTCGCACAGAGCCATCCATCTGCCCCTCGACCGCTCCAGCGCTCAAATATTGAACAGCACCGGACATTCAGTGCGGGCGATTGTAGTTAGCTAGCGTTGTATAAACCATGTCTTATAAAGAAATAATTTTTATCGATTACAGCAATAATCCTTCACCAATATTGCAAAGGTTCGCGATCTTATCGCGTTAGATTCTCAACAAAAACCACAAAAATTGCAGTGTTATAGGGCAATCCATCGCAACCCTTACGGCCTGTAAGGACAAGCCAAAGCGATGCAAGCCCCCATAAAACAAGGCATTCGGACACCATGCATTTGCTGGCATGGCCTGAGGTTCGTGGAAGCGCCAGAACCATGAACTGACAGCACATCTTGACTGTTTTATGCAAATTTAAGCGGTCACTCTGCGGGCCAGAAACGTCCTGCGGCCGCTTCCGTGTGACAACATGTCGCACACTGCGCGCACCTGAAATTGTCCGGCGTCACGTTCTGTTCACAAATCCCTACAAGCAAAAACGCCCCGGTCCTCCCTCAAGAAAAACCGGGGCGTTGCAAGGATGGGCTCAGGCTTTGCGCTGGCGATTCCGGTAAATGCCCAACGGCACCAGGATCACGGTCAGTACAAACGCGACCAGCGCCCACTGTGCCAGGGACAGGCCCAGCACGGGCGGATACGGGGTACTGCAGAAGCCATCGACCTGAAAGCCCAGGGGGAACACCTTGGCCAGTGGCAGGTCATCGACGATCGGTTGCAGCACATCAATGCCGCAGCTGACCTGTGGATAAAACTGGGTGTACACGTGGTGGCCGGCGGCTGCCACGCCGCCAAGGGCGCTGAGTATCACCAGCCCTTCGAAAAACGTGAGCGCCCCTTTGGTGCGCATGGCCGCGCCGATGAACGCGAAGATCGCGATCAGCAACAAGGCGTAGCGTTGCAGGATGCACAGCGGGCATGGTGCCTCGCCCAGCACCACCTGCATGTACAGTGCACCGCCGATCAGCGCCAGGCAGATGATGCCCAGCAACACCAGAAAGCGCCGCTCCCTGCCTAAACGCAATTCGTCACTCATTTCCGGTTCCCTTTGTTTGGTTGTGCCAATGGCCGCAAGTTTACACACAGGGAGTGGTTTAAACAGAGAGGGGTTAACGGGGGATTAATCTGAGAAATAGATAAGCAAATGTGGGAGCAAGCCCGCTCCCACATTTTTGAGCGTGTTACTCCAGGGCGGCGGCGGGGCCGAAGAACTCGTAATGGCTTTGCTTCGCGGGTACACCCAAGGCCTTGAGGTGACGCTTGATCGCGCCCATGAAGCCTTTAGGCCCGAGGAAGTAAGCGTCAATGTCGCGTTGCTCGGGCAACCAGGCGGCCAGTTGCTCCTGGCTCAGCAGGCCGACCTTGTCCGCTGCCGGGCTCACGCCATCATCTTCGGCGTAGCAATAGAAGCGCTTGAGCTGCGGGTGCTTCGCCGCCAGGGCATCCACCCAATCACGGAACGCATGCACCCCGCCATTACGGGCGCAGTGGATGAAGTGCACAGGTCGCTCGGTGGCCAGGGCGGCCTCCAGCATCGGCAAGGTCGGCGTAATACCCACCCCACCGCTAATCAGCACCAACGGTTTGTCGCTGGCCGCCAGGGTGAATTCACCCGAAGGTGGGAACAGGTCGATGGTCGCCCCCACATGCATCTGGTCATGCAAGTAATTGGACACCCTCCCACCGGCTTCGCGCTTGACGCTGATGCGGTACAGGCCAGCATCGGTCAGGGCTGACAAGGAATAGTTGCGGCGTACTTCCTCGCCATCCAGTACCAACTTCATGCCGATGTATTGGCCCGGTGCAGCGGCGAGGATCGGACCATTGTCCACGGGTGCAAAGTAGAAGGAGATGATCTCGTCGCTCTCCTCCACGCGCTTGACCAGCAGGAACGGTCGCGCCCCCCGCCAGCCACCAGGGGCCAGGGCTTTCTCTTCATAGATGGCCGCCTCGGCGCTGATCAGGATATCCGCCAGTTGGCCGTAGGCCGCGCCCCAGGCACTCATCACCTCAGGGGTCGCGATCTCGCTGCCCAGCACTTCGGAAATCGCGCGCAGCAGGCAGGCGCCGACGATCGGGTAATGCTCCGGCAGAATCTGCAGGGCCACGTGCTTGTTGATGATCTTGGCCACCAGGTCACCCAGTTGGTCCAACTGGTCGATATGCCGCGCGTACATCAACACGCCGTTTGCCAGGGCGCGGGGCTGGTCGCCGCTGGCTTGGTGGGCCTGATTGAACAGCGGGCGAACTTCCGGGTACTCGCAAAGCATCATGCGGTAGAAATGGGTGATCAGCGCTTCGCCGCCGCTTTCCAGCAGGGGCACGGTGGATTTGACGATGGCACGGTCTTGGGCATTCAGCATGGGAGCCTCCTGGGCTTCTTTATCGATTGCCTTACCTACTCAGTATTCGTGCCAACTAATAAAACGTTTAATTTCAATTGCTTGATTAAAATGTAGTCAATATGACTTCCTACACCGTATAGTCATAAGGACTACAAGGAGTCATTATGACTGCGCATTCGCTGCTCACCACCCTGCTGCCCCTGGTCGCCGACCTGTCCCGTGAACTGCCCGAAGGCGAGCGTTACCGCCGCCTGTTGCAAGCCATGCGCGCCCTGCTGCCCTGTGACGCCGCCGCGCTGTTGCGCCTGGACGGTGAATGGCTGGTGCCGCTGGCCGTAGACGGTTTGAGCGCCGACACCCTGGGCAGACGTTTCAAGGTCAGCGAACACCCGCGTTTCGCCGTGTTGCTGAGCAGCGCCGGCCCCACGCGGTTTGACAGTGACAGCGAATTGCCCGACCCCTACGACGGCTTGGTCGATGGATTACACGGACATCTGGAAGTCCACGATTGCATGGGGTGTCCCCTGTTCGTCGACGATCAGCCTTGGGGCCTGCTGACCCTGGACGCCCTCGACACCGAACGCTTCGAGCGCGTGGAACTGGATGCCCTGCAAGCCTTCGCCAGCCTCGCCGCCGCCACCGTCAATGTAGCCGAACGCATCGAACACCTGACCCTGCGCGCCGAAATCTACCGCGAAGCCAGCGGCCAGCAGCACAAGGAAATGATCGGCCAGAGCAAACCCCACAAGCGCTTAGTGGAAGAGATCAAGCTGGTGGGCGGCAGTGACCTCACCGTGCTGATCACCGGCGAAACCGGCGTTGGTAAAGAACTGGTGGCCCAGGCCATCCACGCTGCCTCAACGCGTGCGGATAAACCGCTGATCAGCCTCAATTGCGCCGCCCTGCCGGAAACCCTGGTGGAAAGCGAGCTGTTTGGCCATGTGCGCGGGGCCTTTACCGGCGCGTTGAACGAACGTCGCGGCAAGTTCGAACTGGCCAATGGCGGCACGTTGTTTCTCGATGAAGTGGGCGAACTGTCGTTGACCGTGCAGGCCAAGTTGCTGCGGGTGCTGCAAAGTGGTCAGTTGCAACGCCTGGGCTCGGACAAGGAACACCAAGTGGATGTGCGCCTGATCGCCGCCACCAACCGCGACCTCGCCGATGAAGTGCGCAATGGCCGCTACCGCGCCGACTTCTATCACCGCCTCAGCGTGTACCCGCTGCAAGTACCGGCGCTGCGCGAGCGCGGGCGCGATGTATTGCTGCTGGCCGGTTTCTTCCTCGAACAGAACCGCTCACGCATGGGCCTGGGCAGCCTGCGCCTGACCAGCGATGCCCAGGCGGCACTGCTGGCCTATAACTGGCCGGGTAACGTGAGAGAACTGGAGCATTTGATCGGACGCAGCGCGCTCAAAGCCTTGGGGAACTGTCGCGAGCGTCCGAAAATTCTCAGCTTGAATGCCCAGGACCTGGACTTGCCCGATGTCAGCATACCGCTGATCGAGGAGCCAACCGACGTGGTAACCGTCGTGACCGGCGACCTGCGTCAAGTCACCGAACAGTATCAGCGCCAGGTGATCAGCGCCTGCCTGGAGCGCCATCAGCACAACTGGGCCAGCGCTGCCCGCGAACTCGGCCTGGACCGCGCCAACCTCGGGCGGATGGCCAAGCGTTTAGGGTTGAAGTAAGGCTTTCTCGGCGGCGGCAGGTGCTGGCTTGGGCTTGCGAAACACCAACACATTGCCCAGCATCACCAGCACCAACCCCGCCAACGCCGGTGCCGTCCACTGGTAGCCTTCGGCAAACGCCGACACATTCAGCGCCACCACCGGGAACAGCACCGTGCAATACGCGGCGCGCTCCGGCCCCATACGCCCGACCAGGGTCAGATACGCGGTAAAGCCGATGACCGAACCAGGGATCACCAAGTACCACAGGGCGCCGATGTACCGCGCGCTCCAGTCCATTTCAAAGGGAATCGCGCGCAACACACAATAGGTCGCCAGCATCAACGAACCATACAACATGCCCCAGGCATTAGTGGTCAACGGCCTCAGTCCGGCCTTCTGTTGCAGGCTCGATAGCATATTGCCAGCTGAGAAACACATCGTCCCCAGCAACGCCAATCCCAAGCCGAGCAAGGTCTGCGGGCTCGCGGTATGCCCCACCAGTTCCGGCCAGAACAGCAGGCCCAAGCCCGTCAAGCCCAGCCCGCCGCCCATTAACACATTACGTGCAACACGCTGGCCGAAAAACACCCGGGCATTCAGCGCATTCCACAGCGTCGCCGTGGAAAACACCACCGCCACCAACCCGCTGGGGATCCATTGACTGGCCGTCAGGAAACACATGAAATTCACGCAAAACAGGCACAGCCCCTGGGCCAGACAGATCAAATGCCCGCGCCGGCTCATCACCTGCAACTTGCGACTCACCAGCAACAGCGCAAACAGCACCAGCGCCGCCAGGCCAAAGCGATAGACGATGGACACCGGAATCGCCACCACGCCCAGCTGCCATTTAAGGGCGATCCAGGTGGTGCCCCAGATCAGCACGGTGAGTAAATACAGGGAAAGGTTCATAGCGGGCTCCATCGATTGAGCCCCAGTGTGGCCTACGATCGCTGGCGCGCTCTTGCACAATCTTGCGCTTTTGTCGGGCGGTGGGCTCACAGCATTCCCCGCGCGGAGTAGGATGCAAGGCGTCCGAGAGTACGAACCATGCCTGATCTGGAATCCCTGCAAGTCTTTCAAGCCCTTAACCGCTCGCCCAATGCACGCCTCGAAGCCTGCGCCGAGCTCGGTGACGGCTTGTCTGCAGCCTTGTGGAGCAACCATCACGATGCTCAGGATTACCAGGCACCCAGTCATCACACCTTGTCCTGCTATATCGGCGGCGGCACCGGCACGTTTCGGCGTGACCAGCCCGGCACCAAGGGTGGGCCTGACAAGTTGTGCATCCTGCCCGCCGAGCATCAGTCGGCCTGGGTGATCAACGGCGAAATCCGCTTGGCTCACGTGTATTTCAGCCCGGAGCAGTTCGCTTTAGGCTGCGTCACCCTGCTCGACCGCGAACCGCGCACTCTGCAACTGCGCGAAAGCACCTTCCTGGAAGACGCCAGCCAGGCCCGGCGCTTTCACCAGTTGAGCGCACTGAACTGGCACGAGCCCGCCGAGCGCTTGCTGACCAGCAGCCTGGCCCATGAAATGCTCAGCCACACCCTGCTCAGCCAGGTCGGCGCCCGCGACGGATTACGCTTGAAAGGCGGACTGGCGGCGCATCAGCGACGGCTATTGGTGGAGTACATCGAGCAGCACCTGGAAGACCCGATCAGCCTGGGCCAATTGGCCGGGATGTGTGCGCTGTCGGAATACCATTTCGCGCGGATGTTCCGCCAGAGCTTCGGCCTGCCGCCCCATCAATACCTGCTGGCGCGTCGCCTCACCCGCGCCCAGGCCCTGCTGCGCGGTGGCTCGCGGCCCTTGAGTGAAATCGCCTTGATGTGCGGTTTCTCCAGCGCCAGCCACTTTACCCATCGCTTGCGCCAGGCCGTGGGCGCTACACCCGGCGAATACCGCCAGGCGTTCTGCGCCTAGGTCATCAATCCCAGGGTCTTGGCCTTGGCCACTGCTTGCGTACGGCGCTCCACGCCGAGTTTGCTGTGGATACGCCGCGCGTGAGTCTTGACCGTATGCAGGGAGATAAACAGGCGATCGGCGATTTCCAGGTTGGAGTTGCCTAGGGCGATCAACTGCAGCACCTCCAGCTCGCGCTGGCTGAGTGGACTCTCTACCGTGCCCGAAACGGGCGCTTGCGGCTCCATGCCCAGTTCACTCAACAACCCCGGCGAGCGCAAACGCAGCTCGCGGATGGCCTGCTGCACCTGGCAGCGCGCCGCCAATTCCAAGCCGGTTTGCAACGAGCGCCGCGCCAGCGCGGAATCACCGACTTGCCAGGCCACTTCGCCCAGTACCAAATGCAGCTCGGTTTCCAGGCAGAGCATGCCGCGCTGATGGACGGTATCCAGCAATGCCGTGAGCCGCGCCACGGGTTGATCGGCGCAACCGAGTTTCACTTCAGCCAGCACCAACAGGTACTCCAGACGCGGCACCAGTTCCAGGGTGGCCGGCGGTGCCTGTTTGGCCTGGGGCCCATGAAAGTGACGAAGGACGCGGCGCACTGCTTCCACCGTCAGCTCCGCGCGCCCCTGCTGCAACCAGAAGTGCCCGCTGACCAGCAACAAGACCGCACGGTACACCGTGTCGGGCACCTGACGCTGTTGCATCAGCCGTTCGGCCTCACGCAGTTGCACGAAAGCCTGGGCGTAATCGCCACGGTTGGCGGCCAGCAGCGCCAGACCGAGAAAGCCATAAAGCACGCGCTTGTCCTGGCTGTGCAGGCACATTTTCAAGCCGGCCTCGAAACACTCGGCGGCCAGGCTGTCCTGCCCCTGACGCAACGCCAGATGCCCACGCCGCAGGGCGATGCGCCCGACCAGGGGCCCGGCCTTGAGACGCTGCTTGAGCAACATCGCCTGCACATTTTCCAGCAGGCTCTGCGCCCGATAAGGTGCGCCACGCTGCTCCAGCAGTTGCGCGTGATCCAACTCCAACAAGGCTTCGAGCAGCAACGAGCCATGGGCACGGGCCAGGCACAAGGCTTCGCGGCTCAGCGCCTGGGCGACATCCAGCTCACCGCGCAGCAAAGCTTGCTGAGTCAGGCCTGAAAGGCACATCAACCGCGACGTCCAGGCGCTGTCGGGCAAGGCTTGCAGCGCTTCGAGGAAGTGTTCGCGAGAGCGCTCGGCATCGCCGCCCAGATGCAGCAACCAGCCCCATTGCGCCTGCCAGCGCGCCAGAAGATAGCGTTGTTGCGCCGCCGTTGGTTGCGGCGCGAACCGCGCCAGTTGATGGATGCATTGCGCGGCCTGTTCGAAGCGCCCGGCGAACAGCAACGCCGCCGTCAATAGCCCGACCAATTGCGCCGAGCCGAGCATCAATTCATCGCCCTGCTGTTCATGCAGGCGCAACAACAGCATTGCGTTCTGCTGGCGGAACAGGTCTTCGAAACTGAAGTGCTGCAACAGGCTTACCGCCACTTCATATTCTTCGGCAAGCAATGCCTGTTCAAACGCGGCCTGCCAGTCCTGTTCGGCGGTGAACCATTGGCAGGCCCGGCGGTGCCATGAGCGTTTGGCTGGCCAGGGCTCGTCGCACAGTAAATCGGCGAGTGGCGGAAAGACCTGCAGCCACTCGGTGTCTTCCCAGGGCTGGATAAACGCGCCGAGTGCCTGCAGATCGTGCAGGTATTGATTACCGTCGCCGAAGCCGAACAGGTGCTCGCACAATCGCGCGTTGAAGCGCGGCAGATGGGCCAGTACGCGCCAGGCCTCGGCCAGTTCGGGTGGCAAGGTGCTGAACAGTTCGTGTTGCAGGTAATCGAGCAACGTCTTTTGCGGGTGACCGTCCCCCAGCAAGACGATGCGCGCACCGGCACACCAGCCGGCACTGAACTGCAGCACAGTGTCGACGGACTGTCCTGGCGCATGCGTGAGCAATTGTTGGATCTCGACCGGGCTGAACGCCAAATCGGCGCCGCACTCCAGCAATTCGTCGTCCAGCAGCAACCGCGGCCAGTTGCACAGCGGGCGACGCCGCGCGCCCAGCCACCAGGTCAGGGCCGGGCTGCTGGCGGTGAACAGGCGGTCGAGCAAGGCGTCCGTTTCCGGCGCGGGCAAGCGGCAGAAGTCATCGAGGAACACCCACGCCGGCGTCTGCCAACGCGCAAGGTCCGACAGCAGCGTCGCTTCATCGGTGAACGGCAAACCCAGGTTTTGCGTAAGGCGCCGGCAAAGATCGACGGGGCTCAGGGCAACACCATTGAGCGCCAACCAGTACACCGGGCACTCCTTGGGTGCCTGCAACGCGCACTCGGCGAGCAACGCACTCTTGCCACTGCCGCCGGGCGCGCACAGCAACTTGACCCTGACCTGCGCCGCCAGCAACGGCTCGGCCAAGCGTGGGCGCAAAAGATGGTGGGCGGACAGCCGAGGCATGAATCCAGGACGGTCCAGGCAGCGTGTCATGGCGGTCATTGCTGCATCCTGCTTTTTTATTGTTATGCAACGTGGCGCCTACCCTAGTCCTGTGGCCGGCAGTTGTTGAAGAAGTATTCAGCGGGGTGATTTCCGGCCATAAAATTCAAGGTATCCACACCCAATGTGGGAGCGGGCTTGCTCGCGAAGGCGGTGGATCAGTCTATGAATTCGGTGACTGACACTCCACATTCGCGAGCAAGCCCGCTCCCACATTGGAACTGCATTTTACATCAAGGATCAGCGAACCCCTTCGGCCCTCAATGCGGCCGGGGTGTAGTCCGCCGCCTTGGCGTCGAAGCCGAACACGAAGCTGCGCTTCTCCTCGTTCTTCATGCCCAGCGCGATGTAGCGCCCGGCAATGATGTCGTAGAGGGTTTCCACGGTGTAGGCCGGGGTCTGGTGATCGTAATAGAATTGCGCGTGACCTTCGGCGACACGCCACAGTTGGCCACGGCCATCGTAATGATCCACCAGCGCCACCTGCCAGCTGTCCTCGTCGATGTACATGTGACGCTTGGCGTAGATATGCCGCTCACTCGGCTTGACCGTGCCGACCACTTCCCACACGCGGTGCAGCTCATAGCGGGTCAGGTCCTGATTGATGTGGCCAGCCTTGATGATGTCGTCGTACTTGAGTGTCGGCTGGTCCAGCTTGTAGCTGTTGTACGGAATGTACATCTCTTTCTTGCCCACCAGCTTCCAGTCATAGCGGTCCGGGGCGCCGGAAAACATGTCGAAGTTGTCCGAGGTGCGCAGACCGTCGGAGGCGGTGCCCGGCCCGTCATACGCCACTTGCGGCGCGCGGCGTACGCGACGCTGGCCGGCATTGTAGATCCACGCCAGACGCGGCTCCTTCACCTGGTCGAGGGTTTCATGCACCAGCAGCACGTTGCCCGCCAGGCGCGCCGGGGCCGTTACCGACTGCTTGAAGAAGGTCAGCACGTTGGCCGCCTTGGCGGGGTCCATGTCGGGGATCAATTGCGGCACCGCCACTTCCTCTTCAAAGCGGATCGGCGTGTAGCTACCGTTGGTCTGCGGGGTCGCCTGGGTGATGATGCGGCGCAGGTTGCCACCGTGGTAACGGGTGATGTGGTTCCACAGCACTTCCACGCCATTCTTCGGAATCGGGAACGCGTAGTAGCGGTTACCGGTGAAACCTTCCAGTCCATTGCCGTCGTTGATCGGCTTGACGTTGAGCGCGCTGCGCTTGATCGACTCGTAGATCTCCGGCGGCAGGTTGACCGTGCGGTGGCTTGGGTAGACCGGGATCTTGTAGGTCTCGGGGTAGCGCTTGAACATCGCCACCTGGCCGTCGGAGAGTTTGTCCTTGTATTTGTCGACGGTGGCCGCAGTGATCACGAACAGCGGTTTTTCACCGGCGAACGGGTCGGCGAGGAAGCCTTTGCTGTCCACGGCGCCGGCATTTTTCGGGATGCCACCGGTCCAGGCCGGGATCGAGCCGTCGGCGTTGCCGGCTTTTTCGGCGCCCACTGGAGTCAAGGTGGTGCCGAGCTTGGCCGCCTCTTCCGGCGACACCGCTGCCATCACGTTAGAGGCCAACAGACTCAGGGCCAACACTGCAATTGTCTTACGCATGGATGCTTGTCCTTGTTTAAGCCAGATCAGAAGTTCACGCCGAAGCTGAGGGCGAGAAAGTCGCGGTCGGTCAGGGTGTTGTAGTCGCCGCCGAAGAAGTCGGTGTAACTCAGGCTGGCGGTGTAGGTGTTGCGGTAGTCCGCATCCACGCCCGCGCTGATGGCCTTGGCGCCTTTGTTGAACAGGCCGTTGGGACCATAGCCAGCCACGTCATGGGACCAGGACAGGTTGGGCTTGAGGTTGATCCCGGCGATCACGTTGTTGTAGTCCAGGATCGCCCGGGCGCGATAACCCCAGGAGGTGGAGGTCACAAAACCGTCGGTGTCACCCTGGAAACCGTAGGCGCCGTACACCGAGTCACGGCCGTAACGCAGTTTGGATTTATCTTCCAGGCCCGCGACGTGCACGATGGCGGCTTCACCCACCACGGTCAGGCGCTCGGCGCCCAGAACCTGGTCGAAGAACTGTGTCATGGAGCTTTGGATCTGGGTGATTTCCTTGCGGCGGTAGCCTTTGTTGTCGTCACCGAAGTTGCTGCGGATCGGCGAGGCGGCCTGGCCGGCGACAGGGTTGATCAAGGCCAGGGTCAGGTCGGTCGTATTGAGTTGCACCGGAGCATTCGGCCGGTAGCTGATCTCACCGGTCCACGCGGTGCCCGTGGGCAAGGTAGTGGAGAAGCTGGCCCCGAACAGGCGGATGTCTTCCGGGTAATCCAAGTAGTACTGGCCACGGCCGAGCATAAGGCTCTGGACCAACCCCGCGCCGGAACCGGGCGCGATGGCGTTGGCGGTGCCGGAGATAGCGCCCAGGGTGGCCAGGCTGGTGTTGTTGGTGATGGTCCCCACCGTTGGCGTTCGGCTGTGATAGTTCATGAAGTACAGGCCGTACTCGGTGTCATCCCCCAGCCAGCGCAACGCGGCGCCGAACTGGCCGGAATCCCGCGCATCACGGTCGCCGGCGCGACGTACGATCACCCCTTCATTGGTCGCGCCAAATCCTTGGCCGAACGCCGCCGCCACAGGTTGCAATGGCCTGATCGCCGGGTTGCCGACGGTGTAGTTGTTGGTACAGCCATCCGCCGCCACGTCGCCCCCAAAGAAGGTGCCGCAGTTATCCAGCACGGTCTGGTCCCACTCCAACTGGTAGAAACCTTCGACGGTCAATTGGTTAGTCAGACTTTGTGAAGCAAATAACATGTTGACCGGAATCAGCCCTTCCTTGATCTCTGCACCCGGACGGCGGAACGCCGATACATCGATCGGGTTGATGCTGTTGATGGAGTTGCCGATGAAGGTACTTTCGCCCCAGCTCACCACCTGTTTGCCTGCACGCACGGTGCCCGGCAGGTCACCCAGCGAATAATTGTGGTAGACGAAGGCATCGAGGATCTGCGCACCACTGGATTTGGCGCCTTCCTTGCGATTGTGGTCGCTGATCGGTTTGAACTCGCGGTCTTCGTCCTTCAGTTCGAAGTCGTACCAGTACTTGCCCCGCACGAACACGCCCGTGTCGCCGTACTTCAGCTCAAGGTCGTGCAGCCCCTTGAAGATCTTGGAGAAGGTTTCGCCCTTCTTGAAGTTCAAGCGGCCGTCATCACCGGTAGACGCTTGGCCAGTACCGCCATTGACGGTGCCCACCAGTTTTTTGTCAGCGTCGCGCATGCCCCAACTCGCGCCCACCGACAACGAGGAGTCGAATTGCCCTTCGATCTCGCCAATGTTGAACGAAACAGCCTGTGCCTGGGCACAGCAACCCAACGCAACCGCAGCGGCCAGCGCCTGCGGCGTGAAGATGGCGCGCATTGTTGTTTTTGTCATGCGTCTTCCCCGGTGAGTGACAGAAGGCCCCACCCTACTGCCGCCCATCGGGAGCGATAAGCGCACCAAGGAGGGATTCGTGTTGTCGCTCAAAAGGATGACAAGCGCTCTGGCCTGGGCTCGGGGCGCAGGCATGCATTGGGTGGATGGTGGGTTATCAGGGGAATGTATGGAGGGCGCTAAAACTGTTGCCGATTCAGCAACAGTCCTTGTCACAATTCGGCATTACTCATTTTGTTACAAGCGGCTATTCTTACCGGGCTTTCAGGGCAAATGCCCCGCTTCCCTAACCGGAAGAAAAGCCAGACTTAAATAGATTGATGCCAGTTTTCAATCTGTTACCGGTGTTCACTGACGTTGATTTATCGCTCCTTGATCCAACGTCTTACTTCAGCCGCTGCGTTTGCAGCGGCTTTTTTTTGCCAGAAATAAAACGGGGCGCTATCGGCGCCCCCGTAGGATTCAAGCTTTTTCAAGCAACGATCACAGGCTATATCTCTGCAAATTGGCCATCATCTCCTTCAAGGCTTCGATATTGTCCTTGGGGTGCGCGGCCCCTTCGAAGTCGCAAATCTGCTGCCAGTGCGCTGCCACGTCATCGGGCGAGAAGCCCGCTTCAGGGTCAAAGCCCACGCCCAGGCTGCGCTCCCAGCGGGTCTTGCCGATCCAGCCGCCGCCCACTTCAAATAATCCAGAGGTTTCCTGGCACGCTTCGCTGCCCAGGTACACCACCAACGGACTGACCAGTTCCGGCTTGAGGCGCTCGAACACCTGCGGCGGGATCAGGCCTTCAGTCATGCGCGTGCCGCCGGTGGGAGCGATGGCGTTGACCAGGATGTTGTTTTTGCGCCCTTCCAGCGCCAGGGTGCGGGTGAGGCCATACAGGCCGAGCTTGGCCATGCCGTAGTTGGACTGGCCGAAATTGCCGTAGATGCCCGAGGTCGACGCGGTGAAGATCACCCGGCCGTAACCTTGTTCGCGCAGATGGGGCCAGGCGGCGCGGGTGACTTTGTAGGCACCTTCGACATGTACCCGGTAAACCAGGTCCCAGTCGCTGTCGTCCATTTTGTGAAAAGTCTTGTCGCGCAGGATACCGGCGTTATTGACCACTACGTCGATACGGCCGAAAGCATCGAGGGCGTTCTGCACGATCTTGTCACCGTCGGTGACAGATTCATGGTTGGCCTCGGCGGTGCCACCGGCTTCGCGAATCTCGGCCACCACGCGGTCTGCGGCCGAGGCATTGGCGCCTTCACCTTGGGCGGAGCCACCCAGATCGTTGACCAGCACTTTGGCGCCATGTTTGGCGAACAGCAGCGCATGGGCCCGGCCCAATCCACCGCCGGCACCGGTGACGATCACGACCTTATCCTGGAACTGCACTGACTCACTCATACCGAACTCCAATGGCGACAAGGGGAATGGGTCGAGTGTCATGCACGGGGGCCCTGGTCACAATAAATACGGCCAAGGCTGAATGGTGCTCGATAAGGCTAGGGGATAATCGTCAGCTCAGGAACAGGCCAATCTCGGCGCTGGCTGCCCAATCCGGTCACGAAACGCCAAATAGTGCTTAAGCACCAGCACCGGCGCCTCGATCTGCGGATAGTGACCGATATTGGCCAGCAGCACCGTGTCGGCGTGGGGCACCAACTCGTGGTAACGCTCCACCATATGCGCGCCGGAGATCGGGTCAATCTCACCGTCGATCACCCGCAACGGCACGTCATTGTGTTGCATCGCCGCCACCCAGCGTTCACGCAGACGCCGGCGCTGAGGGATATAGGCGATGAGTTTGTGCAGGATGCGCGTGCCGTCATGACAGTCGATCAGGCTCCAGAAATCATCCAGCGCACTTTCGCTTGGGCGGGTAGTGGGGCCGAAGATCTGGCTGAAGCTGTTCGCCAGGGCATTGCGCCCGAAGGCACGGCCGATCATCCAGCCCAACGGGCTCAGCAAGAGCTTTTGCACCAGCGCCGGGCGATGGGTTTCGGGAAACAACCCACCGTTGAGAAACACGCAGCTGGCCATGCGAAAGCGCCCTTCGTAGTGCCGGGCCAGCAGTTCCTGGGCGACGCTGTCACCGTAGTCGTGTGCCAGCACATGCACCGGCTGCTCCACACGCAGATGGTCCAGCAGTGCTTGCTGTAAATCGGCCTGCTCCAGCAAGCAATAACTGTGATTCAGCGGCTTGGCCGAGTCGCCGAAACCGAGCATATCGCAGGCAATCACCAGATTGCGCTGGGCCAGGGGCTGCCACAGGTAATGCCAGTCCCAGCTGGCGGTGGGGAAGCCATGGATCAGCAACAAAGGTTCGCCCTGCCCCGCCGCCCAGTAATGGATGGTGCGGCCGCGAAAGTCGAACGTCTGGCTGCGTTTGCGCCAGGCTCTGAGCGGGATCTCGGCGAGTGGCATCAGCTTCTATACCCAGGGTCTTGAGCGTCCAGCTTGCGCAGCAACGCCGGCCAGGCCAGCGCGCCCCCCATACCTTGCGCGCTCTTTGTGACAGCCGCCACCATCGCTTTGGCGCCAGCGAGAATCTGCGGCCCGATGTTGATCAATTCGACACCGCCGTTTTGCGCCAGCACCTGGATATCGCAAGCGCGTTGGAAGGTGAACATCATCAAAAAGGTGTCGGCGATGGTACTGCCGCAGGTCAGCAGGCCATGGTTGTGCAGCATCAGGAAATTGTTGTCGCCCAGATCGGCCTGGAGGCGGGCTTTCTCTTCGTGGTTCAGCGCCACGCCCTCGTAGGCGTGATAGGCCAGGCTCGACAGCACGAATATCGACTGCTGGCTGATCGGCAACACGCCTTGCTTCTGCGCCGCTACCGCAACCCCGGCAGCAGTATGGGTGTGCAGCACGCAGGTCACGTCGTGGCGCACTTCATGGATGGCGCTGTGGATGGTGTAGCCCGCCGGGTTGATCTCGTAGGGACTGTCCATCAACTTGTTGCCGGCCTGGTCGACCTTGACCAGGCTCGACGCGGTGATCTCATGGAACATCAGCCCATAGGGGTTGATCAGGAAGTCATCGGTGCCCGGCACCTTGGCCGAGATATGGGTGAAGATCAGGTCATCCCAGCCATGCATCGCCACCAGGCGATAGCAGGCGGCCAGGTCGACGCGGGTTTGCCATTCGGCAGCGCTGACCTGGTCTTTGACATTCTGTGGCGATAGAACGGGGGCTAGGCTCACGGCAACGACCTCCTTGGCGCATTTTCTTCTTGTTTTTTTGGGTGATGGGCCAGTCTAGTCAGACGTCGTGGCCACCGTAGTTGCCTTGGCAGCCAGCTTGATGACCGTGCGAGTCAGCTTTGAGGATAGTTTAAATCCGTACACGCGCCGTCAGAGAAGTGCCGCCAATAAAGGCACGGCACCGGCATTGTTGCGCAAGTCAGCGCTCAACCGCGCAGTGCTTTAACCAGTTCGGCCAACCACGGTTCGGAGTCGGCTTCCGGTGTGACACTTTCGCTGGCGTCCAGGCGCAGCATCGGCAGCACTTCGCGCACGCCCAGTTCGGTAAACAGCTCGCGCATTTGCTCGCCGCCACCGCAAAAGGTATCGCCATAGCTGGCGTCGCCCAGGCCGATCACCGCACCGGGCAGGCCGCGCCAGGCGGCAGGCAGTTGATCGCGAATAGTCGAATAGAGGGGCAGCAGGTTGTCGGGCAGCTCACCCATGCCGGTGGTGGACGTGACCGCCAGGAAGGCATCCGGCGCGAAAGCTTGCACATCCGCCAGGCTGGCGCGGGGGTTGTGCCAAGCGTCGAAACCGGCCTGTTTGAGGAGGCCGGCAGCGTGGCGGGCGACTTCTTCAGCGGTGCCGTAGACCGAGCCGGAAAGGATGGCGACTTTCATCAATCTGATCCTGTAGTTGAGCGAAAGCCTGGGATATTAACAGCTGAGGCAAATTTTTCGGCGCAGCCCGTGCAACATTCACCCCTTGCCATAAACTGCACACTTCAAAACACAAGCCATGGACCGCTCAATGATTAACGCCAAACTCATGCAACTGGTCATCAACGCTTCCAACGACGGTATCGTCGTCGCCGAGCGCGAAGGCAAGGACAAGCCGCTGATCTACGTGAACCCGGCATTTGAACGCCTGACCGGCTACACCCTGGAGGAAATCCTCTATCAGGATTGTCGTTTCCTGCAATCGGGCGACCGTGACCAGCCAGCCCTGATGGCAATTCGCGAGGCGCTGGAGAGTGGCGGCGCTTGTCGGGAAATCCTGCGCAATTACCGCAAGGACGGCAGCCATTTCTGGAACGAATTGTCGCTGTCGTCGGTGTACAACGAGGCGGACAAACAGACGTATTTCGTCGGTGTGCAAAAGGACGTCACCCTACAAGTCAGAGCCCAGCAGCGCGTCACCCAGCTGGAAACCGAACTGACGCAGGTCAAGGCCGAACTGGCGGCGCTCAAAGCGACGAGCGGATCCAACAAAATTTAGAACATGACGCCATTAGAGGCGATAATGGCGTTTTAATACCCCCTGATGAGCACGAGTGATGCAGCGTGACGCGCTTCTGACCCAGGATGAGCTGGACTTCATTCAGAATATGCAGCACAACCCGCAACTGAACCTGCGGGATGCATCGTCGAGCCTGACCGTGAACGGCGGGGCGCAGATTCGCGACCTGCTGACCCGCCTCGCCGCTCATGACCACGTCACCCTTCAGGCACAGTTCGACAATCAGCAACTGACCTTCCCGCTGCACCTGGTGGAAGATGAGTTTCATGCGGTTCACCTGCGTCTGGGAGTTCCGAGCATATTCGAAGACGGGCCGATGATCCGGCCCTGGCGCCTGGCACTGGCCTCCCCCGTGGCCCTTGAAAATATCAAGGGCAACCCGGCGGCGTTGTGGGTACATGAGGTGTCGTTCAAGGGTGTGCTCATAGAAATTCGGGGGCGGATCAAGCCGCCGAAAATCTTTTCCCTATGGTTCAGCCCTTCGGGTTACGAACGCATTGCGCTGCGCGGAACCTTCGAACGAGAAACCGCGCGCGGGCTGCTCGCTTATCGGCTGAGCCAGAGCGACGCCGATGAAACCGAGCGCCTGCGCCAGTTCATCCTGCAACAGCACCGCCTGGCCCATCCTGAAGTCCACGCCTGAGATCAGGTATCCAGGCCACCGCCCAGGAATTGCTGCAAGCGGCGCTGCATCAACCGCCCTTCATTACCCAGGCAACCGATGGATGAACCGGCGAGGCTTTCCTGCGCGAAGTCTGCTGCGTCACCGGCCAGCAGCAACGGGCAGTCCAGGGTCAGCGCCAGACGCTTGAGCCGCAACGGCAGCTCACTGCCGGGTGCGCGATTGGAAAACAGTACCAAGGCTTGCGGCCGGATCTTTTCACAGATCAGGGTCAACTCATCGAATGGCTGGCCCACACCCAAGACCTTGACCGCTTGCTTTTCCCCCGACATCAGCAAGCCTGCGACCAGTAACTCCAGCTCGCGGCATTCCCCCGCGACAGCCGCCAGCAATACCCGAGGCACCGGCGCAGCGGCGGCCATCTGCAGACGTTGCGCGGTACGCGAGCGCAGAAAATTATCGAAGAACAGCCACTCGCTGGCTTGGCCGAAACGTCCCTGGTGACGCAACAACACG
The DNA here is from genome assembly GCF_021390155.1 of Pseudomonas sp. HN11. NCBI lineage: Bacteria > Pseudomonadati > Pseudomonadota > Gammaproteobacteria > Pseudomonadales > Pseudomonadaceae > Pseudomonas > Pseudomonas sp. HN11. Next base: position 5,224,225 of record NZ_CP089985.1, read on the forward strand.
TGCCAGAGCGGCATGAGAATGTCTTGAAACACAACGGCCATTGGGTAGGCGGAAAAGATCTGGCCGTACAGCCGGTCCAATTGGCGGTCATCGAATTCGCTGATCGCCTGGCGCAATTGCCCACGCCACTGCGCCCACTCCACCTCAGTTCCCGAGGCTGCGTCAGGTTCGTCACGCAGCGTGTCGCGAGCAAGGATCCGGCCCACTTTGCTTACCGCAACGCCACGCTCGATCCAATCGAGGATCCGGTGAACGGTGTCGATATCGTTGCGCGAATACAAGCGATGCCCACTTTCGGTGCGGGTAGGCTGGATAAGGCCGTAGCGCCGTTCCCACGCACGCAAGGTAACCGGGTTGACGCCCGTCAGCCGAGCGACTTCGCGGATCGGAAAAAGATCATCAGTATCGTGGGGGGGAAAAGCGCTCGTTTCGCGCTGGGGAGCAATTATTTCGGGCATCAGAGGTAAAAAACTTCCGTGTCGATTTGAACCGTATTTAACGCTTTTTCGGCTGATCCACACAAGCTGAACGACGAACCGACCAAAGTATCTGGCGTATTTCGATAAAACAGGAATAATCCTTGCCTGTTTTTTCTACGTCGCTGCAACACCCCGCAGCCTCGTTTGTGTGCCGCCTACCCGGCCCAGCGCACTCGCTTATTTGGAGATACACAATGTCTACCTCTCCTGTCACCCTGATGGTTGCGCGCCGCGTGGCCAAGGGTCGCTACGAAGAACTGATGGCCTGGCTGCGCGAAGGCGAGCAATTAGCCACGGACTTTCCCGGCTACCTCGGTTCAGGTGTCCTGGCACCACCCCCCAACGATGATGAATTCCAGATCATTTTCCGCTTCGCCGATGAAAAGACCCTGCATGCCTGGGAGTTTTCGGCGTCCCGCAGTGCTTGGTTAAGCCGTGGTAGCGAGCTGTTTGCCGACCCGTCCGAGCACCGCGTACGCGGCATCGACGGCTGGTTCGGCGCAGTCGGCGCCCGTCCTCCGCGCTGGAAACAGGCCGTGGCGATCTGGCTGGCATTTTTCCCGGTGTCCCTGCTGTTCAACTTTGTCCTGGGTCCGCTGCTCAGCGAGCTCGATCTTGCGCCGCGTGTACTGGTCAGCACCCTGGCCCTTACCCCGCTGATGGTGTACTGGTTCATCCCGCTGTCGACCCATCTGTTGGCAAACTGGCTGCATCCTGCCCCGGCAACCCGCAAGGCCACCGAAGCGGCGGCGTGAATACAGGGGCGGCCGCTCGCTGGTATAGTTTCAATCTGCCAGCGACGCGAGCCTCCCATGACTGCAACAAACGCCCCGATCCTGATCACCGGCGCCGGCCAGCGTGTCGGCCTGCATTGCGCCATGCGCCTGCTGGACGAAGGCCACCCGGTGATTTTCAGCTACCGCAGCGAACGGCCCGGCGTGCAGGCCCTGCGCGAGCGTGGCGCGATCGCTGTGTTCGCCGATTTCTCCAGCGAGGCCGGTATCCTGGCGTTTATCGCTGAACTGAACACCCACACCCAGAGCCTGCGCGCGATCATCCACAACGCCTCGGCCTGGATCGCGGAAACGCCCGACGACGATAGCCGCGCCTTTACCGACATGTTCAGCGTGCACATGCTTGCGCCGTACCTGATCAACCTGCATTGTTCACCCTTGCTGCAACGCTCAACACCGGCCGACATCGTGCACATCAGCGATGACGTGGTGCGCAAGGGCAGCCGCCAGCACATCGCCTATTGCGCCACCAAGGCCGGGCTCGACAGCCTCACGCTGTCGTTTGCCGCGCAGTTCGCGCCGCTGATCAAGGTCAACGGCATCGCCCCGGCGATGGTGATGTTCAACGACGGCGACGATGCAGCCTATCGCGCCAGGGTGCTGGCCAAGTCGGCACTGGGCATCGAGCCTGGGCCCGAGGTGATCTACCAGAGCGTGCGTTACCTGCTGGATAACCCCTATGTCACCGGTACCACCCTGACCGTCAACGGCGGGCGGCATATCAAGTAAGCCGTTTATGAGGATGTTGTATGACCTTGTCCCTGCCCCAACACTACCGTGAGATTCTCAAAGGCCTGGGCGAAGACCCTGAGCGTGAAGGACTGCGAGAAACTCCCAAGCGCGCCGCCAAGGCCATGCAATACCTGTGTCATGGCTACGAACAGAACCTCGAAGAAATCGTCAACGGCGCATTGTTTGCCTCTGACAACGACGAAATGGTGATCCTGAAGGACATCGAGTTGTACTCACTGTGCGAGCACCACCTGCTGCCCTTTATCGGCAAGGCCCATGTGGCCTATATTCCGACCGGCAAGGTGCTGGGCCTGTCGAAGCTGGCGCGCATTGTCGACATGTTCGCACGTCGCCTGCAGATCCAGGAAAACCTCACGCGGCAGATCGCCGACGCCATCCAGGACGTGACCCAGGCCACCAGCGTGGCGGTGGTGATCGAAGCCCAGCACATGTGCATGATGATGCGCGGCGTGGAAAAACAGAATTCAACCATGAACACCTCGGTGATGCTCGGCGCGTTCCGCGAATCGAGCACCACGCGCATGGAGTTCCTGCAACTGATCGGACGGAGCAAGTAGCAATGCCACAACTTCAACCAGGCATGGCGCGCATCCGGGTCAAGGACCTGTGCCTGCGCACCTACATCGGCATTAACGAGGATGAGATCCTCAACAAGCAGGACGTGCTGATCAACCTGACCATCCTGTATGCCGCCCAGGAAGCCGTTCGCGACAATGATATCGACCACGCGCTGAACTACCGCACCATCACCAAGGCGATCATTGCCCACGTCGAGGGCAACCGCTTTGCCCTGCTTGAGCGCCTGACCCAGGAATTGCTGGACCTGGTTATGAGCAATGAGTCGGTGTTGTACGCCGAAGTCGAAGTGGACAAGCCCCATGCGCTGCGCTTTGCCGAGTCGGTGTCGATAACACTCGCGGCGAGCCGCTCAGCCTCAAGCGATAAGCTTCAAGCCACAAGTTAAAGCCAATTTCATTCCAACTTGCAGCTTGAAGCCTACCCGCTTGAAGCTGTCTCGAAGAGACCGTCATGAACGACCAACAACGCCTCGAACTCGAAGCCGCCGCCTTCCGCCGGCTGGTGGCCCACCTGGACAGCCGCAAGGATGTGCAGAACATAGACCTGATGAACCTCTCGGGCTTCTGCCGCAACTGCTTGTCCAAGTGGTACAAGGCCGAGGCCGACGAGCGCCAGATCGAGCTGAGCCTCGATGACGCCCGTGAGGTGGTGTACGGCATGCCTTACGCCGAGTGGAAAGCCCAGTACCAGAAAGAAGCCAGCGCCGACCAACAGGCGGCGTTTGTCAAAGGAAATACCCATGACTGATTTGAACACCCTGCGCGCCAGTCTTAACAGCGGCGAACACGTTTTTGCCGATACCCTGGCGTTTATAGCTGCCGGTTACGACTACCAGCCGCAAGCCTTTACCAATGGCGACGTGGAAAATGCCGCCGGGCAAAACGAAGGGTCGTGCAAGACCCTGGGCCTGGCGCTGCTGGAAGGTCTGAGCGATCAGGAAACACTGCTGGCGTTTGGTGAACATTATCGTTCGGTGGTGGGGACGCCTGAGGGCAACGACCATGGCAACATTCGTGCGTTGATTGCACACGGTTTGGCCGGCGTGAAGTTCACTGCACAGCCACTGACCCGTAAATCCTGAGTCAGATAGATCAAAATTTGGGTCATATCGCAGGCATAAAAAAACCGGCCTCGCAGCCGGTTTTTTTACTTCAACGGGTTCAGAACGACGCGTTCTGCAGGCCGTCGAGGTAACGCTCGGCATCCAGTGCCGCCATGCAACCGGCGCCAGCCGAGGTGATGGCCTGGCGATAGACGTGGTCGGCCACGTCACCGGCAGCGAAGATACCTTCGATGTTAGTGGCAGTCGCATTACCTTCGCGGCCGCCCTGCACCACCAGGTAACCGTCTTTGGCTTCCAGCACGCCTTCGAACAACGAAGTGTTCGGCGTGTGGCCGATGGCGATGAACACGCCGTCGACTTTCAGCTCGTCGAAGCTGCCGTCATTGTTCTTCAGGCGGGCGCCGGTCACGCCCATATTGTCGCCCAGGACCTCATCCAGGGTGGCGTTGAGCTTGAGGATGATCTTGCCTTCGGCCACACGGGCGTGCAGCTTGTCGATCAGGATCTTCTCGGCGCGGAAAGTCTCGCGGCGGTGAACCAGGGTCACGGTGCTGGCGATGTTGGCCAGGTACAGCGCTTCTTCCACAGCAGTGTTGCCACCACCGACCACGGCGACCGGCTTGTTGCGGTAGAAGAAACCGTCGCAGGTCGCGCAGGCGGAAACGCCTTTGCCCATGAATGCTTCTTCCGATGGCAGACCCAGGTAACGAGCGCTGGCACCAGTGGCGATGATCAGCGCGTCACAGGTGTATACGCCGCTGTCGCCGGTGAGGCTGTAAGGCTTCTTGGAGAAGTCGACCTGGTTGATATGGTCGAAGACGATCTCGGTTTCAAAGCGCTCGGCGTGCTCTTTCATGCGCTCCATCAACACCGGGCCGGTCAGGCCGTGGACGTCACCCGGCCAGTTGTCGACTTCAGTGGTGGTGGTCAACTGACCGCCCGCTTGCATGCCGGTGATCAGCAGCGGCTTGAGGTTGGCCCGGGCAGCGTAAACGGCAGCGCTGTAACCGGCAGGGCCGGAACCGAGAATAATCACTCGCGAATGACGGGTATCAGACATGACTCACTCCTATCGACCACCCAGACTACAAGGCGGCTGGAATAAAAAAGGGACCACGAAGCACTTGGGGAAGGCTTGAACTCGCAGGCCCTGAAAAATAATGGGTGCAGCGTATCGAGGGGGGCAAGATTAAGGAAATACGGAATAACAATCCAGCTCATAGGTGGTCTCTATGCAGTTGGCCAGGTTGATCGACACGTTTGTTACTGCTGATGTCGCAGCTTTCGCCAGTTGAACAAAGCCGGTAAGGTCGGCGCGTTCGCCCTCTTGCTCGGAGTTACCCATGCCCGCCCCCGCTCTTTCCGGCCCGCAATACCTGCGTGAAGGCCTCAAACTGGTGTTGAGCCCCGGCCTGCGCCTGTTTGTGTTGCTGCCGCTGGCGATCAACCTGGTGCTGTTCGTCGGCTTGATCTATTTCGCCGGCCATCAGTTCAGTTTGTGGGTCGATCATTTGATGCCGACGCTGCCGAGTTGGCTGAGTTTTCTGAATTACCTGCTCTGGCCCCTGTTTGTCGTGCTGGTGGTGTTGATGGTGTTTTTCACCTTCACCATGCTCGCCAACATCATCGCGGCGCCCTTCAACGGCTTTCTCTCGGAGAAAGTGGAAGTGGTGGTGCGCGGCACCGATGACTTCCCGGCCTTCAGCTGGGGCGAGTTGATCGCCATGGTCCCGCGCACCCTGGCCCGGGAAATGCGCAAGCTGGGTTACTTCCTGCCACGGGCCATTGGCCTGTTTATCCTGTCGTTCATTCCGGTGGTCAACCTGATCGCCGCCCCGCTGTGGCTGTTGTTTGGCGTATGGATGATGGCGATCCAATACATCGACTACCCGGCCGACAACCACAAGCTGGGCTGGAACGAAATGCTCGCCTGGCTGCGCCAGAAACGCTGGCAGAGCATGAGCTTCGGCGGCATCGTCTACCTGGTGCTGCTGGTGCCGGTGGTGAACCTGCTGATGATGCCGGCGGCGGTGGCCGGGGCGACACTGTTCTGGGTGCGTGAGCAAGGTGCAGAGGCGATGGCACAGCAGCAAAAAGTGACCCGGTCATAAATCCATCATCTCGATGACACAATGACGACATGGCCCGCGGTGACACTGTGGGTCATGACGACAGCTTCGCTTCACATCACTCTCATTACCGAAACCTTCCCGCCAGAGATCAACGGGGTGGCCAATACCCTTGGCCGCCTGTGCGAGGGTTTGCGCGCTCGCGGCCATCAAGTCGAGTTGGTGCGCCCGCGCCAGGGCGTTGACCAGAGCCGTCCCAGCGACGATGCACTGCTGCTGTGCCGCGGTTGGCCGCTGCCGGGCTATCCGGGCCTGCAATGGGGGCAGTCGTCGATGCATAAATTGCTGCGGCGCTGGACACGCCAGCGCCCGGACGTGTTGTACATCGCCACGGAAGGGCCTTTGGGCTTGTCTGCCCTGCGCGCTGCACGTCGCCTGGGGATCAGCGTGGTCAGCGGCTTTCATACCAACTTCCAGCAGTACTCGAACCAATACGGCTTGAGCCTGCTGAGCCGGATGGTCACGCACTATCTGCGCTGGTTCCATAACCGCTCGACCCTGACCCTGGTGCCCAGCGCCAGCCAGCGCCTGGAGTTGGAACGCCGGCATTTCGAGCGCCTGGGGATGTTGGCGCGCGGCGTGGACAGCCAGTTGTTCCATCCGGCCAAACGCGACAACGCGCTGCGGGAAAGTTGGGCATTGAACAGCGAGCAGACCGCCGTGCTTTATGTCGGCAGGTTGGCACAGGAGAAAAACCTGGGCCTGCTCAAGCGCTGCTTCGAGACCTTGCAGGACGCCTATCCACTGCGCCAGATGAAATTGATTATTGTCGGTGATGGCCCGCAACGCGCAACGATGGAAAAGGAACTGCCAGAGGCGATTTTCTGCGGCACCTTGCGCGGCGAAGAACTGGCGCGGCATTACGCTTCAGGCGATGTATTCCTATTCCCCAGCCTGACTGAAACCTTCGGCAACGTAGTGCTGGAAGCGATGGCGTCGGGACTGGGTGTAGTGGCCTACGACCAGGCGGCCGCGACCCAGCATATTCGCCATGGCTACAACGGCGTGCTGGCGATGCCGGGGGATGAGAACGCTTTTTGCGAGGCGGCCAATTGGCTGCTGGAGGACGCTGAAAGCCTGCGCCGCATGCGCCTGAATGCGCGCCAACATGCGAGCCGCCAGGGTTGGCCGGCGATTATCGAGCAGTTCGAGCGCCAGCTGCGCGGGGTATGCAAGGACGGGCACCCGGTGCCCGCCCTGTTGCCACTTACACCAGAGTCGTCAACGCCTCACGACTGAATGGCAGGATGTCGCTCTCGCGGCCTTCGCGCACTTTCAGGGCCCAATCCGGATCCACCAGCAGGGCACGGCCCACGGCGACCAAGTCGAACTCGTCGTTATTGAGGCGCTCCAGCAATTTCTCCAGGCTCGCGGGTTGCGCGACCTTGTCGGTATTGACCATGAACTGCAGGAACTCGCCATCCAGGCCAACGCTGCCCACGGTGATGGTCGGTTTGCCAGTGAGCTGGCGGGTCCAGCCGGCCAGGTTGAGGTCGGAACCTTCGAATTCAGGCTCCCAGAAACGGCGGGTGGAGCAGTGGAAAATATCCACGCCCGCGTCAGACAGCGGCTTGAGGAACTCGCCCAGCGCTTCGGGGGTCTGCACCAGACGCGCGGTATAGTCCTGCTGCTTCCATTGAGAGAAACGAAAGATGATCGGGAAGTCCGCGCCAACGGCCGCGCGGGTAGCCTCGATCAGCTCGATGGCAAAGCGCGAGCGGTTGGCCAGGCTGCCGCTGTATTCGTCAGTGCGCTGGTTGCTGCCTTCCCAGAAGAACTGATCGACCAGGTAGCCGTGGGCACCGTGGATTTCAACGCCGTCCATGCCAATGCTTTGGGCATCCTTGGCGGCTTGGGCGAAGGCATTGATCACATCCTTGATATCTTGATGGGTCATGCCGTGCACGACCACGGTGCCGTCCTTGAGCTTTTCCATCGGGCCATAGGCTGGCACGCTGACATCCGGCTCTGTGCCAATGCGACGTACGCTGCCCACGTGCCACAGTTGTGGGACGATCTTGCCGCCTTCGGCGTGTACCGCGTCGACGACCTTCTTCCAGCCAGCCAGAGCGGCTTCACCATAGAAGTGCGGGACATTGGGGTAGCCGTTGGACGCTAGGTGGCCGACCACCGTGCCTTCGGTGATGATCAGGCCCACGCCGGCGGCGGCGCGGCGGCGGTAGTATTCGATCACTTTGGAGTTGGGCACGCCGCCTGGTGAAAATGAGCGGGTCATTGGCGCCATGACGACGCGGGTCGACAATTGCAACGCACCGAGCTGGAAAGGCTTGAACAAGGCTTGAACAGGCATGGAAGCACTCCACGGGAGACGAGGTTTATGACGTGGATAATATGGGGCGCGCAGCGTACCGGATAGCACTATTGATCTGGGTGATTAAAGGGTAGAAGTGTAGGAGCCGGCCGGCTCCCACAGAAGAGTTACTCAGCTCAGGGCTTTTTCGATGGCTTGGACGATCGTCGGATCATCCGGCGCCGTGCGTGGGGAGAAGCGCGCGAGCACTCGCCCATCCTTGCCCAGCAAGAACTTCTCGAAGTTCCAGGTGATGTCTCCAGGAAACTCGGCACCCTCGCCCGCCAGCAGGCGGTACAGCTGATGACGATCAGGCCCGTTGACCTCGAGCTTGCTGCCCAGCGGGAATGTCACCCCGTAGTTCAGGCTGCAGAATTCCTGGATCTCCTCCTCGGTCCCCGGCTCCTGGCCTGCAAACTGGTTGCACGGCAGGCCGAGCACGGTAAAGCCCTGGTCCTTGTACTGCTGGTAGAGGTTTTCCAAGGCGGCATATTGCGGGGTCAAGCCACACTTGGAGGCCACGTTGACCACCAGCACCACTTGCCCCTTGAAGGGCGCCAGCGGCAGCTCTTGTCCGTCCAAAGCTTTGAGTTTCAGATCGTGGAAAGCACTCATGACGAACTCCAGATATCCCATGTTCTTCGCATTGCGGCACGTCGAGATTACAACCCGCAAGCCTGCAATCATAGACGTCGATTGCAAAACTCGCCTGCGAGTTACTGAGCGGTCGGCCAGGGCAAAATCGGAATCGCCGTCACTGCATTCTGCGGGCTGCCTTCGATCAGACGGTCGCTGTACACCAGGTAAACCAGGGTGTTGCGCTTCTTGTCGAGGAAGCGCACCACCTGCATGGTCTTGAACACCAACGAGGTGCGCTCCTTGAACACTTCGTCGCCGTCCTTGAGCTCGCCCTTGAAGCGGATCGGGCCGACCTGACGGCAGGCAATCGAAGCTTCGGCGCGGTCTTCGGCCAGGCCCAGGCCGCCTTTCACACCGCCAGTCTTGGCGCGCGACAGGTAGCACGTCACACCGTCGACCTTGGGGTCATCGAAGGCTTCAACCACGATCCGGTCGTTGGGGCCGACAAACTTGAACACCGTCGACACCTGGCCGACTTCTTCGGCGCAGGCCAACAGCGGCATGGCCACCAGCAGGCCGAGCAATCCCTTCATGACACGCATTATGTGTTCCTTTGGTTAGACCAGGATCAGGTTGTCGCGATGCACCAGTTCGGGCTCCGCCATGTAGCCCAATAGTCCGACAATCGCATCGGAGGATTGTCCAATGATTTTCTGTGCTTCAAGGGCGCTGTAATTGGCCAGGCCACGGGCAATCTCACGACCGTCCGGCGCCACGCACACCACCATCTCTCCCCGGCGGAAGCTGCCCTGCACCAACTTGACGCCGACCGGCAGCAGGCTCTTGTTGCCTTGGGACAACGCCGACACGGCCCCCCCGTCCAGCACCAGCGTGCCACGGGTTTGCAGATGACCGGCCAGCCACTGTTTGCGCGCCGCCAGCATGCCGCGTTCCGGCGACAGCAGCGTACCGATGCGCTCGCCGGCTTTCAGGCGATCCAGCACACGTTCAATGCGCCCGCCGACGATGATGGTGTGAGCACCGGAACGTGCGGCCAAACGTGCTGCACGCAGCTTGGTCTGCATGCCGCCACGGCCCAGGGCGCCTCCGACACTGCCGGCCACAGCGTCCAGCGCGGGGTCATCCGCGCGAGCCTCATAAATAAGCTGGGCCTCGGGGTTGTTGCGCGGGTCGGCGTCAAACATGCCATCGCGGTCGGTGAGGATCACCAGCAGGTCGGCTTCCACCAGGTTGGCCACCAGGGCAGCCAGGGTGTCGTTGTCGCCGAAGCGGATTTCGTCGGTGACCACCGTGTCGTTCTCATTGATCACCGCAATGACCTTGAGCTCCACCAGCGCACGCAGGGTGCTGCGGGCGTTGAGGTAGCGCTTGCGGTCTGACAGGTCGTCGTGGGTCAGCAGGATCTGCGCCGTGTGGCGGCCGTGCTCGGCAAAACTGGATTCCCAGGCTTGCACCAGGCCCATCTGGCCGATCGCGGCGGCGGCTTGCAGTTCGTGCATCGCGCTGGGTCGCGCGGTCCAGCCGAGGCGGCTCATCCCGGCGGCAACGGCCCCGGACGACACCAACACCAGCTCTACACCGGCCTCATGCAAGGCCACCATTTGCTCGACCCAGACGCTCATGGCGGCGCGATCCAGCCCCTTGCCATCCGCCGTCAGCAACGCACTGCCGATCTTTACGACCCAGCGCTGCGCACCTGTCACTTTGCTCCGCATCATCTTCGACCTTAGATTGAGGGTTGCGCGACCCAGCGCGGCCCATAACGTTAAACCCGGATACTAAAACGCCGCTCTAACAGGAGCGGCGTTCAAGTTTATCGCAACAGATCAGTCGCGCACGTAAATGATTTCAGGACCGTCTTCATCATCCACGTCTTCCTCGTCCCAGTCATCGTCGCCGATGTCATGGACCGACTTCACGCCGCTGCGGCGCAGGGCACGCTGGTCGTCCAGGGCTTGCAGCTGGGCACGGGCTTCATCTTCGATCTGTTGATCGAGTTCAGCCAGTTCAGCCTTGAACACCGGGTCGGCCGCCAGGCGGTCGGCACGGTCTTCGAGGTAGCGCATGATGTCGCGGGTCAGGCGCTCAGTGCCTTCTTTGGCGATGGCGGAGATCACGTAGACCGGGCCAGTCCACTCCAGGCGATCAACGATTTCCTTGACGCGCTCTTCGTGCTCCTCTTCGAGGATCTGGTCGCACTTGTTCAGCACCAGCCAACGATCACGCTCGGCCAGGGCCGGGCTGAACTTGGTCAGTTCGCTGACGATCACTTCAGCAGCGTCCGGTGCGCTGGTGTCATCCAGCGGCGCCATATCGACGAGGTGCAGCAGCAAACGGGTACGAGACAAGTGCTTGAGGAAGCGAATCCCCAGGCCTGCACCATCGGAAGCCCCTTCGATCAGGCCGGGAATGTCGGCGATCACAAAACTTTTCCAACGGTCGACGCTGACCACACCCAGGTTTGGCACCAAAGTAGTGAACGGGTAGTCAGCAACTTTCGGCTTGGCGGCCGACACCGAGCGGATAAAGGTACTTTTACCGGCGTTTGGCAGGCCCAGCAGGCCCACGTCGGCAAGTACTTTCATTTCCAGCTTGAGGTCACGCTGCTCGCCCGGCTTGCCTGGCGTAGTCTGGCGTGGCGCACGGTTGGTACTGGACTTGAATCGGGTGTTACCCAGACCGTGCCAGCCGCCCTGAACCACCATCAGCTTCTGGCCGGCCTTGGTCAGGTCGCCGATCACTTCCTGGGTCGCGGAGTCGATGATCGTGGTGCCGACCGGCACGCGCAGTACCAGGTCTTCGCCTTTTTTACCGGTGCAATCGGTGCTGCCGCCGTTGGAGCCACGCTCGGCATCGAAGTGCCGGGTGTAACGGTAGTCGACCAGGGTGTTGAGGTTTTCGTCGGCCATCATGTAGATGGAACCGCCGTCACCGCCGTCACCGCCGTTTGGGCCACCATTTTCGATGAATTTTTCGCGACGGAAACTCATGCAACCGTTACCGCCGTCGCCTGCTTTTACTCGGATGGAAACTTCATCAACGAACTTCATAACAAAACGCCTCTCGTCGCACGGACGAGCTTAAGAAACCAAGACATAAGACTCTTGCAAAAATGAGCGCAGCGACCTCAATCAGCGACCGCAAAACCAGCGCCTGAGCCCATTACAAACAGCTTTGCAAGAGACTCACCCCACAAACGAAAAAGCCCCGTCGCAAGACAGGGCTTTTCCAGCGATCTCGCGATTAAGCTGCGACAACGCTCACGTAACGGCGGTTGAACGCGCCTTTTACTTCAAACTTGATCACGCCTTCGATTTTCGCGAAGAGGGTGTGATCTTTACCCATGCCTACACCGTAACCGGCGTGGAATTGGGTGCCGCGCTGACGCACGATGATGTTGCCCGGAATGATTTTCTGGCCGCCATACATCTTCACGCCAAGGCGTTTGGCTTCTGAGTCGCGACCGTTACGGGTACTACCACCAGCTTTTTTGTGTGCCATGAGTCAATTCTCCTAGTGAGGAATTAGGCTGAAATTAAGCCTGAATACCGGTGATTTTGATCTCGGTGTACCACTGGCGGTGGCCCATACGCTTCATGTGGTGCTTACGACGACGGAACTTGATGATGCGGACTTTATCGTGACGACCTTGGGAGATCACTTCAGCCACAACGGTAGCGCCAGCAACAACTGGAGCGCCGATGTTCACGTCATCGCCATTGGCGACCAACAGAACGCGATCAAAAGTAACGGATTCGCCGGTAGCGACTTCCAGTTTTTCGATCTTCAGGTATTCACCTGGGGCGACTTTGTATTGCTTGCCACCAGTAACAATTACTGCGTACGACATGGTATTTCTCCGATAATCCTGCTCACCCAGCGCTTTATAAGAAGAGGTATTGGCTGGCATGGCTGCATGGGATGGACGTCCCGAATGCAATTGCGTAAGGCAGGTGCTGCCCAGGAAGTTCAGGGTGCGCGATTGTACGCAAGGCAACGAGGTGTTGCAAGAGGCCGTCTATCGCGCCTTGACACTACGGGGCCTGGGTCCTAGCATGCCGCGCAACCCTTCTGGAGCGACTGTCGCTGATGCAACCCCAAGCTTTCTACCGCGCGGTCGCGGACGATTTTAGCGCCGTCGACGGCATCATCAAGAAGCAGCTGACTTCCAAAGTGCCGCTGGTCTCCAAAATTGGCGACTATATTACGTCGGCGGGCGGTAAGCGCCTGCGTCCTTTATTAGTGTTGCTGTGCGGAAAGGCCCTGGGTCGCGAAGGCGATGACCTGCGCCTGCTGGCAGCCACGATCGAATTCCTGCACACCGCCACCCTGCTGCATGACGACGTGGTCGACATGTCCGGCATGCGCCGTGGTCGCGAGACCGCCAATGCCATGTGGGGCAACGCACCCAGCGTGCTGGTGGGAGACTTTCTGTACTCGCGCTCGTTCGAAATGATGGTCGAACTGGGCTCGATGCCGGTGATGAAGATTCTTTCACAGGCCACCCGCATCATCGCCGAAGGCGAAGTATTGCAGTTGTCGAAGGTCCGCGACGCCAGCACGACCGAAGAAACCTACATGGAAGTGATTCGCGGCAAAACCGCGATGCTCTTCGAAGCCTCCACCCACAGCGCCGCTGCACTGTGCGGTGCTACGGCCGAACAGGCCGAAGCCCTGCGTACCTTTGGTGACCACCTGGGCGTGGCGTTCCAACTGGTCGACGACCTGCTCGACTACAAGGGCGACGCAGAAACCCTGGGCAAGAACGTCGGTGACGACCTGGCCGAAGGCAAGCCGACCTTGCCGCTGATCTACACCATGCGCGAAGGCACGCCGGAACAGGCTGCCCTGGTGCGCAAGGCGATCCAGAAAGGCGGGATCGAGGACCTGGAGGCCATCCGTGCCGCCGTTGAGGCCTCGGGTTCCTTGGAGTACACCGCACAGCTGGCGCGTGACTACGTGGCCCGTGCCATCCAGTGCCTGGAAGCCCTTCCCGCCAGCGAATACCGGGACGCCCTGGTGGAGCTGAGTGAGTTTGCGGTCGCGCGTACTCACTAAAGACTATTGGCGCAACGGGCTTTTGTGGGAGCGGGCTTGCTCGCTCCCACATTTAGACCTCATTACCACCCACTGCCCCGCTCTCGCTGCAAAACCCTATATAATGTGCGCCCTTTAGCCATCCTGACTCTCAAGGAGCCTTAGTGAGCACGTTGCCACCCTGCCCGAAATGCAATTCCGAATACACCTACGAAGACGGCGCCCAGCTGATCTGCCCGGAATGCGCCCATGAGTGGTCCGCCGATGGCGAGGCCGAAGCGGCCAGCGACGACACCGTGAAGAAAGATTCTGTCGGCAATGTGCTGCAGGACGGCGACACCATCACCGTGATCAAGGACCTCAAGGTCAAGGGCACTTCCCTGGTCGTGAAGGTCGGCACCAAGGTCAAGAACATCCGCCTGTGTGACGGCGACCACGATATCGACTGCAAGATCGACGGTATCGGCCCGATGAAGCTCAAGTCCGAGTTCGTGCGCAAAGTCTGAACCTGTTGCCTCCATCCCGCGCCTGCCGCGGGATGGCGTTTCGCCCTCTCGTCTGATCCCGCGCAATGTCCACACAGAAAAAAACAGAAACCGCCAATAGGCACTTGCTATTTTACGAATAAGAATTATTCTCATTGAAACCCATCAAGGAGATGAGACTCATGACTTATTTGATAGATGCTTGGCTGGACCGACCACACCCCTACCTGCGGATCCTGCATCGGGAAACCGGCGAAGTCTGTGCGGTGCTGGAAGAAGAAGCGCTGAATGAACTGCAGGACCAAGGCGACCTGGATGTAAATGGCCTGAGTTCCAGTGAACCCGGAGTTTTGAAGGAAGTGGTACGCAATCTATTTCTGTTCTGCTACGCCCGAGCGTTGCGCCCGGCGACAGAGCTCAATGGCAAGTTCCATCCATGAACACACCTGCAAAACACTGTGGGAGCGAGCAGGCTCGTTCCCACAGGTAATCAGCAGGTCTTACAGAACGTCGAGCAGCTCGACGTCGAATACCAGCACGCTGTGCGGCGGGATGCTGCCAACGCCTTGAGCGCCGTAAGCCAGTTCGCTCGGCACGTACAGGCGCCATTTGCTGCCGGCATTCATCAGTTGCAGGGCTTCGGTCCAGCCGGCGATCACGCCGCCCACCGGGAATTCTGCAGGCTGACCGCGCTCGTAGGAGCTGTCGAACACCGTGCCGTCGATCAGGGTGCCATGGTAGTGAGTACGCACTTGGTCTTCACGGGTCGGCTTGGCGCCGTCACCTGCGGTCAATACTTCGAATTGCAGGCCGGAAGCCAGGGTGGTGATGCCATCACGCTTGGCATTTTCCGCCAGGAACGCCAGACCGGCGCCCGCTGCTGCTTCAGCCTTGGCGGCCGCTTCGGCTTGCATGACTTCGCGGATCACTTTGAAGCTGGCGGCCATTTGCTCTTGGTCCACACGGCTTGGCTTGCCGGCGAAGGCGTCGGTCAGGCCGGCCAGGATTGCGTCCAGGCTTACACCCGGTGGCGGGTTGTCACGCAGTTGGTCGCCCAACTGACGGCCGATACCGTAGCTGACGCGGGTTTCGTCGGTGGACAGATTAACTTCGGACATGAAGAGGCTCCGCTGTAGGACAGCATTGGTTTCCCAGGCTACCCAGAACTAAAAGGGCCCGCAGACTAGCACACAAGACCGCCCAATGATCAGCCCCTCCCCGCGCCGCTACTGTGGCGACGGCCCTTTGTCACACCCGGCAAATTAGCATTTCAGATTCAGCACCTCCCGCCGATACAGCCCTACACAGCAGCTGGCTCCAAAATCAATAACCGTCCAGCACACCCCATCATTCTTGTGGAGCATTCGATGAATAGCTGGTTCGGCAACATCAGCGTCAACCTCAAACTGGGCCTGGGCTTCGGCCTGGTACTGGCCCTCACCTCGATCCTGGCCCTGACCGGCTGGACCAGCCTGGGCGGCCTGATCGATCGCAGCAACTGGATGAGCGACATCACCCAGCTCAATGCGTCGCTGACCAAACTGCGCATCGTGCGCCTGCAGTACATGCTCGCCAATGGCGACGAAGCCGTGGCCCAAAACGTACAGACCAACCTGGATGCCTTCGCTGCCCAGCAGCAACAATTGCTGGACAGCTTCAAGAGCCCGGACAACCTCAAGCTGCTCAACGAGCAGAAATCCATCATCACCGCTTATCAGCAGTCACTGAACAAAATGCGCGAGGCCTACCGTAACGGTAACGCCTCGCGCCAGGTGATGGGTGACAAGGCCGATATCGCCAATGCACAAATCAACGCGCTGGAAACCAGTGTGAAGCAAATGCCCGACAGTTCGGAGCACCTTGCTCAGTTCCAGGCTGTGGCCGACGCCAAGATGCAATTCCAGTTGGCCCGCTACGAAGTGCGTGGCTACACCGGTAACGTCAGTCCGGAGACTGAAGCCCGCGCTGCCGCACAGATTGAAAAGGCCATTGCCGGTTTGAAAGATCTCAGTGTCGTCTTCGGCTCCAGCCAGCAAAGCGCATTGATCGCGCTGGAGACCGCGCTGGGGGCCTATCGCAGCGCCGTGCAGAACTACAAGGCGGCCAACGCCAACATCGTCGCGGCCCGTGCCGAAATGACCACCCAAGGCGCTGATATCGTCACGATCAGCGACAAGCTGTACGAGATCCAACTCAATCGCCGCGACGCCGAAAGTGCCCAGGCCCGCAGCCTGCAATTGATCAGCACCTTGCTGGCACTGCTGGTGGGTGTCATCGCCGCATGGGTCATCACCCGTCAGATCACCCGGCCGATCCAGGAAACCCTGGCCGTGGTGGAACGCATTGCCTCCGGAGACTTGAGCCACAACATCCAGGTTACTCGCCGGGATGAGCTGGGCGTGTTGCAACAAGGCATCCAGCGCATGGGCACCACCTTGCGTGAGCTGATCAGCGGTATTCGCGACGGCGTGACTCAGATCGCCAGCGCCGCCGAAGAGCTGTCGGCCGTGACCGAGCAGACCAGCGCCGGCGTCAACAGCCAGAAGATCGAGACCGATCAGGTCGCCACGGCGATGCACGAAATGACCGCCACCGTGCAGGAAGTGGCGCGCAACGCCGAACAAGCTTCCCTGGCCGCCGCCGACGCCGATGGCCAGGCCCGCGCGGGCGACAAGGTAGTTGCTGAAGCCATCGCCCAGATCGAGCGTCTGGCGGCGGAGGTGGCTCGTTCCACCGATGCCATGACGCACCTGCAACAAGAGAGCAACAAGATCGGCAGCGTGATGGATGTGATCAAGGCCGTCGCCGAACAGACCAACCTGCTGGCCCTCAACGCCGCGATCGAAGCAGCGCGGGCTGGTGAAGCCGGGCGTGGGTTTGCCGTGGTCGCCGACGAAGTTCGCGGCCTGGCCCAGCGTACGCAGAAATCCACCGAGGAAATCGAAGGCCTGGTCGCCGGCTTGCAGAACGGTACCCAGCAAGTGGCCAATGTGATGAACAACAGCCGCAGCCTCACCGACAGCAGTGTCGAGCTGACGCGCAAGGCCGGTGTGTCGCTGGAGAACATCACCCGAACCGTATCGAATATCCAGTCGATGAACCAGCAGATCGCCGCCGCCGCCGAGCAGCAAAGCGCCGTGGCTGAAGAGATCAGCCGCAGCATTGTGAATGTGCGTGATGTGTCGGAGCAGACCGCGACCGCAAGTGACGAGACGGCCAAGTCGAGTGTGGAACTGGCGCGGTTGGGGAGCCAGTTGCAACAGATGGTCAGCCACTTCCGCGTGTAAGAAACCAAAAAGCCGCCTCAGTCTGAACTGAGGCGGCTCCACTTCTCAGACCTTAGCGGTCATCGAAGCTGTCCCGCAGGAACTTCCAGACGTGATAAGCACGCAGGCAGTTCACTACGAGGTTCCACGTACGTCGTGCAAACTTAGACATACTCGGCCCTCCGTGAGTTGGGCCTTACCTCCAGCGCACTTACCGGAACATGTGAGCCTTTGGACGCGGGTCATCGCATCTTTGAGGCGGCCGGGCTAATGGGCTTACCGCATGAATCCGGCACGGATTACTAGCCCGTGGCGATCAGTACCCGGCTCACCTAAAAGCAACCAACGCAGAACGGGGTGAAGCCTAACCAAAATCCGCCATGAAGGTGTGACAGAAAGTGGTTAAATATCCAGTATTTGTTTCGAAGATTTACTGCAAACTAGTGCAGCGAAAATCGACATAATGAAACGTTCAAGATTATCGGTGCCGACCATCGCCTAACCTTGCGCGATAAAATGACCGGCGGTAGTATCCGCCTGCGGGTCATCGCATCTTTGAGACAACAACCCCAGCCACTCACTGGGTTTGCAAAAAAAAAAACGCCCTACTAAGGCGGTTTTTTATTGCCTGCGATTTCCCCCTCAGCCCTCGCCTTCCTCGACAAACACCACCCGATTCCCAAACGGGTCCTTGATGCTCATCTCCCGCGATCCCCAAGGCGTGTCCTCAACCCCGGGCTTGGCATAACGGTAATCCTTGCCCACCAACTGCTGCTGGTAAGCATCCACACCCTGAGCCTGAATCCGCACCGCCGAACCTGGCGAGGCGTCGCCATGATGCTCAGTCAAATGCAACACGCACTCACCCAGCGACACTTGCAGGTACAACGGAAAATTCGCCTCGAAACGATGCTGCCAATCCACCTTGAACCCCAGGAAATCGACGTAGAACTCCAACGCCTTGGCCTCGTCGAAAATCCGCAGGATGGGGATGACTTTTCCTAAGTGCATGGCAACCGCTCCATTTAAATAAGCATCCTATAAAGACGAAAACCCATGACGCAAATCCCCACTACGCGCCAGGAACCGACCCGGCCGCTGACCGTTCGCCTGCCCGTCGCTGTAGCTCAACACGCCGTTGACCCATACCCCGTCAATGCCTTCCGCCGCGCGCTGCGGCTCCTTGAAATCCGCCACATCGCGCACGCGCAAGGGGTCGAACAGCACCAGGTCGGCCCAGTGCCCTTCACGGATCTCTCCGCGCTCAGCCAAACCAAACCGCGCCGCCGACAACCCCGTCATTTTGTGCACGGCGGTGTGCAGTGGGAACAACCCCACATCCCGGCTGAAATGCCCCAACACCCGTGGAAACGCGCCCCATAAACGCGGATGCGGGAACGGATCCTCCGGCAACCCATCCGACCCGACCATCGACAACGGATGCGCCAGGATGCGCCGCACATCCGCTTCATCCATCCCGTAGTACACCGCACCTGCCGGTTGTAGTCGGCAGGCTGCGTCCATCAGCGAAACATCCCACTCAGCGGCAATATCCTGCAAATCACGCCCGCCCACTTCTGGATGTGGCGTCGACCAGGTGATGGTAATTCGAAACGCGTCGGTCACCTGCTTGAGATCCAGGGTCGAAGAACTCGCCGCATAGGGGTAGCAGTCACAGCCCACCGGATGGGTTTTCGCCGCCAGTTCCAGCGACGCCAACAGCTGCGGACTACGACCCCAGTTACCGGCACCGGCACATTTGAGGTGGGAAATGATCACCGGCGCCTGGGCACGCCGGCCGACAAGGAACGCTTCCTCCATCGCCTCCAGCACCGGCTCGAACTCACTGCGCAAATGGGTGGTGTACAGCGCGCCGAATGCGGTGAGTTCTTCACACAGTTGCAGCACTTCATCGGTCTCGGCGTTGAATGCACTGGCATACGCCAGGCCTGTGGATAAACCGAGGGCACCGGCTTCGAGGCTCTCTTGCAACTGCACGCGCATGGCGGCAATTTCATCCGCTGAGGCAGTGCGGTGCAGGTCATCCATATGGTTGCTGCGCAGCGCCGTATGGCCGACCAACGCCGCGACGTTGACCGCCGGGTGAGCGTTCTCGACCGCCGTGCGATAGTCGCTGAAACGCGGATACACAAACGCCGAAGCACTGCCCAACAGGTTCATCGGATCCGGCGGATCACTGCGCAACGTCACCGGCGACGCGCTGATGCCACAGTTGCCGACAATCACCGTGGTCACACCCTGGCTCAGCTTGGGCAGCATCTGCGGATGGCGGATCACCACGGTATCGTCGTGGGTGTGCACGTCGATAAACCCCGGCGCCAGCACACGTCCGCACCCCTCGATTTCATGCTCGGCCACAGCCGCCGACAAGTCGCCGATCGTCTCGATGCGCCCGTCGCGCAGCCCCACATCGGCGACGTAGCCTGGGGTGTTACTGCCATCAATGATCAGCGCCTGGCGGATCAACGTGTCGTACTTCATATCAGTCTCCAAGCGGCAGGCTGTCGGGGCCACTGCGATAATCGTCCAGGGCCAGCTTGATGCGGCGCAGGCGTTCCTGGTTGTCGTCCGGCAGGGCCAACGCCAGCTCGGTGGCGAGCAGATCGATGGCCAGCAGCATTCCGTAGCGCGCGGCGGTAGGCTTGTAGATAAAACTGGTTTCAGCCGGTTGCAGCGGCAGCAAGACATCCGCCATCTGCGCCAAGGGAGAGTCGGCCAGCGTGATGGCGACGATGCGCGCGTCGTAGTTGCGCGCCAGCTCCACCACGTCCAGCAGTTCAGGGGTGAGGCCAGTCAGCGAACACACAATCAACGCATGCTCCGGTCCCAGCGTCGCCGCCGTGACGCGCATCATCACCGAGTCATGGCAGGCGGCAATCGGATAACCCAGGCGCACCAGACGCACCTGTAACTCATCGCTGCACAGGCTCGACGGACCGCCCATGCCGAACGCATGGATCATCCGCGCCTTGCTCAACAGGTTGACCGCATCGACGAAACTCGCTTGGTTGAACCCCGACAAATGCTGACGCAACGTCGCTTCGATATCACCCAGAATCTGGCGATGAAACGCCGACTGCTCCGGCAACCCCGCCGGGTCGAGGAAGCGACTGCCGACACCACTGGCCTGGGCCAATTGCAGGCGCAAATCACGCAGATCCCGGCAGCCCACACTGCGCGCGAACCGCGACAAAGTGGCCGTGCTGACCTCGGCCCGTTGGGACAGCTCTTCCAGGCTGGCCGACGCGGCAAAGCCCACATCATCGAGCATCAGCTTGGCGATACGCCCTTCGCCGGCGCTGAAGGAGTCCTGGCGGGCGCGGATCTGGTAGAGGATATCCATGGGGGCTCCGGGTCACAAAAATGAGGCTCATAAAACAAGAGACAGCCCGTAGGTCAGACCGAAGGCGACCACTGAAATCAAGGTCTCCAGCACGGTCCAGGTCTTGAAGGTCTGGATCACCGTCATATTGAAGTATTCCTTGATCAGCCAGAAGCCACCGTCGTTCACATGGGAAAAGATCACCGAGCCCGCACCGGTGGCCAGCACCAGCAATTCGGGGTGTGGATAACCCAGGCCCATTGCAACCGGCGCCACTACGCCAGACGCGGTGGTCATGGCGACGGTGGCCGAACCGGTGGCGATACGCATCAACGCCGCAAACAGCCAGCCCATCACCAGCGCAGACAAATGGAAAGCATGGGCCAGGCCGAGAATTTCATTGGTGACGCCCGCATCCACCAGAATGCGATTCAAACCGCCGCCCGCGCCCACCAGCAAGGTGATGCTGGCGGTCGGCGCCAGGCATTCATTGGTGAATTTGAGGATCGACTCGCGGTTGAAGCCTTGCGCCAAGCCCAGGGTCCAGAAGCTCACCAGGGTCGCCACCAGCAGCGCAATCACCGAGTTGCCGATAAACAACAGGAACTGGTTGAAGCCAGTGCCCGGCGTGGAAATCACATTAGCCCAGCCGCCGATCATCATCAGCACCACTGGCAACAGGATGGTGCCCATGGTCAGCGTGAAACTCGGCAAGCGGGTACGCGGTTCGCGGTCGATGAACTGGCGTTCCAGCGGGTTTTCCGCCGGCAGGTGAATACGCGGCACGATGAATTTGGCGTACAGCGGACCTGCGATGATTGCCGTAGGAATACCGATCAGAATCGCATACAGCACGGTCTGCCCCACCGATGCGTTGTACGCCAGCACCGCCATCATCGCCGCCGGGTGCGGCGGCACCAACGCATGCACCACCGACAGCCCGGCAACCATTGGCAAGCCAACCATCAAGATGGACACACCGACGCGGCGCGCCACGGTAAAAGCGATCGGCACCAGCAACACAAAACCGACTTCGAAAAACAGCGGCAGCCCCACCAGAAAGGCGATACACACCATGGCCCAGTGTGCGTTTCGCTCGCCAAAACGATTGATCAGCGTGCGCGCCACCTGCTCGGCGCCACCGGACTCGGCCATCATCTTGCCGAGCATGGTGCCCAGCGCCACCACCAGGGCAATGTGCCCCAGGGTCTTACCGACGCCCGCTTCATACGAACCCATGATGGTGTCTGCCGGCATCCCGGCCATCAGCGCCAGGCCAATGGACACCAGGGTGATGACGATAAACGGGTTGAGCCGGTAACGTGCAATCAGCACGATCAAAGCAATGATGGCGATGGCAGCGTATGCCAATAGCCCGAAGCCCGGTGATGCGGCCATGCGGTACTCCTCGGAAAGGGTCACGTCGATCTGTTGTGAAACTCATAAATCATTACCGATGAATATTTTCAATTTTCATGAAAATAATTTTCGCCCACGGATAAGCGCTGTCGCGTTGGGATATGCCCGACAGGTGTGTATGAAAATTCGAGGGGTGTTCTTACATGAAGATCAGAAGATGCCGGAAACTCGAACGCCGCCATCGAGTCTTAGAATGCGCCTCCCCTCATGCCAAGGAAAACCGACCATGATTCGCACCTCCCTCGCCGCCAGCGCTTTGTTTCTCGCCCTGTGCGGCTCCGCCTCGGCTGCCGAAAACGCAGCGTTGAAAAAATGCATGGACAGCGCCAACACGACCGCGGCCATGGTCAATTGCAACGCCAAGGAAGCCAAGGTGCAGGACACGCGCCTGAACAAGGCCTACAAGACCGCCCTCGCCGCCCAGGAAGGTGCGCGCAAGCAGCAATTGCAAGACGTGCAGCGCCTGTGGATAAAATACCGTGATGCTAATTGCGGCTTCGCCGGCTCCGCCACCGGTGGCACCATCGACCAGGTCAACGGCGCCGCCTGCGTGCTGGACATGACCCAGACCCGGGCCCAGGAGCTGGAAGACCTGGTTGGGCCGTGATTACTTATTCATGATGAACCCGGGCGCGCTTGAGCAGTTTCTTGCAGCGCTCCGACAGATGCAGCACACGCAGGTGCTTGCCGGCCTTGGTGTAACGCTCGCGCAATGTCATCAGCGCGGCAATCGCCGAGTAGTCGACAAAGCTCAGGTGACGGCAATCCAGCGTCACCTGGGCCGGGTCGTTGGCCGGGTCGAACTGGTTCAGGAACGGCGTGGTCGAGGCAAAGAACAAAGTGCCATGCAGGCGATAGAGCTTACTGCCATCGGCTTCCAGATGCTCATCGGCATACAGCTCGCGCGCTTGTTGCCAGGCAAAGTTCAGCGCCGCAATTACAATCCCGCAGAGCACCGCCGTGGCCAGATCGGTGAACACGGTGATCACCGTTACCGCGATAATCACCAGCACGTCGTTGAGCGGCACCTTGTTGATCACCCGCAAGGAGGCCCAGGCGAAGGTCTGCTGAGACACCACGAACATCACACCCACCAGCGCCGCCAGCGGGATCCGCTCGATAAACGGTGACAGGAACAGAATGAACAACAGGATCATCACCCCGGCAAACACACCGGAAAAACGCCCGCGCCCGCCGGAGCTGAGGTTGATCACGGTTTGCCCGATCATCGCGCAACCGCCCATGCCGCCGAACAGACCCGAGACCATATTCGCCGCGCCCAAGGCCACGCTTTCGCGGTCCGGGTAGCCGCGGGTTTCGGTGATTTCGTCGGTGAGGTTGAGGGTAAGCAGGGTTTCCAGCAGGCCGACAATGGCCATCAGGAAGGCGTACGGCGCGATGATGCCGAGGGTTTCCAGGGTCCAGGAAATTTGCGGCAGCGCAAAGGTCGGCAGGCCGCCGGCGATGTGAGCCATGTCGCCCAACGTGCGAGTCGGCAAGCCCAGCAGATAAACCGCCAGGCCGACGCCAAGGATCGCCACCAACGCGGGCGGCACCGCACGGGTGATGCGCGGCAGCAGGTAGACGATGGTC
Source organism: Pseudomonas sp. HN11 (assembly GCF_021390155.1). Lineage (NCBI taxonomy): Bacteria > Pseudomonadati > Pseudomonadota > Gammaproteobacteria > Pseudomonadales > Pseudomonadaceae > Pseudomonas > Pseudomonas sp. HN11. The sequence goes on from NZ_CP089985.1 coordinate 5,248,076, forward strand.
ATGGTCACCAGCACCAGGGCGATCATCACGTACAGCGGCGTGCCGCTGAGCCAGTGTTCACCGCTTTTGAAATGCTCTAACTGCGCCAGGGCAATGATGATCGCCAGGCCGTTGACGAACCCCAGCATCACCGAGTGCGGCACCATGCGCACCAGCTTGCCCAGGCGCAACAGGCCGAAGGCAACCATGATCAACCCGCCCAGCAATACCGTCGCCAGCAGGTATTCCACACCGTGTTGCACCACCAACGCCACGATCACCACCGCCATCGAGCCCGCCGCACCGGACACCATGCCGGGGCGACCGCCAAACAATGCAGTCAATGTGCAGATGATGAAGGCGCCGTAGAGCCCCATCAGCGGGTTGAGGTGGGCCACCAGGGCAAAAGCAATGCATTCGGGCAGCAACGCGAAAGACGTGGTGAGGCCAGCCAGGGCATCGGCGCGCAGACGGGTGAGGTTCATGAGGTACCGGGGGTAATGCGGGGGATAAGGCGGGGAATGGTACGGAATTGAGGGGAATGGGGCTAGTCTCGAAGACCGTATTGCCCCTTTCGCGAGCAAGCCCGCTCCCACACTGACTGCATTCCAAAACTGGAACTCGGTCAAATGTGGGAGGGGGCTTGCTCGCAAAGGATGCGCCCCGGTATCAAGCGAACATCACACCATCTCGTTGCGAATCCACTCCACGACCGAGGTGCGCTTCGGCGCCCAGCCCAGCAGTTCACGGGCATGCTTGCCTCGCACCCGACTGTTGGAGCCCAGGCCGTAGTTGGCCATTTCATAGCCCCACTCGGCTTCGGCGTCGGCCAATGGCCAATCCTGAGGTTTGCCCAAGTTCAGTGCATCGGCGATGGCGGCGGTCATGTCGATAAACGCCGCTTCGCTGCTTTCCACGAAGTAGAAGGTGCCCGGCACATTCTTGGTCAGTGCCAGCAGATACAGCGCCACCACGTCTTCGATGTGCACGTTGGACCAGATGTTCTGCCCGCTGCCCACATGGCGTACCACGCCACTCTTGCGTGCTTGCTTGAGCAGACGCGGCAATTGCACGCTGTCACGCTTCACGCCCAGGCTGTGACCGTAGATCAAGGTGTTGCAGATCACCGCCGAATTCACGCCTTCGTTGGCAGCGGCCAGGATCAGGTTGTCGATGGCGACGCGAGCGGCCTTATCGACGGTCGGCTCCGGCAGGTTGTCTTCGAAGTAGATGACATCGCTGGACTTGCCGCCCGACGCATCCCCCACAATGCTTGAACCGCTGGTGTGCAGAAATGGCTTGTTCGAGCCCTTCAATGCTGCCAGCAGGGTTTCCACAGCGGCACGATGATCGCTGCTCGCGGCATTGATCACCGCATCTGACTTTTGCGCTTGTTCGGTCAATACAGCGGCGTCATCCAGGGTGCCGATCACTGGGTTGATGCCCAGCGCAGTCATCTCGGCCGCTTGCTCAGCATTGCGCACCAGGCCGGTAACATGGTGGCCAGCCTTAACCAGGCCTGTTGCGATGGAACCACCGATAAAACCTGCAGCGCCGGTTACGAATACGTTCATGGAGAGTGCTCCTGGTGGGTAAGTGATGGGGCCAGTATCAAGGGCCTATCCCTGACGAATAAGCCCCTATTGCCCAATTCACTCTTGCGCGAGGGTCACGAATCAGCTGGCATAACGCGCCAGCTTGGCCTGGATGAAGTCCAGGAAACACTGGATGCGCAACGCCAACTGCGAGTTTCGGTAGAACACCGCGTGGATCGGCTGGCGATAACCGCTGTTGAACGCCTCCAGCACCGGCACCAGGCGCCCGGCCTCGATGTCGGCGATGGTCATGAAGTTCGACAAGCAGCAGATACCCTGCCCTTCCAGCGCCAACTGGCGCACGGTTTCACCACTGGACGCCGCCACACCGGGCTGGATCAGCCAACGGTCGCCCTCCACATGGCGCAGTGGCCAGTGGTTGAGGGTTTCGGTCTGGGTGAACCCCAGCAAGGTGTGGTCCGCCAATTCAGCGACCGTGGTCGGCGTACCGTATTGCTTGAGGTAATCGGGGCTGGCAAGGATATGCAGCGGCGTACAGCCGAGTGCGCGCGCGTGCAGGGTGGAGTCGGCCAACGCACCGATGCGGATGGCAATATCGGTGCTCTGTTCCAGCAGGTCGATGATCAGGTCATCGCTGTTCAGCTCCAGCTGGATATCCGGGTAAAGGCTGCGAAACTCGGCGATATACGGCACGATTCCATGCAGCATGAACGGCACCGCCGCATTGATGCGCAGGCGCCCTGCCGGTTGCTTGTGCCGCGAAGACAGGTGCTCTTCCAGCTCATCCATCTGCGTCAGGATCACCTTGGCCTGTTCGAAGAAGTATTTGCCCTCCTCGGTCAGGTCCATGCGCCGTGTGGTGCGGTTGATCAGCGTGGTGTCGAGCTTGGCTTCCAGGCGTGACAAGGTGCGACTGACCGCAGAGGGTGTCTGACCGACCTGTTCTGCGGCAGCGGAAATCGAACCGCATTCAATCACGCTGACGAAGATCTGTAGCTCATCGGATCGGGCTTTCACAGGCTGTCCTCTTTAATCGGTTCGCAGCAGCTTACACTGAGAGATTGGACTGCCGCGCCCTTAACCACTGATCAGTAGATGAGCGCCCAATAGCGCCATACCGACGAAAAATACGCGCTTGAACAACACCGCACTGATTCGCTGACGCACCGCCTGGCCCAGCCACATGCCCAGCAATGCCGGCACCAGCGCCAGCAGCGATGCATTGATCTCACCGCCACCAAGGGTGCCGCGCCAGGCCAGGGCGGCGGCCAATGCCAGCGTCGATACGGTGAACGATACCCCCAGCGCCTGCACCAACTGATCACGGTTCAAGCCCAGGGCTTGCAGATAGGGCACAGCAGGAATCACGAACACGCCGGTCGCCGAGGTGATGATGCCGGTAATCACGCCGCACAGAGGGCCCAGCCAGCGCTCGGCCTCAGGCTTTACCTTGAACGTGGGCAGGAACAATCCGCTCAGCGCATACACCAGCAACGCCCCGCCCAACGCATGGCCCACCCAGCTTCCCCCGCTCATGCCCAGCCACAAGCTCCCAAGCCCTGTGCCGAGGAAGATCAGCAGTAGCATCGGCCACAGGCGTTTAAGCAACGCACTCAGATGACCGCCGAACGCCAGTTGCCACAGGTTGGTGATCATCGACGGAATGATCAGCAACGCCGCAGCCTGCGCCGGTAACATAGCCAGGCCGAGCAAGCCCATGGAGACTGTCGGCAAGCCCAGGCCGATCACGCCCTTGACGGTGCCGGCCAGCACGAAGGTGCCGATCACCAGCAGGGTCAGGGCGGGGCCGATATCTTGGTAGAACGCGAGGAAAGTATTCATGGGGCAAGTGTGAGGCTTTTCGATGGTACCGGAAATTCGCCATATACTGAGGTAGCCTCTTGTTTTATGAGAGGCTGAGGCCGCCTTCGCGAGCAAGCCAGTCACCCGAGAAACCCAGCCATGCACTTTGACCTGATCGACCTGCGCCTGTACCTGCACATCCTCGACACCGGCAACATCACCGCCGGCGCCGGGCGCAGCCATTTGTCCCTGGCGGCCGCAAGCGCGCGCATCCGCGCGATGGAAGCTTCGCTGGGTATCGAATTTCTGGAGCGTAACCGTCGAGGTGTCACACCAACACCCGCCGGTACAGCACTGGCCCGCCACGCCCGGCTGATGCTGCAACAGGCTGAACATCTGCAACAGGACCTGGCGGAATACGCCAGCGGCAGCAAAGGCCAAGTGCGCCTGCTGTGCAACACCACGGCCCTCAGCGAATACTTGCCGGAACTGCTGGCGGACTTTTTGCGCAGGCATCCCAACCTTGACATCGACCTGCAGGAGCTGCCAAGCCTGCGCATCACCCAGGCCTTGCGCCAGGGCACGGCGGACCTTGGGATTATCTCCGATGCTGTAGACACCCATGGTTTGCAGACATTGCCGTTTCGGGACGATCCGCTGGTGCTGATCGCGCCACTGGATCATCCATTCACCCACGGGGGGTTTATTGACAGCCTGCATCATGACTTTGTGGGCCTGACCGCCAGCAGCGCCTTGACGGTTTACCTCGAAGAGCAAGCGTTGCATGCGGGTTTCCGCCTGCAAACGCGCATCCGCGCCGAGGGTTTTGATGGGGTGATCCGCATGGTATCAGGGGGCGCAGGCCTGGGGATCGTTCCCCAGGCTGCACTCGACCGATGGCCGCTGGAACCTCGTTTCAAGGCCCTTCCCCTGCAAGAAGACTGGGCCTGCCGAAAGCTGCTGCTCTGCGCCCGCGCGTTCGATCAACTACCCGGTTACGCCAAAGCCTTGTTCGACGCTTTGGCCTTGCCCTTGCGGAAGAACCCGTAATACACCGCCGACAGAATCACCAGGAACGGCACGCCAAACACCAACGTCATCTTGAATGCCTCGGTGAAATACGTAGTGATCATCACCGCCCCCATCAATACCAGCCCCAGCAGCGTGCTGTAGGGAAACAGCCGCAATTGGAACGACAATTTCGGCCCACCGTGGCGCTTGCGGTAGCGCCGGAAGAACAGGTGGGTGAGGAAGATCATGAACCAGGTGAAGATCGCGCCAAACATCGAGATCGCCATCATCAGGGTGAACGAGCTTTCCGGGTACACCACATTCAGCAACGTCGCCAGCGCAATACCCGAGCTGGACAGCAGCAACGCGTTCAACGGAATGCCGCTCTTGCTCAATGCGCCCATGGACTGGGGTGCAAAGCCGGCGCGGGACAGGCTGAACATCATGCGGGTAGTGATGTAGAGTTGGCTGTTCATCGCCGACAGCGCCGCGATCAGGATCACGAAGTTCATCACCCCGGTGGCGCCGGGAATGCCGATGGTCTGCATCACCGTAACGAACGGGCTCTGGGTTTGCCCGGCCTGATTCCACGGCACGATGGCCAACATCAGCGCCAGGGTCAACAGGTAAAACACCACCAGGCGCACGATGGTGGCGCGAAAGGCTTTCCTCACCGCCTGTTCCGGGTCGGCAGCTTCACCGGCGGCCACCGCGATCATCTCCACACTCAAGTAACTGAAGATCGACACAATCACCGCCATCCACATGCCGCTCAGGCCTTGGGGGAAAAAGCCGTCGTGGGCCGTGTAGTTCTGCACGCCGTACTCCGGGTTGCCGGAGCCGAACACCACGTACGCCGCAAGGATGATGAAGCCGACGATGGCGCTGATCTTGATCGTGGAAAACCAGTATTCGAAGTTGCCAAAGGTCTTCACGCTGATGGCATTGAGCAGGATCAACAGACTGGAAAACGACACGATCCACACCCATTCCGGCACGTTGGCAAACCAGTACTTCATGTACATCGCCACGGCCGTAACCTCGGCACCCACCGCCAGCACAATTGCCGCCCAATAGGCGTAGCGCACCAGAAACCCGGCCAACGGGCTGATGTAGAACTCGGCGTACGCACCGAAAGAGCCCGAGGTGGAATGAGCCACCGTCATTTCCGCCAGGCAGCCCATCAACAGCAAGGTGATCAACGCGCCGATGGCATAGCTCACCAACACGCTGGGCCCGGCATAACCGATGGCGTAGGCACTGCCCATGAACAGCCCGGTGCCAATGGCGCCGCCGATGGCGATCATGCTCATCTGGCCGGAAGTGAGCTGGCGCCGCAGGCCCAGTTCGCGGTGGGTGATCTCTGCAAAGCCGTTGTCTGGCGTGGTCACGTGGTGGGCCCCTTTATTATTGTGATTGCACTGTTTTCTGGTTAAAACACTGTCCCCTGTGAGAGCGGGCTTGCTCGAGAAAGCGGTGTACCCGTCAACACATAAGTGACCGATAGACCGCATTCGCGAGCAAGCCCGCTCCCACATTTTTGCTCTGCGTTTACTCAGGTGACGCTATTGCGGACTTTGAATTGCGGCTGGTTCCAGGTGTGGTTGTCGAGGATTTCGCCGAGGATTTCCACGGCGTCGAAAACCTCGGTAAAGCGGGTATACAAAGGCGTGAAACCAAACCGCATGATGCGCGGTTCACGGTAGTCACCGATCACTCCACGGGCGATCAAGGCCTGGATCACCGCATAACCCTCAGGATGTTCAAAGCTCACATGGCTACCGCGCCTGGCGTGCTCACGCGGGGTGATCAACTTCAAGTCGTGGGCGGCGCAACGGGCTTCGACCAACGCGATAAACAGGTCGGTCAACGCCAGGGACTTGCTGCGCAAACTCGCCATATCGGTCTGGGCAAAAATCTCCAGGCCGCATTCCACCATCGCCAGTGAAGTGATCGGCTGGGTACCGCACAGATAACGAGCGATGCCGGCACTCGGTGCGTAGGTCGACTCCATGGCGAACTGCCGGGTGTGCCCGAACCAACCCGACAACGGCTGGCGCACCACGTCCACCAACGCCGGGTTGACCCACACAAACGCCTGGGAGCCAGGGCCACCGTTGAGGTATTTGTAGGTGCAGCCGATCGCATAATCGGCACCGGCCTGATGCAGGTCGATGGGCACCGCGCCGGCCGAGTGCGCGAGATCCCAGATGCTCAACGCGCCACATTCATGGCTCAGCGCGGTCAGCGCCTGCATGTCGTACATGTAGCCGGTCTTGTAATTGACGTGGGTGAGCATCACCACCGCCACGTCCTGGTCGATGGCCTGGGGCAACGCGTCCGGGCTGTCCACCAGGCGCAGGGAATAGCCCTGTTGCAGCAGTTCGGCCAGGCCCTCGGCGATGTACAGGTCGGTGGGAAAGTTGCTCGCCTCGCTGACAATCACCTTGCGGTGAGGCTGGCGTTGACGCTGCACGGTCAACGCGGCGCTCAACACCTTGAACAGGTTGATGGAGGTGGTATCGGTGATCACCACTTCGTTATCACGCGCGCCGATCAAGGGTGCCAGGCGATTGCCCAGGCGCTGGGACAAATCCGCCCAGCCGGCGAAGTTCCAACTGCGGATCAGCCCGTTGCCCCACTCTTCGGCAATCACCGCCTGCGCCCGCGCCAATGCCGCCACCGGGCGGGCGCCGAGGGAGTTGCCGTCGAGGTAGATAACACCCTGCGGCAAAGCGAACTGGCTACGCAAAGGTGCCAGTGGATCTTGGGCATCGAGGGCTAGGCAATGGCTTCGAGGGGTCATGGGCTGTCCTGGTTTTTATCAGTAAGAATGGACCAAATAATGAACGAACTTTTAGAGAATTTTCGTGCAAAGTGAGTAGCAACAGGCTAATTAAGCTGTAGGAAATTCGAATTTAGCCCCAAAACACGCGGATTTATTCTAACCATGATTCTCGACGCCACCGACCTGCGCCTCCTGCATTTCCTGCAACAGGATGGCCGCATCAGCAACCAGGAACTGGCCGAAAAAGTCGCGCTGTCACCGTCCGCCTGCCTGCGCCGTCTGCGGCTGCTGGAGAGCGAGGGCATCATCAGCGGCTACCGCGCGGTGCTGAATGCCGAGCAATTGGGGATCGAGCTGGAGGCCATCGTCCACCTGTCCTTACGCCAGGATGTGGAGGATTGGCACGAGACGTTCATCAAGAAGGTGCAGGGCTGGCCGGAGGTGGCCAGCGCCTATGTGATCACCGGCGCCAGCAACTATGTGCTGCGGGTGCAGGCACGCAACCTCAAGCACTTTTCGGACTTTATCGTGAACCACCTGAACCGCACGGCGGGGGTGATGGATATACGCTCGGAGATCGTGTTGCAGAAGATCAAGGATCGCGATGAGGTGCTGGACCTGGTCATCCGCAAATAACGACAACACCACAAAACCCTGTGGGAACGAGCAAGCCCGCTCCCACATTTTTAACCGCGTTTAATCTTCCAAAGCACGCACGCGCTGCATGCGCTTTTGTTCCACCGGCGCATCGGCAGTCTGCAACTCAAAGTCAAAATCAATCTGAGCAAACCGCCCTTCCACGCCAAACTCGCGCGCCAGCTGCGGATCGTCACTGAAGCGAATCTCGGCTATCAACTCATCCCGCGTCGCATAGGCAAAATCGTCATGCAGGTACGGGTCATCCGACAGGTTGATCTGGGTGGTCAGGTGCCGATGCCCCGGCGCAGAAATGAAGAAGTGGATATGCGCCGGCCGCTGCCCGTGGCGCCCCAATTGATCGAGCAGTTGCTGGGTCGGACCGGTCGGCGGGCAACCGTAGCCCGACGGTACGATACTACGGAAACGGTAATTGCCCTGGGCATCGGTCTCGATACGTCGGCGCAGGTTGAACGCCGATTGCGTAGGATCGAACCATGAATAGGTGCCACCGGTGTTGGCCTGCCACACGTCCACAATCGCCCCGGCCAGTGGCTTGCCCTCGGTGTCACGCACCTGCCCGCGCATGAACAGCGGCACCGCATCGTCCTTGCCATCATCCAACCGTGCTTCGTACTTCGACAGCGGCGCACCGGCCACGTACAACGGGCCTTCGATGGTGCGCGGCGTGCCACCGGATTTGCCGGCCTCTTCATCGGCGGCGTCCATCAGCAGGTCCAGATAATGCTCAAGACCCAGCCCGGCGGCGAGCAATCCGGCTTCCTGATTCTTGCCCAACTCGTTGAGGTAGTTGACCGCCTTCCAGAACTCTTCCGGGGTCACTTCCAGGTCTTCGATGATGTTCACGGTGTCGCGCAGGATCCGGTAGATCAGCGCCTTGGTGCGCGGGTTACCACCATTGTTGAGGTTACCGCTGGCTTCTTCGAGAAACTGTTGGGCATGGGCAGTCTGGGACAGTCGGATGGACATGGAGCGTTCCTCATCTTGTAGTTATCAGGGTGAAAACCGGCCTAGCGGTCATCCTCATGGATCGACGAAGGGTGACGGCACAGGGCGTTCACTTCGATGGCCATGTAGGGGAAAAGCGGTAGTTGCATCAGCAGGTCGTGTAGCGCCTGCACACTGTCGACATCGAACACGCTGTAGTTGGCGTAGTGCCCGGCGATGCGCCACAGGTGGCGCCATTTGCCTTCCTGTTGCAGGCGCTGCGCCAAGGCTTTTTCTTCAGCCTTGAGGCTGGCTGCGCGCTCGGGGTTCATGTCGAGGGGCAGGTTCACGGTCATTTTTACGTGGAACAACATAGCAGGCGCCTCTTAGTGTTTGTCACGACGGAAGAACGCCAGGCGCTCTTCATCGATGGCCAGGCCCAGGCCCGGCGCGGTTGAGACATGCAGCTGAAAATCGCGGTACACCGGCGGCTCGGTGAGGATGTCTTCGGTAAGCAGCAACGGGCCGAACAGTTCGGTGTCCCACGCCAGTTTGCTCAGCGTGAGAAAGGCATGGGCCGAGGCCAGGGTGCCGATTCCGCCTTCCAACATGGTGCCGCCATACAGCCCGATACCCGCCGCCTCGGCAATCGCGGCGGTGCGCAATACGGCGCGCGGGCCGCCGTTCTTGGCGATCTTGAGGGCGAACACCGAGGCCGCGCCTTCACGGGCCAGGTTGAAGGCATCCTCGACGCATTCGATGGACTCATCCGCCATGATCGGCGCCGGGCTCGATAGATTGAGCCGGGCCATGCCGCCACGGTTGTTGCGTGAGATCGGTTGTTCGATCAGGTCGATCCCGTTGTCGCCGAGCACCTTGCACGCACGCAGCGCCACCGCTTCATCCCAGGCCTGGTTGACGTCGACGCGCACACTGGCGCGGTCGCCCAGGGCTTTTTTGATCGCAATAACGTGGGCCAGATCATGAGCGACTTCACCGGCGCCGATCTTCAATTTGAAAATGCGGTGGCGGCGCAGGTCGAGCATTTTTTCGGCTTCGGCAATGTCCTTTTCGGTGTTGCCGCTGGCCAAGGTCCAGGCCACCGGCAAGGCGTCACGCACACGGCCGCCGAGCAGTTCGCTGACCGGCAGGTTCAGGCGTTTACCCAGAGCATCGAGCAAGGCGCTTTCGATACCGGACTTGGCAAAGGTGTTGCCGCGAATACTGCGCTCCAGACGCAACATGGCGGCGTTGATATTGTTCGCGTCCTGGCCGATCAGCAGTGGAGCGAAGTGGCGGTCGATGTTGACCTTGATGCTGTCGGGGCTTTCGTTGCCGTAGCTCAAACCGCCAATGGTGGTGGCTTCGCCGATGCCTTCGACGCCGTCGGCGCAGCGCAGGCGGATGATCACCAGGGTCTGGTTCTGCATCGTATGCATCGCCAGCTTGTGCGGGCGAAGGGTGGGGAGGTCGACGATGATCGTGTCGATCGACTCGATGGCGCAAATCGGCATGGCTATACCCGTTAGGTTCTTTTTAGGCTTTAGCCGATTCTGTGCCGTATTTTTCAAAGCTTCCAATATAGAATGGGTCTCGAACAATACCCTCAAGGTATTATAGGAGCCATCATGGAATTGCGTCACCTGCGCTACTTCCAGGTATTGGGAGAGACCCTCAACTTCACCCGAGCCGCCGAACGCCTGCACATCGCCCAGCCGCCGTTGAGCCGGCAGATCCAGCAATTGGAGGAGGAATTGGGCGTGATCCTGCTGGAACGTGGCCGACCGCTGCGGCTGACCGAGGCAGGGCGGTTTTTCTATGAGCACGCCAATGTGCTGCTGGAACAACTGAACAAGGTCTGCGACAACACGCGACGCATTGGCCAAGGTGAAAAGACCTGGCTGGGTATCGGCTTTGCGCCGTCGACCCTGTACGGCGTGTTGCCGGAGCTGATTCGACGACTGCGCACCCATGAGGCACTGGAGCTGGAGTTGGGACTGTCGGAGATGACTACCTTGCAACAGGTCGAAGCGCTTAAGGCCGGGCGGATCGACGTGGGGTTCGGGCGGATTCGTATCGACGACCCGGCCATCGTCCAGCGCGTCCTGGTGGAGGATCGGCTGGTCGCCGTACTGCCCGCCGGTCACCCGTTGCTCGATGCGCCCGCTACCCTCGCCCAACTGGCGGCCGAGCCCTTTGTGCTCTACCCCGGCAACCCACGCCCCAGCTACGCTGACCATGTGATCGCGCTGTTCGATGCCCATGGTCTGAGCCTCAAGGTGGCGCAGTGGACCAACGAGTTGCAGACCGCCATCGGCCTGGTCGGCGCCGGGATGGGCGTGACGCTGGTGCCCGCCTCCGTGCAGGTGCTGCACCGCGCGGACATCGGCTACACTCCGGTTGTGGAGGCCACGGCGACGTCGCCAATCATTCTGAGTCGGCGGGTTAATGATCAGTCGCCAGGGCTCAGTCATTGCCTGCAACTGGTGGAAGAGTTGATCTAGCCACGCAGGCGCCGCGCATCATTGCGCTGCAGGGTCTGGCTCGGCGACTCATCGAACAGCTTGCGATACTCTGCCGAGAACCGCCCCAGATGGGTAAAGCCCCAGCCCAAGGCGATCTCGGAGATGGTGCGGGTGGAGCCATGCTCCAGGATTGCCTGGCGTACCGCAGAAAGCCGATGTTTCTTCAAATAGGCCATCGGCGACAGCGCAAAGTATTTGCGAAACGCATCGAACAACTTGAACCGTGACACACCCGCAGCAGCTTCCAGGTCTTCCAGGTGCACGGCTTCGCGGGCGTTGTCGTGGATGTACTGGCGCGCACGGATCAAATAATGCGGCAGTTTCACGCCGAGGACATCGCGCAGCTCTTCGGAATAATTGTTCGGCTGGGCCAGGATCAGGCCCTTGATCAGCGAGCTTTCCAGGTCGCGGGTAAAAGCAGCCTGCTCATACAACTCACTGCCGTGCTCCAGCTCGGCGATGAAATATCGCGCCATGCGCCACCATGCCGCCGAAGCCCCCTCCACCGCGTCCATCACCGACTCAAAGCGCACCGGCGCATCAATCGGTCGTTGCAGCAAACCTTCCAGCGACTCACTCATCGCCGCCCGCGTGATCACCACCTGCAACTTGCGGCAGTCGCCGGAAATCGCCAGCACCTGATGCTCGTTGGGCGAGATGATCACGCCCTGGTCGCGGTTGGAACTCAGGCGCTCACCGTTCTTGCTCAACTCCTGCTCGCCCATCAAAGGCAGGCTCAGGCTGTAGCTGCTGAAGTGCTCGGCGTCTTCGATGTCGATGGTCACATCGGTGCCGTATTCGATCACGCCCAAGGTGGTGGCGCGGGACTTGAACACATTGGCGCTGTGATGGAAACGCAGGCGTTCGGGCGTGGCGGTGGCCAGGCGATGGGGCCCGCAGATGCCGGACATCCAGCTGCGGGCGCCTTCCAGGTCGAAGCGTTGAATCGTTTGGCTGCTCATCAGGGTGCACCCACGGCGGTTAGGCTGTTGCGCGCTCTGGCGGCGCGTCTGCTGAATTACAGTAGCGCATTGCGCCGGCGAACGGCACCTGCCCCAATTATTCGGCCCAGCTTCCCCTATTAACTGGATAGCCCACGCCCAATCTCACTGCCTTTAATAAGCCACCGATCAGCCCTAACAAAAAAGGTGCCTCCCATGAGTGGTGCAAGAAGCGTCGAGCAGTGGAAAACATTTATCGAAGGTTGCCTGGATTTTCGCCCGGCGGATGAAGTGTTCCGCATCGCCCGCGACATGTTCACCGAGCCGGAACTGTTCGACCTGGAGATGGAGCTGATCTTCGAAAAGAACTGGATCTACGCCTGCCACGAAAGCGAACTGGCGAATAACCACGACTTTGTGACGATGCGCGCCGGGCGCCAACCGATGATCATCACCCGCGATGGCGAAGGCCGACTCAATGCGCTGATCAACGCCTGCCAGCATCGCGGCACCACGCTTACCCGTGTCGGCAAGGGCAACCAGTCCACCTTCACCTGTCCGTTCCACGCCTGGTGCTACAAGAGTGATGGCCGCCTGGTGAAGGTCAAGGCGCCGGGGGAATACCCGGAGGGTTTCGACAAGGCCACACGTGGCCTGAAAAAGGCGCGTATCGAAAGCTACAAGGGCTTCGTATTTATCAGCCTGGACGTGAATGGCACCGACAGCCTGGAAGACTTCCTGGGCGACGCCAAAGTGTTCTTCGACATGATGGTCGCCCAGTCCGCTTCCGGTGAGCTGGAGGTGCTGCCGGGCAAATCCGCTTATACCTATGACGGCAACTGGAAGCTGCAAAACGAGAACGGCCTGGACGGTTATCACGTCAGTACCGTTCACTACAACTACGTGGCCACGGTGCAGCATCGCCAGCAGGTGAACACCGAGAATGGCACAGGTGCAGGCTCCACCCTGGACTACAGCAAGCTTGGCGCAGGTGATGCGAACACCGACGACGGCTGGTTCGCCTTCAACAATGGCCACAGTGTGTTGTTCAGCGACATGCCCAACCCCAGCGTGCGCTCCGGATACGCCACCATCATGCCGCGCCTGGTAGAAGAACACGGCCAGCCAAAGGCCGAGTGGATGATGCATCGCCTGCGCAACCTGAATATCTACCCGAGCCTGCTCTTTCTCGACCAGATCAGCTCGCAACTGCGCATCATCCGCCCGGTGGCGTGGAACAAGACCGAGATCATCAGCCAGTGCCTTGGCGTGAAAGGCGAATCCGACGCCGACCGCGAAAACCGTATTCGCCAGTTCGAGGACTTCTTCAACGTGTCGGGCATGGGCACGCCAGATGACCTGGTGGAATTTCGCGAAGCCCAGCGTGGTTTCCAGGGCCGCCTGGAGCGCTGGAGCGATATCTCCCGTGGCAGTCATCGCTGGGAAACCGGGCCCACGCCGAACAGCGAAGCCATCGGCATCCAGCCGGCCATGACCGGCACCGAATTCACCCATGAAGGCCTTTACGTAAACCAGCATCGCAACTGGCAGCAATTCCTGCTCAAGGGCTTGGACAACCAAGCGCTGACACTGCGGGAGGTGAAGTGATGAATGCGCAACTGCAGTACCAGATCGAGCAGTTCTTCTACCGAAAATCCGAGCTGTGCGACGCCCAGGACTGGGACGCCTATGTGCAGCTGTTCGACCCGCAGAGCGAGTTCCACCTGCCGCAGTGGGACTCGGAACACGTGTACACCCGTGATCCCAAGCGCGAGATGTCGTTGATCTATTACCCCAACCGCTCGGGCCTGGAAGATCGCGTGTTCCGTTTACGCACGGGCAAGGCCGCGTCGGCTACACCGATGCCGCGTACCTTGCACCTGATCAATAACGTGCGCGTTGCCGAGCAGGCGGATGGCACTCTGGAGGTGCGACTGAATTGGCACACGCTGTTCTATCGCCTGGCCACGTCGGAGCAGTTTTACGGCCACGCCACTTACACCCTCAAGCCTGACGGCGACAGCTGGTTGATCATCCGCAAGCATGCGCTGCTGCTCAACGACACCATCAACTCGGTGCTGGACTTCTATCACCTCTAGGCGCTGGGAATCTAATTGATGAATCACAAAGTGGCCTTCAGTTTTGCCGACGGCAAGACGCTGTTCTTCCCCGTGGGCGCCCATGAAATCCTGCTGGATGCGGCACTGCGCAACGGCATCAAGATTCCCCTGGATTGCCGTGAAGGTGTCTGCGGCACCTGCCAGGGCCGTTGCGAATCCGGCGATTACAGCCAGGACTATGTGGACGAAGAGGCCCTGTCCAGCCTCGACTTGCAACAGCGCAAGATGCTCAGTTGCCAGACCCGGGTGAAGTCCGACGCGACGTTCTATTTCGACTTTGATTCGAGCCTGTGCAATGCGCCGGGCCCGGTGCAGGTGCGCGGTACGGTGAGCGCGGTGCAGCACGTGTCGACGAGTACGGCGATCCTGCAGGTACAGTTGGATCAGGCGCTGGTTTTTCTGCCAGGCCAATACGCGCGCCTGTCGGTGCCTGGCACGGACAGTTGGCGGTCGTACTCTTTCGCCAATCTTCCGGGCAACCACCTGCAATTCCTGGTGCGCCTGTTGCCAGATGGAGTGATGAGCAATTACCTGCGCGAGCGCTGTCAGGTGGGTGATGAGCTGTTGATGGAAGCGCCACTCGGCGCCTTCTACCTGCGCCACGTCACTCAACCATTGGTCTTGGTGGCGGGTGGCACCGGGTTATCGGCCTTGCTGGGTATGCTCGATGAACTGGCCGACAAGGGTTGCGACCAACCGGTGCACCTCTACTACGGCGTGCGCGGTGCCCAGGACTTGTGCGAAGCGGCGCGCATCCAGGCCTATATCGCGAAAATTCCGGGCTTTCGCTACACCGAAGTCCTCAGCGCACCCTCAGAGGATTGGCCCGGCAAGCGCGGCTATCTCACCGAGCATTTCGACCTGGCCGAATTGCGGGACAGTTCGGCGGATATGTATCTGTGCGGCCCCCCTCCAATGGTCGAATCCATCCAGCAATGGCTGGTGGATCAGGCACTTGATGGCGTTCAGCTGTATTACGAAAAGTTCACGCAGAGTAATATCTGACCCCTCAGCACTTCTGAGGGGCTGATGCGGCGTGCACTCACCCTCAAGAAAAACAAGTAGAAGGGAATGTTAATGGCGGATGACATGGTTAACCCGGTAGGCCTCAAGCGTGGCCTGAAGAACCGGCATATTCAGCTGATCGCCTTGGGAGGGGCGATCGGCACGGGGCTGTTCCTCGGCTCGGCCGGGGTACTCAAGTCGGCGGGGCCATCGATGATCCTGGGTTACGCGATTGCCGGTTTCATCGCGTTCCTGATCATGCGCCAGCTCGGCGAGATGATCGTCGAAGAGCCGGTGGCCGGCTCCTTCAGCCACTTCGCCCACAAATACTGGGGCGGCTACGCAGGCTTCCTGGCGGGCTGGAACTACTGGGTGCTCTACGTGCTGGTGGGTATGGCCGAACTGACGGCGGTGGGTAAGTACATCCAGTTCTGGTGGCCGGAGATCCCGACCTGGGTCAGTGCGCTGGTGTTCTTTGTCGCGGTGAACCTGATCAACACCCTGAACGTGAAGTTCTTTGGTGAAGCCGAGTTCTGGTTTGCGATCATCAAGGTGGTGGCGATTGTCGGCATGATCGTGCTCGGCTGCTACCTGCTGTTCAGCGGCACCGGCGGCCCGCAAGCGTCGGTCAGCAACCTGTGGAGCCACGGCGGGTTCTTCCCGAATGGCGGCATGGGGCTGTTGATGTCGATGGCGTTCATCATGTTCTCGTTCGGTGGCCTGGAGCTGGTGGGCATCACCGCCGCCGAGGCCAGCGAGCCACGCAAAGTGATCCCGAAAGCGATCAACCAGGTGGTCTACCGGATTCTCATTTTCTACGTCGGCGCCCTGACAGTGCTGCTGTCGCTGTACCCGTGGGACCAACTGCTGCAAACCCTCGGCGCGTCGGGTGATGCTTACAGCGGCAGCCCATTTGTGCAGATCTTCTCGCTGATCGGTAACGACACCGCCGCGCATATCCTCAATTTCGTGGTGCTGACGGCGGCGCTATCGGTGTACAACAGCGGCGTGTACTGCAACAGCCGCATGCTGTTCGGCCTGGCCGAGCAAGGTGATGCACCGAAATCGCTGATGAAGCTGAACAAGCAAGGCGTGCCGATCCGCGCCCTGGCGATTTCGGCGTTGGTGACGATGCTGTGCGTGGTGGTCAACTACGTGGCGCCGCAGAGTGCGCTGGAGCTGCTGTTTGCCCTGGTGGTTGCCTCACTGATGATCAACTGGGCGCTGATCAGCATCACCCACATCAAGTTCCGCAAAGCCATGGGCGAACAAGGCCTGACGCCGTCGTTCAAGACCTTCTGGTTCCCGTTCAGCAACTACCTGTGCCTGGCGTTCATGGTGATGATCATCAGTGTAATGCTGGCGATTCCGGGGATCAGCGAGTCGGTGTATGCGATGCCGGTGTGGGTGGGGATTATTTATGTTGCCTACCGGTTGCGGATGAGAAACGCGAAAGTAGCCGTAGCGCAATAACCCCCCATTTTGAATACCTTCCAAATGAAAAGCCCCGGTGATCCGGGGCTTTTTGTTTAGAGTGTGGAACGCACTCGCCACAGTTCTGGGAACAGCACGGTGTCGAGCATCTTGCGCAGATACCCCACCCCTTCCGTGCCGCCTGTACCGGGCTGGAAGCCGATGATTCGCTCCACCGTGGTCACATGGCGGAAGCGCCACTGACGGAACGAGTCCTCCAGGTCGATAAACTTCTCGGCCAACTGATACAAATCCCAGTAACGGCTGGGATCGCGATACACCTCGCGCCACGCCGCTTCCACCGATTCATCGTGCACCGTCGCCGCCGTCGGGTCGCGCTCGGCGCGTTTCGGGTCAATCGCCAGGCCGGCCTTGACCATCAGGTTGATCGCCTCGTCATACAGCGACGGCGTGGCAATCGCCACTTTCAACTCGTTCAACAGCTCCGGCCGATGGGTGTGGGGCCGCAACAGCGCCGCGCTTTTATTGCCGAGGATAAATTCGATTTCGCGGTACTGGAACGACTGGAACCCCGACGACTGCCCCAGGAACGGGCGGATCGCCTTGTACTCCGACGGCGTCATCGTCGCCAGCACCGCCCAGGCGTGCACCAGTTGATCGAAGATCCGCGACACCCGTGCCAGCATCTTGAACGCCGGCGGCAACTCGCCCAGGCGTACATGCTCGCGGGCAGCCTTGAGTTCGTGGAGCATCAGTTTCATCCACAGCTCGGACGTCTGGTGCTGGATGATGAAGAGCATTTCGTTGTGGTCCGGCGACAGCGGGTGCTGAGCGCTGAGGACTTTGCCCAGGTCCAGGTAATCGCCATAGCTCATGGACTCGGAAAAATTCAGTTCGGCGTTATGCCATTCTTCAGGCGGCTGGTAGTCAGCAGAGAAAGGACATTGGCTCATCGCGTGGGCTCCTTGAGCGGGCGCAGGATTGCGCGAACCGGGCTGGCATCGAGGTTGGCAAAACGCAGCGGCAGGGCGATCAGTTCATAGTCGCCCTCGGGTACGTCATCGAGCACGATGCCTTCGAGAATCGCCATGCCATGGCGCGCCACGGCGTTGTGGGAATCCATGGTCTTGGATTGTTGCGGGTCCAGCGAGGGCGTATCGATACCGACCAAGCGCACACCCAGGCCAGCCAGCAACTCAATGGTCTGCGGAGCAATGGCGGTGAAATTCGAATCCCATTCGGTCAACGGCGCTTGTGGATAAGTGCGCAGCAGCACGCGCTCCGGCAAGTTATCCACACGGCCTTCCAACTGATGCGGCTGCACCAGCGCGCCGCTGTCCAGGCAATGCAGCACCCGGCATGGGCCCATGTACACATCCAGCGACACTTCGCCAATCGGCGCGCCGTCTGCGCTGTAATGCAGCGGCGCGTCCACATGGGCGCCGGTGTGTGGGGACAACGTGATACGCCCGACATTCACCGGACACTCCGGGCCAAACTGCCACACACGCTCTTCCTGGAACGGCGTATCCCCCGGCCAGGTCGGGGTCGCCGTACTCAAGGGCGGGCTGATATCCCACCACGTTTTTATTGGGTTCATTTGCAGGCTCTCGGCGGTTACTGGGGTGAATGATACGAGGCCCGGCTGCGAATTTTCTTGCGAATTCTGGCGTGAAGTGGGAAATCTTTCGCACTTACTGCGAGGAAATGGCGAATTGGTGATGGGTTATATCAAATAAACACCGCTGCGCTTCTGGGCATCCCGATGTCGAGTTCAGACCACTGACGCAACGCCCAAGGCCTTAGGGTGGATCTTTCCATTCCCTGCCCTGGAGACGTCATGTCCAAGCCCATCACCGTACTGCGCGACACCCATCCCCTGCCGGTCCTGGACGCCTGCAAATGGGAAAAACTCGAAGGCGATCCGCACACCGTCAACCTCAACGCCTACACCAGCGAAGACGGCAGCAAGATCATGGGCACCTGGATCTGCACACCGGGCAAGTGGTATGTGGACTACGTGAAGTGGGAATACTGCCACTTCCAGGAAGGCTACTGCATCATCACCCCGGAAGGCATGGAGCCGATTCACCTGCGGGCTGGGGATATCTTTGTGGTGGAACCGGGGATGAAGGGGACGTGGGAAGTGGTGGAGACAGTGCGTAAGTATTTTGTGTTTGCTTGAGCCGCAAAAACCCGGGAGCCCACTATTGGCAGGCTCCCGGAAACGCCCCTACTTGGGCTTGCGATAGCTGTTGATGATCGCCGAGAAGTCCTTGCCCCCTTCCCCACGCTGGCTCATCGATTGATACAACTGCTGGGCCACAGCGCCCAGAATCACGGGTTGCTTGGCCTGACGCGCCGCTTCGGTGGCCAGGCCCAAATCCTTGAGCATCAGGTCGGCACCGAACCCACCGGTGTAACCCCGCGACGACGGTGCGGTTTCAATCACGCCCGGCCATGGGTTGTAGGTGTCGGAACTCCAGCAGCGTCCGGTCGAGCTGTTGATGATGCCGGCCAGTACCTGGGTGTCGATGCCCAGAGCATCACCCAAGGCCATGGCCTCACTGACGCCGACCATGCTGATCCCCAACAGCAGGTTGTTGCAGATCTTGGCGATTTGCCCCGTGCCCACATCACCGCAGTGCACGATGTTACGGCCCATCTGCGCCAGCACCGGTTGCAGGGTGGCGAACAGTTCCGGGGTGGCGCCGACCATGAAGGTCAGCGTCCCTGCTGCGGCGCCACCGGTGCCGCCGGAGACCGGGGCGTCTGCAACGACTACACCTTGCTTGGCCGCCGCAGCCGCTACGTCGCGGATGGTTTGCGGGTCGATGGTGCTGCAATCCACAGCCGGTACGCCTTTGCCGATGCCGGCGAGTACACCATCTTCATTCAGCCACACGCTGCGCACATGCGCCGCCGCCGGCAGCATGGTAATCACCAGCTCAGCGTCTTTCGCCGCATCGCGTGGTGAATCGCTGACAGTGCCACCCAGTTCGGCCAACTCCTTGAGCACCGCCTGGTTCAGGTCAAACAGGTTCAGCGCATGGCCGGCCTTGATCAGGTTGCGGGCCATGGGAGCGCCCATGTTGCCCAAGCCGATAAATGCAATCTTCATGGTCGTCTCCCGGAATCAGCGCAGGTTGATGGTGGTGTTGACGCCATCGTTGACCGTGTCGTCGTCAAACCAGCGGCTGGTGACGGTTTTGGTCTGGGTGTAGAACTGCACCACTTGCTTGCCGTATGGGCCGAGGTCGCCAAGCTTGGAACCACGCGAACCGGTGAAGCTGAAGAAAGGGACCGGCACCGGGATCGGGATGTTGATGCCCACTTGGCCTACATCGATCTCGCTCTGGAACTTGCGCGCCGCCGCGCCACTTTGGGTGAACAGGCCGGTGCCGTTGCCGAACGGGTTGGCGTTGACCAGTGCGATGGCCTGGTCGAGGGTGTCGACTTCCAGCACCACCAGCACGGGGCCGAAGATTTCCTCGGTGTAGATGCGCATATCAGTGGTCACGCCCGAGAACAGGGTCGGGCCGACGAAGTTGCCTTGCTCGAAGCCCGGCACCTTGATGTCGCGGCCATCCAGCTCCAGCTTGGCGCCCTCTTTCACGCCGCTCTCGATGAGTTCCAGGATACGTGCCTTGGCGCGCTTGGAAATCACCGGGCCCACATCGGTACCGGCTTCGCTGCCTGCGTTGACCTTGAGCTTTTGCGCCAGTGCTTTCAGGTCCGGCAGCCATTGCTTGGACGCGCCCACCAGCACCACCACCGAGGTCGCCATGCAACGCTGGCCCGCCGCGCCAAAACCGGCGCCGACCAGGGCATTGAGGGTGTGTTCGCGGTTGGCATCCGGCAGCACCACGGCGTGGTTCTTGGCGCCCATCATCGACTGCACACGCTTGCCGTGTTTGCCGGCCAAGTCGTAGACGTGAGTGCCCACGGCGGTCGAACCCACGAAGGACACGGCCTTGATGTTTTTATGGGTGCACAGCGCATCCACCACATCCTTGCCGCCGTGCACCACGTTGAGCACGCCAGCCGGCACGCCAGCTTCCAGCGCCAGCTCCACCAACAGCATCGTCGACAACGGGTCCTGCTCGGACGGTTTAAGGACGAAGGTGTTACCGCAAGCAATCGCCATCGGGAACATCCACAGCGGAATCATCGCCGGGAAGTTGAACGGGGTGATGCCCGCGCACACGCCGATGGGTTGGCGAAGGGTGTAGGTGTCGACGCCACCGGCGACGTTCTCGGCGAATTCGCCCATTTGCAGGGTGCCGATGGAACAGGCGTGTTCCACCACTTCCAGGCCACGGAAAATATCGCCTTCGGCATCGGCAATGGTCTTGCCCTGCTCGTTGCTGAGCACCACGGCAATGCGCTTGGAATGTTCGCGGATCAAGGCTTGTAGCTTGAGCATGATGCGCATGCGCGCGCCGATCGGCGTCAGCTTCCAGGTCTGGAAGGCGCGGTGGGCAGCGTCGATGGCAGCGTTGACTTCATCGGCAGTAGCGAACGGGACTTTGGCCAGCACCTCTTGGGTGGCCGGGTTGACGATGTCTTGCCACTCGGTGGTCTTGGACTCGACCCACTCACCGTTGATCAGCAACTTGACCTGTTGCACGGAAATATCGGCAGATGCGTTCATGTGGTCTCCAATTCTTATTTATATGCAGAGAACCAAGGCGTTGAATCGCCTTGAAGAATGAGGCGTTCGGACTGTATTTGGAGTATAGATGTGCAAATCTCTAATAAGAACGCACATAAAAGCCGGACCAATATGCAAAAAAACATTACGTCCCTGGGCTCCCTGAACTGGGATGACCTGAAGTTTTTCCTCGAAGTGGCCCGCACCCGCAAAGCCAGCGTGGCCGCCAAACGCCTGGCGGTGGACTACACCACCGTGTCGCGGCGCATCAGTTCATTGGAAGTGTCACTCGGTACGCTGCTGTTCGAAAAATCCCGGACCAACGGCTTTGTGCTCACCACCGAAGGCCAGCGTTTGCTGGGCTATGCCGAGTCCATCGAAAGCACCCTGCACATGGCCTGCGAGCAAGTTTCCGGCTCCGGCGTGGCCCTGTCCGGCCACGTGCGCATGGGCTGCACCGAAGGGTTCGGCAGCTTCTTCGTCACCCCGCAACTGAGCCACTTCGTCGACACCTACCCGGCCATCTCGGTCGACATCCTGCCCCTGCCCCACTTCATTAGCCTGTCCAAACGCGAAGCCGACATCGTCATCGCCCTGGAACGCCCGGAACACGGGCCGTATGTGTGCTGCAAACTGTGCGACTACAAATTGCAGCTGTACGCGACCCAGGAGTACCTGGACCAGCACCCACCGATCCGCAAACCGGCGGACTTGGCCGAGCATCCGTTTATCAGTTATGTGGATGATTTGGCGTTCAGCTCGGAGTTGCTGTACCTGGCAAACGTAGTGCCCGGCGCCAGCGCCAGCCTGCGCAGTACCAGCGTGATCGCGCAGTACGTGGCGGCGCAGCAGGGCCGGTCGATGGCGATATTGCCGTGCTTTCTCGCTGCGCAGGATCCGCGGTTGTTGCCGGTGCTGGGGGAGCAGATTTCCATCACTCGCCAGTTCTGGATGTATTGCCGGGAGGATCTGAGGAAGTTGAAGCGGATTACGTTGTTGTGGGACTACATCCGGGAGGTGACGGAGCAGAATCAGGGGTTGTTGATGGGGGAGACACGAGAGATCAGGTTCGCGGATTAAAGGGCCATCAACGATGATTCGCTTTAATTTGCAGGACGTTTCCTAGAGACTCTCTACCCCATTGCGCCTTACCGTTTGGGTCACTAGCCTCCTGACTTCGCTGCTCATCAGCGATCGGGTTTAGCGATCCGGATTCATGAGGCACCGCTTCCAACAGTATTAGCTGGCTCTCGCTAGCTTTTAGCGTTTTATGGCGGCTGTGTGCGGGAGACCTTGAGTCTACCCGGGGTCTCTCAACCCGGATCGCTAACCTGCACACAGCTGCCACCCTTTTCATGTTTAGCGATGTGATGTGGCGGCTCTACTTCAGCAGAGAGCAATCATCATGAGCAAAATCGTCCCCGATCCACCGCTTTCCTCCATCACCACCCTCGGCGTCGTCACCTTCGGGGACTACGGCGAAAACGAAAAACCCCTGTTCCGCCTCAACGCCGGCATGCCCATTGAGGAAGCGTTAGAGCACGCTTCCACCCTGCTTTTCTACTCCAAGAAACTCGCGATGGAAGCCGCCATGGATGTGCGCGGCGAGCAATACGCGTGGGCCGCGCATTACCTGTGTGAGATGGGCAAAGCCGTGGTTGATGACCTGACGCAAGCAATGACGCCAAGCCGTTAAGCGCAGACTTTAGCAAGCACACCGCAAAAACCCACTGTGGGGCTGGCTTGCCTGCGATGGCTGTGTGTCAGCCAGTACATCCGGTACTTCACACCGCTATCGCAGGCAAGCCAGCTCCCACAGTTGATTGGGTTTCACATTGAGATTGGCGGGACGGGGTCAGTCCGCAATCACCACAATCGACACCCGCCGATTCTCTGTGCGTCCTGCCGCCGTATCGTTGGAGGCCACCGGCTCGCTGCTGCCCAACCCGCGCAGTTGGATGTTTTCTTCCTTCATGCCCACACCGGTCAACACCGCCGCCACGCTTTTCGCACGGCGCAGGGACAGTTGCTGGTTGTAGGTTTCCTTACCCGACGCATCGGTGTGGCCGTCGACGCGTACGCGTTCGATGCCAACGCCCAGCAGGGCCTTGCCGATGCGTTGGACGATGTCGGTGCTGGGTTGGTTGAGGGTTTCAACGTCGCTGCCGAACAGCACTTTGCCGGACAGGCCGAATGCCCAGCCTTCGTCGGTCAATTCGAAGCCTTGTTGCTTGAGGACGGCCACTTGCGCTGGGGTCAGGCCTTTGGGGGGCGGCGTCTGGCAGCCGCCGAGGGCGAGCAGGGCTACCAGCAGGGTGATAAACATGAAACGCGCGGTCGTGAACAAGGGGTCAACTCCTGTGTTGAACGTTGACGACGGAATTCTCCGACTCCGCCGTTTGCTGGCCGCCCGAGGACAAACGCTTGGCCTGGTACATCGCCGCGTCGGCGGCATTGAGCAAGGTGCCAGGGGTGGCGCCATGATCGGGGTAGATCGCAATGCCGATACTGAGGGAGGTCAATACCTGGGTGTTACCAGGCACGGGGATGGGCAGGTCCATGCTGGCGATGATCTTGTCGGCGATACGCTCGGCATCTTGCGCCTTGTGCAACGGCGCCAGCAGGATGGCGAACTCATCGCCGCCCAGACGCGCCATCAGGTCGTCTTCACGCAATTGCGCACGCACACGTTCGGCGACGGCCACAAGAACGGCATCGCCGGCGGCATGGCCAAAGCTGTCGTTGATCTCTTTGAAGCGGTCGCTGTCGAGGTACAGCACCGCCACCTGTTCTTTGGCCTTGGCCGCGCTGCGCAGGGCGCGGATCAAACGGCCTTCGAAGAAGGCGCGGTTGGGCAGGCCGGTGAGGCTGTCGTGGTTGGCTTGGTGGGCGAGGGATTCGTTTTCGCTTTGCAGATGGCTTTGCCAGGCTTCCATCTCGCCGAGCAAGGCATTGAAGTCGCTGCCCAGGCTGTCGAGTTCGGCGATCCGCGCCGGTGGCACGCGGCGGTCGAAGTCGCGTTCGCTGCGGGCCGCGTGGGCCACGGCGGCGAGGCTTTGCAGCGGGCCGGTTATGCCGCGCAACAAGCGTCGCGCCAGATGCAGGGCCACCCACGCGCTGAGGGCGGTGCAGATGAGGATCCCGGCCAGGCCGCTGAGCAGGAAGCGCAGCAGGCTACCGCCGTGGCCGGTGAGGTGAATGCTGCCGATGGCTTTGCCTTGATGCAGGATCGGCTGGCTGATGGGTTGCTCGAGCAGGGTATGTGCCAGCTCCAGCTCGACTCGCGAGAGCATGCCGGTTTCCGGACGTATCCACTTCGCCAACAGCTTGCCACTGGCATCGAAGACCTCAGCCTCGGCCACTTCTTCGGTGGAGGCGATCAGGCTGAGGGCTTCAGTGGCCGCCGCGCTATCGTTGAACACCACCGCGGCTTCCACGGTGTAGTTGATAGAGCGTGCGATCAGGTGCAGGTTGTGTTCGGCATAGACGCGCAGCGCCAGTACACCGAGCAAGGTCAGTGAGACGCTGGCCAGAGTCACGGCCACCAGCGCCAGAATCAGGTGCCCTCGGCCAATGACCGAGCGCAGGGTCGGTCGCACTTTATCGACCGTCATGACGCGGATGCTCGGCGACGTGACAACTGCAGCACACTGGGGTGAATGCGCACGCCGCTGCGGGCGACGGAGTCGAGGTTGACCTCAAACGACACCTGCTCATCGCTCACTCGCAGGCAGAACAGACTGCCCACCGTGCATTGGTCGCCAACTTCGCTGATGCTCAGTACCGGATGGCCGATTAACGACGTGAACAACTGGCTGCGCTCATCGGCACTGAGTTTGCCGATATACACGGCGTCGCACGCATTGACGATATCGGGATGGCTGGCCAGCAGGCGTCGCACCACCACTGGGCGGCCGGTGGCCTGTGTGGTGCCCTTGATCAGGTCGTCGGTGTATTGAGTCGGGCCGACGATGCACAGGCGCAATTGCGCAGGTTCTACCGGCCAGCGCGCATAACTGAGGATACCGAGTACCACTTGGGTAACCGCCTGGGCGCGGGCCTCGGCAGGGCTGGGCGCCTGGGCAAATGCACCCGACGCGAACACACACAAAACCGCCACAAGCAGCAGTTGTCTCCAGCTAAAACTACGCTCTGCAGGCGAGACAGCCACGTTCATGCAGCGATTCTCTCAGATGTTTTCAGGGTGATGCCGCAACGATAGCACAGCGTCAGAAATGTCTGACTCCTGACCCAACTCCAGCATCAACCCACTCAACCGCTTGACCTTGCGCCTTACGGCTTCTTCAAACACGCCGCCTCGGGGCTCGATCAGGCTGAACCAGCGCTTGGCCCGGGTGATGCCGGTATAGATCAACTCTTTGGTGAGCACCGGGTTCAATGCGTCCGGCAGGATCAGCGCAGTGTGAGTGAACTCCGAGCCCTGGGATTTGTGCACGGTCATGGCGTACACGGTTTCCACATCGTTCAGACGACTGGGCAGCACAAATCGCACACCGCCCTGGCCGTCGTTACGTGGGAAGGCCACGCGCAGCACCTGCGGGCCGCCGTCGCTTTCGGGCAATTTCAGCGCGATGCCGATATCGCCGTTCATCAGGCCCAGGCCGTAGTCGTTGCGGGTCATCAGTACCGGGCGACCTTCGTACCATTGCTCGTCGCCTTCGATCAGCCCCACTTTGCGCAGGGCCGCGGTGATGCGCAGGTTCAGGCCTTCCACGCCCCAGGGGCCTTTGCGTACCGCGCAGAGCAGTTGGAACGCGTCGAAGGCTTGCAGCAGTTGTTTTGCCCAATGGGTCCAGGCGGCACTTTCACGCGGGGTATCAAGTGACGGACGGGCGCTTTGCAGCAGGTTGAGGTAATAGCGATAACCTTGGGCGCCGTCGCCCTGCCCATCCAGCACCAGACGCTCCAGTGCAGGGTCGTGCTCGCCCTTGAGGCTGACGCAGAACAGGTCGCTATGGCTGTGCGCCGCCAGCAGCTTGCGCGCCTCTTCGGCATTTTGTTGATTGACCCAACGCGCCAGTTGGCCGATACCACTGCCTTCGCCGAAACGTCGCGAGTAACGCAGCATCACCACTTGCTGGGCCAACGGGTGGCTGGCGTCGAGGTCTTCCTGCAGGCCGCTGGCGCTGAGGTCTTCACCGCTGACGGCTTGCAGCCATTGGCGGGTCTCGGCGCTATAGAAACCGGCTTCGGCGTCGCGGCACAAATCACCGAGGACCGCGCCCGCCTCTACCGACGCGAGTTGGTCCTTGTCACCCAGCAGTACCAAGCGTGCATGGGGCGGCAAGGCATCGAGCAGGTTGGCCATCATTTCCAGATCGATCATCGAGGCTTCGTCCACCACCAGCACATCCAGAGGTAGCGGATTGCCGAGGTGATGACGAAAATGCCGCGTGCCTGGGCGACTGCCGAGCAAGCGGTGGACAGTGGTGACCTGAGTCGGGATTTTTTCCTTTACGCTGTCCGGCACTTTCAGCGACAGCACTTGTTGGCTGATGGACTCGGTGAGGCGTGCGGCGGCTTTACCGGTGGGCGCGGCCAGGCGAATGCGCAACGGGCTGCCGGTTTCCACGGCCGGCGCCTGCAACAGCGCGAGCAGGCGCACCACGGTGGTGGTCTTGCCGGTACCGGGGCCCCCGGTGACGATGCTGAATGCACCCCGAGTGGCCAGGGCGCAGGCCAGTTTTTGCCAGTCGATCACGCCGTCGGGCGGCGGTTGGTCGAACAAACTGTTCAGGCGCTGCGGTAAATCGGCGACGACGCTTTCCTGAGTGGCGAGCCGCAGGCGCAATGCGGTATCGATACGCCGCTCGTAGGTCCAGTAGCGGCGCAGGTACAGGCGTTTGCCGGATAGGACCAGCGGGCGGCTTTGGGCGGACTCGCTGCCATCGACCGCCAGCGCGACCAGGTGGCTGGCGGCCAGCGCGTGGCACCAGTGGGCGCCGTCGAGGCCGTCGAGCAACTGCGACGGCAGCAGCATGGCGCCGGTTTGCAGATCGCCTTCCGGCGGCAACGACAGAGCGAAGTCGGGTGCCTTGAGGGTTTCGAACAGGTCAAGGCAGACGTGGCCATGGCCCAATTGATGGCTGGTCAGCGCCGCGGCGAGCAGCACCAGCGGGTCGGCCTGTGGATCAAGCTCGTGCAGGAAGCCGACGAAGGCTTTGTCCAGGGCACGCAACCAACCGCGATCCACCCAACGCTCCAGCAATTGCAACAGGTCGGCGGCGCGGCTGAGGGGCGTCAGTTCCTCCAGCGGTAGCGGCGACAGGCTCATAACAACACTCCTTGTTCCCAGGCGGGCTCAACCTTGGGCGGGATGGGCTTGCCCTGGAACAGCAGGTCCAGGCCTTCGATCAGCTCCCGTGGCGGCCGGGTGAAATACGCCCCCTGGCTCGCGGATTGCGTGCCACGCAGGAAAATATACAGCGCACCGCCGACGTGGCGGTCGTAGTCGTAGTCCGGCAGGCGCGCCTTGAGCTGGCGGTGCAGGGCAAGCAGGTAGAGCACGTATTGCAGGTCGTACCGATGATCGAGGATCGACTGTTCCATGGCATCGACGGTGTAGGCCGACTCGTCGGGGCCCAGCCAGTTGGATTTGTAATCAGCCACGTAATAGCGACCGTCATGTTCAAAGGTCAAATCGATGAAGCCCTTGAACATACCATTGAGCAGCACAGGCTCGGCGGCGACGCGGGAAACGCCGTGGTGGGTGTATTGGCAGACCAGCTTGTCGAGGGCGAGTACGTCGACCTTGTGGCTGGCAAACCAGAATTCCATCTCGATCTGGTACTGCTGCAAAGCGCTGAGGGAAACGTGACCGTTATCCACAGGCAATGGCGTTTGCAGCAGGTGACCGAGCCAACTGCTGAGGGTGATGATCCAGCCTTCCCAGTTGCGTCGGTTGCAGCGAGCACCCACGGCTTTTTCGATCGCCTCGGGCGTGACGTTGAAACCCTCTTCTCCAGCCCATTCCAGCAGGCCATGCAGGAAGGTCCCTGGGTTAGGGCCGCGTGGGAAACGGTGAATGTCGCCGCCGGCCGCCGCCACTTCGCGCGGTGCGTCGGGGTCGAGACGTTCGTCATCGAACAGCTTCTGGGCCTGTGGGCTTTCCGGTGCTTCGAGAGCGGCGGCGCTCATGCTGTCGCCAATGCGCAAGGCACTGTAGGAGGCAATCCACCAGTTTTCCGCGGCCTTGCGCTTGGGCAGCAAGGGCGCCCGCAGCGTGGCTTCGTTGCGCGGTGGGTGGAAAAGGATGTCTTGTGCTTCGGGTACCTGGGCGTAGTTGATTGCGCTGCAACCTTCTTGAAGGTCCAAGAGCCAGCGCGCCAAGCCGGCGGACTCACCCAACGATGCGCCTGCGCCGAGCAAATAGCCCAGTGCCGACAGGTGCAGTACGGTGCTGTTGGTGTTGCCACGCTTGAGGTCCGCGATACCCAGCCAGCACGCATGCTTGGCGCGGGTCAGGGCTACGTAGAACAGGCGCAGGTCTTCGGCCAGGCGCTCATTGTCGGCCTGAGCGATCAGCTCAGGCGTAGGGCGCAGGCTGACTTGGGATCTGCCGTGGTCATCATGGTAGTGAAGCGGCAATCGGCTGCCATCCACGGGTTTGGCAGAGCAAATGAACGGCAGGAAAACCAGATCGTATTCCAGGCCTTTG
Source organism: Pseudomonas sp. HN11 (assembly GCF_021390155.1). Taxonomy (NCBI): domain Bacteria; kingdom Pseudomonadati; phylum Pseudomonadota; class Gammaproteobacteria; order Pseudomonadales; family Pseudomonadaceae; genus Pseudomonas; species Pseudomonas sp. HN11. The sequence continues at coordinate 5,277,154 of NZ_CP089985.1, forward strand.
GATTTGTGGATAGTCACCACTTTGACCAGTTGCTCATCACTTTCCAGGCGCAGGATCTGTTCCTCGCCCGCCTGCCCCGAGAGTGCCAGGTGCTCGGCCAGATGGCGGATCAGTGCCTGCTCGCCATCCAGTTCCGATGCCGCCTGTTGCAGCAGTTCGCTGAGGTGCAGCAGGTTGGTCAGCACACGCTCACCGTCACTGCGTGCGATCAGGGTTTGCGGCAGCTTGAAGTCGTGCAGCAGGCGACGCAGCATCGGCAGCACGCCTTGGGTGCGCCAGATCGCGCGGTAGCCACGGAACTGCATGACACGACTTTCCCACGCCAGTTCGTCCTGGTTCAGACGCTCCAGTTCCGGCAGTGACTGGTTCAGGGTGACGCAGGCCAAAGCGGCGCGCAGCGGGCGCTCGACATCCGGCTCGGCGCAGGCCTTGAGCCAGGCCAGCAAGTCGTGGGCTTCCTGGGCGGCGAAGACCGAGTCCTTGTCGGACAGGTAAACGCTGCGAACGCCACGGACGGCTAATGCAGCACGCACGGCCTGGGCTTCCTTGCCGTCGCGCACGAGGATGGCGATGTCTGACGGAAGCACACCTTTGAAGTTGCCGTCCGGTTGCAGGAAACCTGCGCTGCCTTGCTGCCCGCCGTTGAGCAATTCAACTATTTGCGTGGCACAGGCGGCCGCCAATTGCTGACGATAAAGCACATTGGAAACCGGCTGGTCGGTGGGTAGGTGCCAGAGGTTCATCGCAGGGAGCGTTTGGCCATCGACCTGCAATTGCTCTTTACGGCCCTGGGACAGCACCAAGTGGAACGGCACCGGGTTTTCACCATCAGGCTCGCGGAACAGGAATGCACCACGGCCCGTTTCCGCACGCTGAAACACGTGGTTCACCGCCTCGACCATCGCGTGGCTGGAGCGGAAGTTGGTGCCCAACGTATGGTGGCGGCCGGTGGTGGACTGGCGGGCGCGCAGGTAGGTATAGATGTCGGCGCCCCGGAAGGCATAGATCGCTTGTTTGGGGTCGCCAATCAGGAACAGACCACTGTCGAGGTGGTTTTCTTCGATGCGGTAGATGCTGTCGAAGATGCTGTATTGAACCGGGTCGGTGTCCTGGAACTCGTCGATCAAGGCCACCGGAAATTGCTCGCGGATCACACTGGCCAGGCGATCACCGCCGTCGGCTTGCAGAGCGGCGTTGAGGCGGATGAGCATGTCGTCGAAGCCCATTTCGGCGCGTCGGCGTTTTTCTTCTTCGAAGCGTTTGCCCACCCAGCCGGCGGCGTGTTGCAACACCGCGGCGTCGGGGGTTGGCAGCGCATCAAGCGCCGCCTTGAGGCCAGCCATGGCGTCGATACCGGGATGCTGAGGTGGCTCGCCTTTCCAGGCTTCGGCCATGCCCTCGGGTGTGAGGCGGGTGAAGCCGGTGCCAATATCCAGTTGTTCAAGGGTTTCGTCGGCGGCCCAGGCGCTGATCTTTTCGAACCAGGGTTCGAAGTAGCGGGCTTGCATCTTGCGCCCGTCTACGGCCTTGGCGGCCACGGCTTGCAGGCAGATGTCGCGCAGCTCAGTGGCCCATTGCTGCCAAGGCGCCTTGATGGTCGTCAGTGCTTCGCGGCGCTCTTGCAAGCAAGCCGTGATCAATTCTGCGGGTTCGCGGGTTTCGTCCGTCGGTCGTTCGCTGCCGAACAGCGCGCGTACTCGCGGCATCAACGCAGCGGGGCCACCCCAGTGACTGCGCACCCAGTTGAGTGCGTCGTCATGCATTGGGTAGCAGAACAGCCGCCAGTAGTCGCGCAGCACTTCGCCGAGCAGGTCGCTGTGATCGGTTTCCAGGGTCTGAGTAAACAGGCTGCCGCTGTCGAAGGCATGCTCACGCAGCATGCGCTGGCACCAACTGTGGATCGTTGAGACAGCGGCTTCGTCCATCCACTGGGCGGCGATGTCCAGGCGGTTGGCGCAGGCGGGCCATTGTTCGAGTGGGTACTCATCGCGTAGATCAGCGATCAGAACGTCGGGCTGTTCGATTTCTTCGCGAAAGAAGCGTGCGGCTTCGGCCAGGCGGATGCGGATGCGTTCGCGCAGTTCTTTGGTGGCGGCATCGGTGAAGGTCACCACCAGGATTTGCGGCGGCAGCAGTTCGCGGCCGAAGGCTGATTCCTCACCACCGTGGCCGAGGACCAGGCGCAGGTAGAGGGCGGAGATGGTGAAAGTCTTGCCCGTGCCGGCGCTGGCTTCAATCAGCTGGCTGCCTTTGAGCGGGAACGCCAGGGCCAAGGGTTTGTTGGTCATGCACCGGCCTCCTCACCTGTGAGTGATCGCCACGGCGCGTTGAGCAGCGGGCGATACAGGGTTTCGCACCAACCTTCGAATTCTTCGCTGGCGATCAGAGCGGCGTAGTCGGGGAACTGACGGGTGAATGCCGGGGTTTCGCGGCGCTCGCCATCGGTGGTCAAGCCATCGCCTTCGTAGGCTTTGCTGGCAGCCGCCTGGGCCTTGGCAGGATCAGTTTGGCCGAGCCAGGCAAAAGCCGTCTTGACGGCGACGGGCAACGGTTTGCTCATTCCTGTGTGCCAGGCCAACAGCAGGTGACCGAGTATTTCTTGAGCATTGGCTTTATCCAGAGGCGGCAGCAGCAGGGTGTCATCGCTGGCCACCAAGCCGGTGCTCAGTGGCAGGCCGCAGGCGCAGGCAACCACGTGATTGACCCAGGGGCGAATCAGGCGATGCCACTTACGGGTCTTGATCGAGCCGATGCTGTTGGGGATGGTGGTGACGCTGAGCAACCCGCCATCACTGCGTCGGTGCAGACCACTGATCCAGCCTTCCAATTGAACGCCATGATGCTCAAAACTGACTGGTTCGGCGACGGGGTGCGGGATGGGCCAAAGGGCCAGTAATTGCTGGTAGCGTCGCAGCAGATCGGGCAAGGGCTCGATCAGTTCGTTGCGCAGGCACTCACCGAAACCCACCATCGGCAACAGGCCACTGCCTTGCAGGCGCAAAGCCTGGGCGTTCAGCGCGTGATCAAGGTGATCGGGTTGGGTGAGTGCGGCGCTGAGCAGGCTATCGCTCAGGCTGTAGCGCTGCAGTGCGTCGAGAACGAAGGGCTCTTCGTCAGCCAACGGCACCTCGGCGGCCTCGAAGAACACTTTCAGGCGCTGGCTGAAGAAGTGTTTGACCGGGTTGCGCAGGAAGTCTTGAAGCTGGCCGAGGCTCAGAGGTTCGTCCTGTTGATGCGAGGTGAGTTCGTTTTCTTTTGAGATTGCATCCGGTTTTTCGTGCAGCAATTGCCATTCACGGGCGTAGCTGAACAGCACGTCGCCCTCATGGAAATAGCGGGCGCTGAACGGTTGCAACGGGTGTTCTTGTGTCATGGCTTCGATCAGCGGTTCGTCGCTGTTGGCATGATGCCAGCCGCTGGCGAGATGGTCGCGAAGCTGGCCTATCAACACTGAGGCCGGGCGATCGCTGTTGTCGCGGATGCTGCGGCCCACCCAACTTATGTACAACTGGTCACGGGCAGACAGTAGCGCTTCGAGCAGCAGATAGCGGTCGTCTTCACGCCGTGAGCGGTCGCCGGGGCGGTAGTCGCTGCCCATCAGGTCGAAGTCCAGCGGGGGTTGGGCGCGCGGATAGTCGCCGTCGTTCATGCCGAGCAGGCAAACAAGCTTGAATGGAATCGCACGCATCGGCATCAAAGTACAGAAATTGACAGCTCCGGCCAGAAAACGCTGGGACAGTCGCCCCTGGTCCAGACCTGCAAGCCAGGCTTCGCGGACGACGGTGAGAGGTAACTCGTCCTGCAGGCCGACAGATTCGCAGGTTTCCAGCCAGGTCTCCCTGAGTTGTTCGAGTTGGCCCAGCAGGTAGTCATCGTGTTCGCTGCTGGGTAGGAAGAACAGTTGCGTCAGGTGTTGCAGGCGCTCGCCCCATTCCGCCGGAGCAGCAGGTAGCGACAGTGCTTGATGTGCGTCGTTGAGTGCGTCAAGCAAAGCGACCAAAGGGCCGATGAGTGCTGCATCAAGGCCACCGATTTCGTCGTAGGGCTCGATACCGTCACACGCGGTGCCGGTGCCTACGGCGTAACCGAGCAACATACGGCGCAGGCCGAAACGCCAGCTGTTTTGTTCCAGCTCCGCTGGCAGGCCAAGACCGGCACGTTGGTCTGCGTTGAGCCCCCAACGGATGCCGGCGCCTTCGATCCAGCGATGCAGCGTGGGCAGGTCTCGCTCCTTGATAGCGAAGCGTTCGCGCAGGGCCGGCACGTCGAGCAGGTCGAGGATCTCACTGACCGGGAAGCGGCTGTCGGGCAGCTTCAGCAGGTGTTCGACGGCGATGAGCAGCGGGTCGCGGCCACGTTGGCCTTGGTCGGTCAGGGTGAACGGGATAAAGCGTGGGTCATTGCGTTCGAGTTGCCCGAACACGGCGCGAATGTGCGGCGCGTAGCTGTCGACATCCGGGACCATGACGATGATGTCCCGGGGGCGCAACGTGGGGTCGGCACTGAAGCGTTGGAGCAATTGGTCGTGGAGAATTTCCACTTCGCGCTGGGCGCTGTGGGCGATGTGGAAGCGGATGGAGGTATCACGTTCCAGCTCGACGGCAGGCCATAGCTCGCGGGTTTCATTGAGTGGACGCAGTTCGAGGATATCGTCCTGGAGCTGGTTGAGCAGTGTGGTGGGTTCGCTGTCGCTGAACAGGTCAATGCGACCATCGCGGAATGCTGCGCGATAGCTATTGGGGTCGTCGTAGCTGTCCAGCAGGCTGATGTAGTCACGGCCTTGTTTGCCCCAGGCGGCCAGTAGCGGGTGGGCGTGCTGGTGCAGGGTTTGTGGATCGATGGTGACCGGCATGCCGACTTTCCGCGCTTGGCGTTTGTATTCGTTACGCAGCAGGTCTTTGTCAGCGACGATGTCGGACCAATGGTGGCGACAGGGGTTGTGTACGCAGAGCAGGACTTGGCTGAATCGCGCGAGGCCGGCCAGGGCTTCAAGCGCCTGTGCGGGTAATGATGAGATTCCGAAAACGATGACTCGGGATGGCAGCCCCTCGGGTGCTTTCTCAAGTTTATTGATGCGTTCGATAAAGCGCTGGTGAACGCCGGCACGGCTTTCGGCCATGCCTTCTTCACCTACATCCAACAACAGTGCTCGCCACAATTCGGCTTGCCAGCAGTTGGCCGGGTTGAGGGGTTTGGATTCGCCTCGCCCGTTGCGCAGCTGGTGGCGGCCGGCAGCCCAGTCTTCGAGCCAATCGGCGCGGTAGACCTGATATTGGTCGAACAGGTCAGCCAGGCGCTCAGCGAGTTGGTAGCGTTTGCGCAAATCGGTGTCGTGGGTGAGAAAACGTTGTAGCGGTTCGAAATGGGGTTGATTGATAAGCTCCGGGAGCAGGCGCATGAGGCGCCAGGTCAGAGGGGCTTTATCGAGCAGGGACTTGGGCGGAATTTCATTTTTTCCCAATACCATGCGGTAGAGTTGCCACATAAAGCTGCCGGGAAGTTGAACATCGATGGCGGCGGCGATACCGCAACCACCCATGTCGTCTTCTTGCGGGTCTTCAGCCAAGGCCAGCTTGAGCCATTGGGCGATGCCGTTGCTTTGTACCAGGGCAATTTCGTTTTCCAGGGGCGCCAGCGGGTAGCGGCGCATCCAGCTGACCACCAGGCTGCGCAGTTCGTCCAGGCGGTTGCCGTGAACCACCATGAATCCAGCACTGAGGGACGTCGCATCCGGCATAACGGCTTCCTTGGGAAAAGCAAAAATCGAGGGTGCGACTTTAGCACTGTGGGCAGTTTTTGGCGGAATTGGGATGTTAGCTGTCTTTCGCCCGCCCAAAACAAAACCCCATCTGCTTTCGCAAATGGGGTTTCGGAATTTAATCTTGACGATGACCTACTCTCACATGGGGAAACCCCACACTACCATCGGCGATGCATCGTTTCACTGCTGAGTTCGGGATGGGATCAGGTGGTTCCAATGCTCTATGGTCGTCAAGAAATTCGGGTACTGAGTCGTGACCTGTTGGCCTCGCTTCAGCAAATTGGGTATGTGACAGCATTCGGTGTTTTGTGAGATTCGAACTTTCGGTTCATTTCGTCTTCACACACCGCAATCTGATGCTCGTTAGAGTAATCAAATTGCTTGGGTGTTATATGGTCAAGCCTCACGGGCAATTAGTATTGGTTAGCTCAACGCCTCACAGCGCTTACACACCCAACCTATCAACGTCGTAGTCTTCGACGGCCCTTCAGGGAACTCAAGGTTCCAGTGAGATCTCATCTTGAGGCTAGTTTCCCGCTTAGATGCTTTCAGCGGTTATCTATTCCGAACATAGCTACCCGGCAATGCCACTGGCGTGACAACCGGAACACCAGAGGTTCGTCCACTCCGGTCCTCTCGTACTAGGAGCAGCCCCTCTCAAATCTCAAACGTCCACGGCAGATAGGGACCGAACTGTCTCACGACGTTCTAAACCCAGCTCGCGTACCACTTTAAATGGCGAACAGCCATACCCTTGGGACCGGCTTCAGCCCCAGGATGTGATGAGCCGACATCGAGGTGCCAAACACCGCCGTCGATATGAACTCTTGGGCGGTATCAGCCTGTTATCCCCGGAGTACCTTTTATCCGTTGAGCGATGGCCCTTCCATACAGAACCACCGGATCACTAAGACCTACTTTCGTACCTGCTCGACGTGTCTGTCTCGCAGTCAAGCGCGCTTTTGCCTTTATACTCTACGACCGATTTCCGACCGGTCTGAGCGCACCTTCGTACTCCTCCGTTACTCTTTAGGAGGAGACCGCCCCAGTCAAACTACCCACCATACACTGTCCTCGATCCGGATAACGGACCTGAGTTAGAACCTCAAAGTTGCCAGGGTGGTATTTCAAGGATGGCTCCACGCAGACTGGCGTCCACGCTTCAAAGCCTCCCACCTATCCTACACAAGCAAATTCAAAGTCCAGTGCAAAGCTATAGTAAAGGTTCACGGGGTCTTTCCGTCTAGCCGCGGATACACTGCATCTTCACAGCGATTTCAATTTCACTGAGTCTCGGGTGGAGACAGCGCCGCCATCGTTACGCCATTCGTGCAGGTCGGAACTTACCCGACAAGGAATTTCGCTACCTTAGGACCGTTATAGTTACGGCCGCCGTTTACCGGGGCTTCGATCAAGAGCTTCGCGTTAGCTAACCCCATCAATTAACCTTCCGGCACCGGGCAGGCGTCACACCCTATACGTCCACTTTCGTGTTTGCAGAGTGCTGTGTTTTTAATAAACAGTCGCAGCGGCCTGGTATCTTCGACCGGCATGAGCTTACGGAGCAAGTCCTTCACCCTCACCGGCGCACCTTCTCCCGAAGTTACGGTGCCATTTTGCCTAGTTCCTTCACCCGAGTTCTCTCAAGCGCCTTGGTATTCTCTACCCAACCACCTGTGTCGGTTTGGGGTACGGTTCCTGGTTACCTGAAGCTTAGAAGCTTTTCTTGGAAGCATGGCATCAACCACTTCGTTAACTAAAAGTTAACTCGTCATCAGCTCTCGGCCTTAAGATCCCGGATTTACCTAAGATCTCAGCCTACCACCTTAAACTTGGACAACCAACGCCAAGCTGGCCTAGCCTTCTCCGTCCCTCCATCGCAATAACCAGAAGTACAGGAATATTAACCTGTTTTCCATCGACTACGCTTTTCAGCCTCGCCTTAGGGACCGACTAACCCTGCGTCGATTAACGTTGCGCAGGAAACCTTGGTCTTTCGGCGTGGGTGTTTTTCACACCCATTGTCGTTACTCATGTCAGCATTCGCACTTCTGATACCTCCAGCAAGCTTCTCAACTCACCTTCA